>JAFTEU010000182.1 GCA_017453505.1 Muribaculaceae bacterium
GGCAGTAAGTTACTGATGCTAAGCCTGCCGCCCCGATGGGGCTAAATATTGGTCGGGGTTGACACGATACAGGGGTTCCGTTCGGCTTCGCCTCACTCCACCGCCTGCCTATGCCCTGGCCAGCCCTAACGGGCTTCAGAGCAAGCCCCTTGTACGATATTGTTTTCAATGTGTTTATGGATCCCTAGCGATTTTTCCCCGGACAGTAATGGTCTTAAATATAAAATCGAGCCTAATCAAACCCCAAAGATTTGATTAGGCTATTTATTCCTCAACAAGACATTCCCTTAGTGTAACCCTTTTACAAATCCTGGGGATGAGTGATCTTGAGTACTTGCTGCTGATTATCAATCTCTATCTTACCCAATCGCCCGAGTACACTCTGACCTAACAGCAACGGAGCCTTCTGATTTCTGACAACCGATGCCCTGACATTTGTCAGACTCAATCCCCCGAAATCCACCTTCTTGAGGTTGATGACGGTGCCGACGGTCACATTACCATTGGCATCCATGTATCGCTGACTGCCAACGATATCGCTATCCGTCAAGTAGCCGTTCTTTACCATAAAAGTGGCTTCTACCATCGACAAGGTCACATCGCTGGCTCCCGTGTCAAACACAAATGACAAAGGCAAACCATTGATCTGGCACTTGACCATGCAGACACCGGCATCCTTGGTAAACGGGACTTCGGTCGTGACCATCGGACTGGTGGCCTGCTCACGGGTTTCGTCACCCTGGCTGCTCTTCTTGAACTGCTCAATCAAGTTCTTGTATTCCTCTGTATCACGGAGGAAATTCATGTCAGGATCATACTTCATGTGACCGAAGCTGCGGTTACCCAGTTCCATGCTCTTGCGCAGGTACTCCAAGGCCTTATCTTTGTTGTGCATGCGGGAATAGATGCATGCGGCATTGTAAAAAGCCGATTCGTCGGTCGAGTCATTACGGATTACCGAGTCGAGCAATGCGATGGCCTTGTCGTTCTCGCCCAGAGATTGATAAGCATAATAGATGCACTGGTGATCCTCGGGATTCTTTTCCAGTTCAATCACCTTGTTATAGTCCTGACGAGCCAATTCGGTCTCGCCCTGCATCGTATAGAGATCACCACGGGCGATATAACCCATGCTGAGTTTAGGTAACAGCACAATGCACATCGAGATGTCCTCCATCGCGCCGATGGTGTCACCGTTATACTTCTTGACCCAACCACGTTGCAAGTAATAGGTGCCATCCTCGGGGTCAAGTTCGATTACCTTGTCCCACTGCTCGAGGCTTGCATTCAAGTCTTCCAGTTCCATGTAGATGTCGGCCTTCTTGGTCAAGCAGTCAGTATCGGTGCTGTCCATGTTCAGCGCTTGATTGATGAAGACAAGAGCCTGCTGGTAATTGCCGGTCCTGTAATGACAGCTGGCAATCCTGTATAGAATAGAGAGGTTGGGATCCTTGTTGTTGGCATCATTATAGAACTCTATCGCCTTCTTGTACTGGTCGTTGCTCTCATACATGGTGCCGATGATATAAGGCCATTGCGACTCGTTGGGGGCTTTGGCCGACTGTACCTTGAGCTTTGACGCCATCATCGTCAAGGCAGGCTCTTTCAGTTCAGTAGTCAGACCGAAGGCCTTGAGGTTGCTGTCCAACTTAAGTGCCGTCATGAGGTCATCGGTAGCTTCATCCCATTTCTTCATTCCGATGTAGGATTCGGCACGGAAAGCATAGGCAGCCGAATAGCCACTGGACAACTTGGCAGCATAGTCAAATTGCTTTATGGCTTCATCCCAGCGCTTTTGAGCATTGGCATTGCGACCTAGTCCCATATATCCCGTCGTTTCGCCAGGGGTCAGCTCGATCATCTTGCGATAATCAGCATCGGACAAGTCATACTGCCTGAGCTCATAATAAACTTGAGCCCTTTTCTCATACAAGTCTGATTCCTTGGGAAAATTCTTTATGGCTGTTGTTAGAGTTGATACCGCCTGTGCAGTGTCTTCAAGAACCAGTTGAACAGCCGATTTGGTAACATGGGCAAGAATCTGATACTCAGAATCCTTCTTTGGAAGGTGCTTGATGGCTTGATCAGCCGAATTTAAAGCCTTGCCATATTCATCATTGTAATAATAGACAACGGCCACCAGGGTATGGGCATAACCATTCTTGGGATTCTCTTGGAGTTCCCGATTGAAATAATCAAGTGCTTCCTCGTAGTCATCACCCTCAAATGCCTCATATCCACGTTGATAATTATAGGATGTGGGTCGCTTATCCTTCTGCGCATTGGCTTCAAGACCTAGCATCATGCAGCACATCACGAGTAGCAGAATCCTTATTTTCCTCATGTTTATTAATCTAATTGTTACTGTGTTTATTCTTAAGTAAAGGTATGGGGTAGATATACCATGAGAAAGCAGGCTCCGTAGTGACGCCTGTTTCTCATGGTCGTCTCTCTCTTGTAAAGGAATTACAACAGAGCGTCAATCTTAGCAACAAGGGCATCGCGGGTGATGGTGCCAACATGCTTGTCCACCATCTTGCCGTCCTTGAAGAAGATCATGGTCGGGATGTTGCGGATGCCATATTCTACACCCAGATCGGTGTCCTCGTCAACATTGTACTTGCCGATAATCGCACGACCTTCATAGACGGTTGCAAGCTCTTCGACAATAGGAGTAATGCTGCGGCAGGGACCGCACCAGGGTGCCCAGAAGTCAATCACAACAGGTTTGCCGGATTCCAGTAATTCCTTGTAGTTTGCGTCATTAATTACAGTAGCCATTTTTCAACTTTGGTTTTAATTGTTTATTGTAGTAAAATCTAAAATATCATTGCTGCAAAATGCATGCCAAAATGCTCCAAAGACAGATAATATTTCACACTCTGGCATTGACCTTGAATTTAATGTCTGCTTCACGCAACGATTCCAGCAAATGCTTGTCAACAGCAATGGGTTTGCGGGAGCGCAACATGACATAATTTCCACTCAGCTGGTCCTTCATGCGGAAGTACAGGTCACAACGGTTGTCACCCTGGGCACCTAGGTTCTGCTTGAGGAAGTCGACGCTGTTGAGGTCGTCATCATTGATGTTGATGACCAGGTTCTTGAGCATCTTTCCCTTGAGGTTCTCGAGCAAGTCGATTGACTTGACATTGAAGCGGACATCATCTCTATAGCCCTTCTCGTAGGCTCCGCGGACAACTATAGCATAGCCAGGCACACCAAACTTCTGGTAATCAACAAATTTATTGCCGAACAGCATGAACTCGAATGACCCCGAATAGTCCTCAATCTTGAGAATGCCGAATTGATTGCCCTTCTTGCCCATACGGGTCTGGAAGTCAACGACAAGGCCGCCCATGGTCAACTCCTTATCCAATTGATCGGAGCGATTCTTGACCTCGGCCAATGGCGTGTCGCAGCCGTAATTGACCTCAATGTAGTATGGATCAAGCGGATGGGCAGACAAGTACATGCCCACCAGGTCGCGCTCGCGGTTCAGTCGCTCAAGCTGGGACCACGGCTCGGCCTGAGGAATGGCTGGAGTCGCCACTTCAATAGCCCCAAAGGCCCCGAAGAGCGAGTTCTGCATCTCCTGCTGGCTGGTCTGGTATCGCTGTCCAAATCGCATGAGCGTTTCACTGAAGGCTTCTCCACGAGGATTGACCTCAAAGAAATCTTCACGCTTAATCTCCTTGAAGTCATCAAAAGCGCCCGCCAGAGCCATTGATTCCAGAGCCTTGCGATTACAGGATCCCTGGTTGATGCGCTGCACAAAGTCGAAGATGTCCTTGTAGGCTCCGTTTTTGTCACGTTCCTCAACGATGGAGTCAACACAGCCAGCCCCCACACCCTTGATGCCTCCCAGACCGAAGCGGATGCGGCCGTCCTTGGTGGCACTGAAGTTCTTGTAAGATTCGTTAATGTTGGGTCCAAGCACCTCGATGCCCATGGCACGGCACTCGTCCATATATTTAGAGAGCTTGTCCACGTCGTTGAGGTTACTGCTCAATACAGCAGCCATGTATTCACTGGGATAGTTGGCCTTGAGATAAGCCGTCTGATAGGCAACCCAGCTATAGCAAGTGGCGTGAGACTTGTTGAAAGCATAGGAGGCAAACTTCTTCCAGTCCTCCCAGATCTTGTTTAGCACCTTCTTGTCATGACCGTTTTTCTCGCCCCCCTCATAGAAGAGCGCCTCGAGCTCGTTCATCTTCTCGATCTGCTTCTTGCCCATCGCCTTGCGCAGGGTATCGCTCTGGCCACGGGTAAATCCGGCCAGTTGACGGGACAACAGCATGACCTGCTCCTGATAGACCGTGATGCCATAGGTCTCCTTCAAGTACTTCTCCATGCAGGGAATATCATACTCGATGGCTTCCCTACCCTGCTTGCGGTTGATGAACGAGGGGATGTAGTCCATGGGACCTGGACGATACAGGGCATTCATGGCGATAAGATCCTCAAAGCATGTGGGGTGAAGTTCTATCAAGTACTTCTGCATGCCAGCCGACTCGAACTGGAAAGTACCCGATGTATGCCCTTTGCAATAAAGCTCGTATGTTTTGGGGTCATCGATCGG
This sequence comes from Muribaculaceae bacterium, assembly GCA_017453505.1. Classification (GTDB taxonomy): domain Bacteria; phylum Bacteroidota; class Bacteroidia; order Bacteroidales; family Muribaculaceae; genus Sodaliphilus. The sequence continues at coordinate 4,583 of JAFTEU010000182.1, forward strand.
GATCTTCTCGATGTCGATGTCAATGCCATGGTTGAGCTTGATACCGGCAAGGGCATCCTTGATGATGGACAGGTTCTTCAGTCCCAAGAAGTCCATCTTGATAAGACCTGTGCTCTCAATCACGCCACCCTCATATTGGGTGACGATAATCTTCTCGCCGTCACTGTCGGTGGCCGTGCTCACCGGCACCCAGTCGGTGATGTCGTCGCGACCGATGATCACACCGCAGGCATGCACACCAGTACTGCGCACGCTACCCTCTAGCTTCTCGGCAAAACGGATCGTCTCACCCACACGTGGATCCTCGTTGTTAAGTTCGGCGCGGAAGTCAGGGAAGCACTCCAGACAGTTCTTGACAGTGATCTTATATTTCTTGCCACCCTCTTTCTCGGGCATCTCGTTAGGAGATGAGGGGATAAACTTAGCCAGGCGGTTGCTCTCGTTGACTGACAAATCCTCGACACGGGCAACGTCCTTAATCGCGCTCTTGGCGGCCATTGTGCCATAGGTCACAATGTGTGCCACCTTCTCGGCACCGTATTTCTCGGTGACATAGTTGAGCACAGCGGCACGTCCGTCATCGTCAAAGTCGGTATCGATATCAGGCAATGAGATGCGGTCCGGATTCAAGAAACGCTCAAACAGCAAATCGTATTTCAATGGATCTATCTTGGTGATACCCAGGCAATAGGCAACGGCCGATCCAGCGGCTGATCCACGTCCAGGGCCAACAGAGCAACCCAACTTCGGAGCCATGCGGATATAGTCTTGCACAATGAGGAAGTAGCCGGGGAATCCCATGTTCTTGATGGTTTCCAGCTCAAAATCCAGGCGTTCACGCTGTTCCTCGGTGATATCGGGCCAACGCTCTTTTGCGCCCTCATAGACTAGATAACGCAGGTAATCGTCCTCGTCCTTGAAGCCGTCAGGCAAAGGGAAATCCGGCAGGATGGGAGCATGATCAATGCTATAGATCTCGATTTTGTCAAGAATCTCGTTGGTGTTCAGTAAGGCTTCAGGGATGTCGGCAAACACTTCGTTCATCTCCTCCTGTGTCTTGAACCATTCTTGCTTGCTATAGAGCATGATGTTCTCGTCGGTGAGTTTCTTGCCTGTCGAGAGGCAGATGAGACGCTCGTGGGCATCGGCATCCTCCTCGTTGACAAAGTGGGAGTCATTGGTGCAGATGAGCTTAATGTCCAACTCACGTGCAAATTGAATCAGTGCATCATTGACGAGGCATTGTTTCTCGTAAGTCTCATGATTTGCACGGGCCACGTTCGCCTTGTGACGCTGCAACTCAAGGTAGTAATCGTCACCAAAAACGCTCTTGAACCATTGTATCGTTTCACGAGCCTGTTTCATCTGGCCATGCATGATAAGTTGTGGAACTTCGCCACCTAGACAGGCCGAGCAACAGATGATACCTTCATGATATTTCTCCAGCTCGCTGTGGTCGGTGCGGGGATGGTAGTACATGCCCTCGGTCCATGCGTGGGAAACAATCTTAATGAGATTCTTGTAACCCTTCAAATTCTTGGCAAGCAGGATCAAATGGTTGCCATTGTCACGCTTGTCGGTACGATCATGTCGAGAATTGTTGGCCACATACACCTCGCAGCCGAAGATGGGCTTGAATTTCTCGTCACCGGCCTCCGTGCGCTTCTTGTTTAGTTTTGAAACATAGTCGTGAAACTCCTTGATGCCAAACATGTTGCCATGGTCGGTCAAAGCCATGCCTTTCATGCCATCGGCAATAGCTTTATCGACCAGAGCCTTGACAGGAGCTTGCCCGTCAAGGATGGAATATTGTGAATGTACGTGCAGATGCACAAATGGTACCATCATTGTTGTAGTTTTCGGTTGATTATCTGGTTTATTGAGGCATGGATGCCACTATAAGTATTGGAGTGTAAAGGTACTTCTTTTTTTCCACCCTCACAAGAAAAAGTTATTAACAAGGGTGACCCCTTGTAACGCTAGAAGTTGAAGTGCAGCTGGATGCGAATGCCGTGGCGGTCAGTCCCCGCATGATCACGATAAGTGAGTCGCCAGACATAGTCCACCCTGAGTATAGTGAAAATGTTGTCAAGACCGACACCCGCCTCCATGTAAGGGGTGCCATCCAATGACTGGCAGGGAGCATCGGCCGGGAAAAGAAAGAGGTTGCTCTTCAAGCCTTGACTGGCCATGGCAGGATTATTCTTATCGCTAAGGCTTCCCCAGATGCCTCGCAAGGTCAGCACCTCACGCAATCGCAGTCGCTTGATGAGGGGCAAGCGATTCATCAACACGCCATTTCCCCAGTAAGTCAAATCCCACGACAAGGCCTGATCGCCGATGAACTCCATGGGCTTCATCAGGGCATAACTTTCGGGCTGTATTGTATAAGAAAGGTTGACGTTAGGCATGAGCAGGTCAGGATAAGCGACCCGGCTCCAGACCTTCTCGCCACGCACAATGACATCAGCATAGCCGAATGCCGAGAACCACAGGCGCTTCTGCAATCCCAGTTCAGTCTTGTTGACTTCGTGAAGGCTACCCATAAAACCCTTAGGCATATAGGTCTGTGTCAATGTGATAATGGGCGCATCCATATTGATGGGGATGCGATAGGATCGTGCCTGATAAAATGTCTCGCCTGGAGCAAAACGCAGTTGGGCAGTAAAGCCAGCCTGGGTATAACGGCGCTGCGTAGTGCCGTCGGCAAAGACAAAGGGAACAAACTGAGTCGCCTCATGCACATTGTGCTCAATCCCGAGAGCGATAGAGAAGTGATTATACCACTCGCGGCGGTATTCAAGGCGTGTGGTGCGCATGTATTGCATACGGACATCCTTGTGTCGGCGCAGTGTCAAGAAGACGTTATCTGGATTGGTGTATAAATAATGTTGACCCAATTTATCAACGTCATACTTGTGGGTCAGACGCAGACTGTGAATGGGGAATTCCTGGTCAAGAGTTTTCTTGGTGCTAAAGGAATACTCCAGCGATGCCATATACTTTAACTTCTTATCTTTGAAGCCATAGGCCGCATAGGCACGCGCGAACCAATGCCTGCTCAAGTTGACATTGGTCATTGCGCCAAGCCGCAATCTGACACCCTCAAGAGAGTTCCCACTGATGATCGTGTTGAGAGGGCCAATGTCTATCTTGCTGACACGTGCTGTCGGGAGATAGCCGTTTACCATAACCACAACTACTTGTTCAGCCCAATAAAACAACTTTGAGCCCCGCAACCGCTGCATCAATCCCCGCATGCTAGCTGTCGTCGTCCGAACATCAGCCGGCCTATACTCCTGCCAGAACTCATCGGGCATATAAGTGGCGCTGCCTTCAGCCCGGCGCTCTCCCTTGAAATTGAACACTCCACCCTCGGCACGGGCAAAATTGTGATCCCGATAGATAGTCTCACGTCGTGCAAACACCTCGGGCACCCCAGGTACGAGCTTAAAACTCACCTCAACATTATCTCTCACCTTGAGCCTTGAACCATCAGGAGCCCGTTCAAAATCCTGCTCAATGCTCATGCGGTCCACATAGTTGAGGTTGATGTCATGCGGAACTCCCATCGATACCCGCTTGATGAACATCGTCGAGTCCTCGAGGGAGACATAGAGGCGCCCCAGAAAGCCAAACGTCTGAGGCGTGAATGGCACGAAGCTGAGCACCGCGCAGCGCTCACCATCCACTATAACCGTGTCATTAAGATAAAACTTATAGAAATCCACCGCAATGCGTGACAGGGGGCTGACAAAGCGGTTTGTCAACAGAGTCACATCATTCTGGAAAATATCAATTTCGCCCATAAAGTCATCAAGTACACGCTTGATATTTTCCTGGTCAATGCGCTCGTCAATACCAGCGCTGCGAGTTCCCAAAATGAGCTGTTTGTGTCCATCGTCATGGCTGTAATAGTCGCGAGCGACGGTTTCCTTGATAGAAATGGGCAAGACGCGGTGACCAGTCAGCAGGGATGTGTCGGCATATTCCCGTGCCCACTGTTGGTCCTCGGGCTTGCTGATGATGTCATCCAAATTACCGAATCCCAGTAGCATGCGCTCATACTGTGAATATCCATAGTGCGAGTAACGACGAGGATCGTTATCATCGCGGCGCGCACGCAAGGCTTTAATCATATCAACGGCCGGGTTGTTCTTTTTGCTGTAATGTTCCTTGCCTCGGCGAACAACAAGCTCGTCAAGCTCAACACCTGTAGCCACCAGGTCAACGAGTACCACGCTACCCTGGCCTTGCTTGATTTCCACCTCCTTGGCCTTATAACCCATAGCCGTGACACGTAGTCGCGAGAAGTTGGCTCGTGAGTTTACCGTGAACCCGCCTTTATCGGTGGCCATTGTTCCCTCATTGGTGCCCACCAATGCTATAGACGCATAGGCAATACCTTCTCGGGTCAACGAATCACGCACCATGCCCGTAATCTGGGTCATGGACGACTGCTGCGCTGCAACTGTCAATACCGTGGCAAGCAGAACCAAGAAACATGAGATATGTCGGGAAAGGAGTTTCACAAGGGTGCAAAATTACATTTTTTTTCGGAGAAAGATATCTTGTGTACTAAAAATAGACTTTTCCCCATCATTATAATAAAGGGTGCATCTAATCGTTAATATATAGAAAAGACGGTTGCCCGCGCGCGTTAAGGTACGTCAGCAGCGACTAAACCGTTAGCTCAATAACAGGAAATCATACATGGGATTGGAAATTGAACACAAGTATCTGGTCAAGGATGACTCCTACAAGCAATTGGCCAGCGCCAGCAGTGAGATCAGGCAAGGGTTCCTCTCAAGGGACCCGGAACGCACGGTACGGGTCAGGACACGAGACAAGAAAGGGTATATTACCATCAAGGGCAAAGGCACGGGAGCGGCGCATCCCGAGTTTGAATACGAAGTGCCTCTGGAAGATGCCTTGCAGATGATGTCCTTGTGCAAGCCGCCCGTCATCGAGAAGACACGCTACATTGTTCAACATGAAGGGAATAAATGGGAAGTTGACGAATTTCACGGCGCCCTCCAGGGCATTGTCGTTGCCGAGTTGGAAATTCCCAGCGAGGATTATCATTTTTCCTTACCTTCGTTCATTGGTCAAGAGGTTACTGGTGACCGTCGTTACTACAATTCTCAATTAGGTTTAGGCCCATTACCCGAAACAGATTGAGAGTGATTATGTTGTCCAGTCTTGAAAACATGGCATCGTTTTCCCTGACATGCCAATTAGAAATCATAAACTAGGGTCTATTCATTAAAAAATCATTATCTTTGCAGGCGATTTGACAACTTGTCGCATCCCGATGTTGAAGATAAAGAGATTATACACGTTTATGCTATCCAGGTTCCTTCCCAGGTTCCTGATGACTTTTTGTATCTGTCTCTTTATCGTGATGATGCAGTTCCTGTGGCGTTACATTGACGAACTAGTGGGTAAGGGACTGAGTATCGATGTGGTTGCCGAGCTGTTTTTCTATGCCGCGCTATCGATGGTGCCTCTCGCATTGCCACTCAGTATCCTGCTGGCAGCGCTGATGACCTTCGGCGATCTAGGCGAACACGTGGAATTGACGGCACTCAAGTCTTCGGGCATCTCGTTGACGACCATCATGAAGCCTCTTGCCATATTGATGGCTATTGTGGCAGTCGGTGCATTCTTTTTCCAGAACAACGTGCTCCCGCAGTCCCAAGTGAAGATGTGGACTCTGCTCTTCTCCATGCGGCAGACCTCTCCCACCCTTGACATTCCTGAAGGTGCGGTCTATAGTCAGATTCCCGGCTACAATATCTTTGTCAAGCGCAATGACAAGGAACGTGACATGCTCTACAACATGCTCATCTATGATGTGTCACGCACCTCGATGTATCCACGCATTGTCGCTGCCGACTCAGGCCGCCTTAGCATGACCGAGGACAAGCGCCATCTGGTGTTGACCCTGTATAAGGGGTCATGGTATGAGGACATGAAGGGCGGGGGCGGTGTCAACGGCATGAGTGGCGACCTGTACCGCAGGGAGACCTTCCATGATAAGGAAATCCTTATTCCATACGATGCCAATTTCTCCCGCATGGATGACGAGACCATGCGGTCTCAGTATGTGGGTAAAAATATCACCGAGCTGCAGCAGACCATCGACTCGGTGAGGATCAAGGTCGATTCAGCAGCCCAGAATGTGATAACCCGCATGCGCACACAGCCCGAGTGTGGCGTACCCCTTGTTCGTACAATTTACAAGGACAGGCAACAGATTCAAGAGCCGGTCAAGGAGGTGAAATTGGACAAGGCAGTTGACATCAAGGATATCATTAATGGACTCTCGGAACACGAGCAGCAGCAGATTGTCAATCAAGCGATGATGCGCGCAACGACATCAATGCAGGATCTCCAGTTCCAGGGCTACACCATCAATGATGACAATTATGTCATCCGTCGTCATCAGATTGAGTTGATGAAGAAGTTCACTTTGTCGCTGGCTTGTCTTATTTTCTTCTTTATCGGAGCCCCGCTGGGCGCCATCATCCGCAAGGGTGGCTTGGGCACTCCCATCGTTGTGTCAGTCCTACTCTTCATCATCTATTACATTATTGATAATATGGGCTACAAGTTGGCTCGTGATGGCCGTGCCGAGGTGTGGCAAGGTATTTGGCTCAGTTCGGCTGTTCTGTTACCCTTGGGAATATTCTTGACCAAGAAGGCTGTCAATGACTCTGCAGTCTTTAATCCTGATGCTTGGCTCAACTTCCTGCGACGCTTCACCGGCCTGCACCAGACCCGTAAGCTGGTAGCCAAGGAAGTCATTATTAACGAGGTCGTTACCAGCGAAGCCACAGACCAAGTCAATGCGCTCAAGTCATCTTGCCAGCAGTTTCTTGACCGTTATCCCGGTCGGCAGCGTTACATTGACTATTGGCAGAAAGGTTATGACAAGAACGCAATCAAGTCATTGGCCGAGCAGGTGGACTCGGTGGTGGACTATCTTTCCAACTCTCGTGACCAGATGATTCTTAACAAGGCGATGGACTATCCTGTCATTCGTCAGCTTCTGACCTATCGTCCCACTGGAAGCAAGACCATAGGCACCGTCCTTGCTTTCCTCTTCCCTATCGGTGTACCCATGTGGTTAGTGGGTTTGCGCCACCAGAAGAATCTCAAGCGGGACCTACAGCTTACCATAAAGACCTGCGACCAGATGGTTGCAATCTTTAACGGTGAATACAGCCGTGAAATGGAATACAGTGACTCGGTATCTGCGTCATAAAATCCACTTGAACATTTTGTAATAAACAACACATCCGATTGATTGATGAAACGGGATTTTAATGAAATACAGCGTTTTGTCGAACGTGAAATAGTTCATCGCTATGACGACTTTGACGCGGGCCATGGCCGTGACCATGTCAAGACCGTTATAAGCCAGGCCCTTCAATTAGCCGAACACTATCCCGAGGTCGATCGCTGCATGCTTCTCATTGCCGCTGCCTATCATGACTTGGGACTGATAAATGGCCGTGAACGGCATCACATCGACAGTGCCCGCTTCATACACGAGGATGAGCGGTTGCGCCAATGGTTTACTGAGGAAGAAATCAATATCATTGCCGATGCCGCCGAGGATCACCGGGCTTCAAGCGACCATGAGCCACGCACCATCTATGGACGCATCGTGGCCGAAGCCGACCGCATCATAGACAGTGAGACCATCGTGCGCCGTGCACTTCAATATGGCATGAAGCATAGTCCAGAACTGGATCGTGAAGGTCAATACGAGCGTTTGCTGGATCACATGAGAGAAAAATATGACTATGGTGGTTACTTGCGCCTGTGGATTCCTTTTAGCGAGAACGCAAAACGGCTGGAGGAATTCAGAAAAACATTATCTGATCCAACTGCATTCCGTCAACTGTTTGACCGGATATATGACCAGATTAATCATCACCAATAAATATTCTCAACGATGAAACGAAGTATTACATTCCTATTATCACTACTACTTAGTTTAATGGCTTGGGCCGATATTCCTATCGGTTATTACAGCAATGCCATTGGCAAGAGTGACGAGGCCCTGATGACGGCTCTGGAGGGCATCATCTACACCCATACCCAATTGGGATACAACGAACTGTGGGACTGCTATGAGACCACCGATATGGGTAATGACGGTTATTACATCGACATGTATTCCACCTGCAAGTACAACCACAGTTCCTATCATGTAGGCACGGCTTCCTACGTGGGTCAGGGCCTCAACCGTGAGCACTCTTTCCCCAAGAGCTGGTTTGGCGGCGAGGTGTATCCCATGTACACCGACCTCATGATGATCATTCCTACCGACGGCTATGTGAACCAGCGTCGCAGCAACTACCCCTATGGCGTGTGCAACGGATCAGATGTTGTTACCTATACCAACGAGGAACTGGGCGTGACCATGCTGGGCAAGCTGGGCAAGAGCACCTACAATGGCTATTCAGACAAGGTCTTTGAGCCCGATGATGAGTATAAGGGCGACTTTGCGCGCATCTACTTCTACATGGTTACCTGCTATAAAAGCGACGTGGCTAACTGGCCAGGTTGCGATCAGCTGAATTACCTCGACAACGAGTACAAGGCTTTCTCGAACTGGTCCATGCAGATGCTACTGGAATGGCATCGTGCTGACCCCGTGAGCACCAAGGAACTCAAACGCAACGAGGGTGTATATAACAAGCAGAGCAACCGCAACCCCTTCGTTGATCACCCTGAGCTGGCCGAATACATCTGGGGCACCAAACAGCACACGGCATGGACCGACGGCGGAGACATTCCTCAACCCATCGACAAGGAGGTTCCCATCATGCTCAGCGTTGATGAAGCCGCGGTGAAGCCCAATGCCTTCCGTGCCGACTGGACCAGTGGCGGTGATGTGTCAAGCTATACCCTTAAGGTCACCCGCCAATCTGAAGCCGGTGCAACGCTGTTGATGAGCGAGAATTTCTCTAACGTGAACACCTCTACCGACGGCTATACCGACATTGGTGAGTCGCTTGACGATTATGCCGACAACCCCGGCTGGAGTGGCTACAAGGTCTATACAGCAGCAGGCCAGTCCTTGAAGGTGGGCACAGCCTCCGCCATCGGCTACATCATCAGCCCCAAGATGCAGCTCAGCGGCACCGTCACTGTGGTGTTCAAGGCCAAGAACTGGATTGCTTCTAACGGTTCAAGCGATAACAGCTCTATCATCGTGTCATGCGGTAATGCAAGCCAAACAGTAGCCTTGAGCGACGATGCCGAAGAATATACTGTGGTACTCAACGGTTGCACCGACAGCAATGTGAAGCTGGCTATGAATGCCGTCAAGAAGCGCTTCTACATCTATAGCGTGGACATCTACGACGGCGACCTCACCGCAAAAGCGCCCCGCCGACAAGTGGTTGAGGAAGGTGACTCCACATGGCGCATGGTGAGCGGTATTACAGATACCTGCTACACTGTCCAGGCACTGGATGGCGGAACCTATGAGTATATCGTCAAGGCTATCTATACCGACGGAACCGAGAGCGTCTGGTCCAATATCCAGCATGTCACCCTCACTGGCACCGGCGAGGAATTGCTCATCGGCGATGTGGATAATGATGGAGAAGTCAACATCAACGATGTGACTGCACTCATTGATTATCTCCTGGGTGTTAATTCCGACAGTTTGAATCAAGCTACGGCCGATGTGGATCAGAACGGACGTGTATCCATTGATGACGTGACTGCATTGATCGATATACTCTTGGGCAAATAGTGACCAGATTTATTTCTGTTTATCACAATGGGGGCATGCTCGGTTGTCAGCATGCCCCCATTGAATAATGGCACGGAGTTTGCTCTTGTGTAAATAACATCAAATTTATTCATAACACAAGAAAGGGAAATATACAAGTAATGATACAAGACCAGCACAACATGCAACAACAGTACTGGCGGCAGGATATTGCCGTGCCCCGCGCGGGTGCGGATTTTCCTGACGAGGAAGATGATGAGGACAATGACCTGCCAGGCGGTGGCAGCTTCCACGGTGACAGTGAGGGCGAGAATCCGTCCTACCGCGATACTCGACAGCGACGAAATGTCAGTCGAGGTGACAATTCGGCAACCCCTGTCATCGACAAGTATGGCAAGGACATTACACGCGAAGCCGCCGAGGGCCGTCTTGATCCCGTCGTGGGCCGCGAGACGGAAATCGAACGCCTTGCCCAGATTCTGAGCCGCCGCAAGAAAAACAACCCGGTGATGATCGGCGAGCCTGGCGTGGGCAAGAGCGCCATCATCGAGGGATTGGCGGGGCGCATCGTCGAGCGCAAGGTGCCCCGCACGCTGCTCGACAAGCGTATCGTCTCTCTTGACATGGCCGCTATCGTGGCGGGCACGAAGTATCGTGGCCAATTTGAGGAACGGCTCAAGGCTGTCATTGACGAGGTCAGCAACAACAAGAATGTCATCATGTTTATTGATGAAATCCACAACATTGTGGGCGCGGGCAATGCCAGCGGATCGATGGATGCTGCCAACCTGCTCAAGCCAGCTCTTGCACGTGGTGAATTCCAGTGTATCGGTGCTACCACACTCGACGAGTATCGAAAGAGCATCGAGAAGGATGGCGCCCTGGAACGCCGTTTCCAGAAGGTACTCATCGAGCCCACTTCACCCGAGCAGACGCTAGAGATCCTGCACAACATTAAGGAGATGTACGAGAAGCACCATGGCGTGAGCTATACCGACGAGGCGCTACGTGCCTGTGTCACCTTGACCGACCGCTACATCAGCGACCGCTTCTTCCCCGACAAGGCCATCGATGCCATGGACGAGGCTGGCTCCCGTGTCCATATCACCAAGGTCGACACGCCCAAGGAGATTGAAGAACTAGAGCAACGCATCGCCGAAGCCCAGGAGAACAAGTTCAAGGCCGTACAGGCCCAGAACTTTGAGAGCGCGGCCAGTTACCGTGACCAGCAGGAGAAACTCAAGGACGAACTGCGACAGGCCAAGGAGCGCTGGGAAGCCGAGCTCGACAGCCGCCGTGTGACTGTCGATGAGGGACATATCGCCGAGGTCGTCGCCATGATGACTGGCGTCCCCACCCAGCGCATTGCCCAGAGTGAAGGCATCCGTCTGCTGGGCATGACCGACGAGCTCAAGAAGCATGTCATCGGCCAGGACGAGGCCATCGACAAGATCGCCCGCAGCATCCGCCGCAACCGTGCGGGTCTGCGCGACCCCAAGCGCCCCATCGGCTCGTTCATGTTCCTGGGACCGACGGGTGTGGGCAAGACCCTACTGGCCAAGAAGCTCGCAGAGTTCCTCTTCGACAGCGACGATGCCCTCATCCGTGTGGACATGAGCGAATATATGGAGAAGTTCAACGTCTCCAGACTCGTGGGGGCACCTCCGGGTTATGTGGGATATGAGGAAGGTGGTCAGTTGACCGAGAAGGTGCGCCGTCACCCCTACAGTGTCGTACTTCTTGACGAGATCGAGAAAGCACACCCTGATGTGTTCAACATGATGCTGCAGGTGCTTGACGAGGGTAGCCTGACCGATGGCTTGGGCCGCAAGGTGGACTTCAAGAACACCATCATCATCATGACTAGCAATATCGGCACGAGGGAGTTGAAAGACTTTGGTGCCGGTGTGGGATTCAACACCAGTGAGCTCACCAAGGAGCGCAGTGATTCGGTCATCCGCAAGGCCTTAAACCGCCAGTTCTCTCCAGAGTTCCTGAACCGTGTCGATGACATTGTGACCTTCGGTGCACTCAACCACGACTGTATCCTCAAGATTGTCGATATCGAGCTGGCCTCGTTCTATAAGCGCGTCGAGGACTGCGGCCTGCAACTCATGGTCACCGATGCCGCTAAAAATCTGGTTGCCAACCGTGGATTTGACATCCAGTATGGTGCCCGCCCCCTCAAGCGCGCCATCCAGAGCGAGATTGAAGACCCCTTGAGTGAGATGCTCCTGCGCGACGAAGCCAAGCCTGGTGACACCATCGTCATTGACGTGACCGACGGCAAAATCGCCACCAGCATCAAGGCTGCCCGCAGCGCCAAGGCAAATCGAGATGCCCAAACGGCCGGGAAAGAGGCATAAGCCATACAACACCATAACGCACGCATCCCGACAGGGCTCACCAGGGTCCATCGGGATGCGGCTTTTCATGTGTGTATTAATTGATAGCTTTCACCACCATGATAGTGTCGGGCTTGCCGGATGATGACATGTATTGAAACCTGATGGTGTCGGCAGGCACCTTGTGATTACGATAATCAAATTGCTGGCTTGAACCCACCGAACCCATCCAAATGACACTATCTCGATCAACCCCGATCATCTTGATGTCAATACTACTGATATCATGCGCCTTGACAGTGGTGTCCTGTTTTAGCTGTACTGTGTAATAGTCTTGCCACCACCCTTTATTGCGCTCGTTCCAGTAATCATTATCTATCATCACAAATTCATTGCTGAACAGATGCTTGCGGCATAAAACTGAGTGGTGAATGACATAGACCCTATCAAGCACTGTTGAGTCGGGAAAAATAACGTGAGGCGGGATCATCTCATAGGGTATAGTGTCGCTCATTGAGCTCAGCATGTAATCATTGTATAAACGGCTGGTGAAGAAGATTGAAACACAACCCACGACGAGCGTTAGAAGGTTGGCTGTGACGAGGTGGATCGTGAGCCTGTATTGCCTATTCGCCAGCAAGTGGATCATCAATCCAATCAACAGCAATGCCGCCACAAGCATGAAGGGCGCGGCGATGAGCAGGGCGAACGGATTGGTGGCATCGTCGAGCAACAAAATGACGATGGCAGAAGCCAGCGACAATAATTGCAGCACTAGCAAGACCTTGGTAATCACGTTGACCTTTCTCATAGTGGAGTTATCCAGGGCTAGAACGGGTAACCAATGGCGAGATGGAAGGCCAGCAGATCCTTGAAGCGAGGAATGTTGAAGTAGCCACTCTTCCCCGTGTCGTAGGGGGCATGCAGAGCAACGCCCAGGTCGGCACGAACGACAAGCATCTCCATGTCGAATCGCAAGCCCAGGCCCGTACCCAGCGCCAGCTCATTGAAGAAGTTCTTGAACTTCAGCTTGCCACCGGGCCGATACTGGTCATCCTTGAGCAGCCAGATGTTGCCCGCATCCAGAAAAACGGCTCCCTTGAAGTAGCCCAAGATGGGGAAACGGTACTCGGCATTGGCCTCGAGCTTGAATGTTCCCATCTGGTCATAGTAGGTAAATCTGTCGATGTGATCAGGATGGTAACTGCCGGGACCCAGGGTGCGCACGGCAAAGGCGCGAACCGAGTTTGCACCGCCCACATAGAACTGCTCCCTGTAGGGCAGGTCACCACCGCTGTTGCCATAGGCATGGACCCCTCCCATAAAGACCCTGGTGGCCACTGCCCCTGTTGCGCCCAGCGAACGCGTCCACACCACCTGGGCCTGTGCCTTGACAAACTGGGAGAACGGCGTGCCGAAGAGCTGCTTAGTGCCCTTGGCACCGCACAGCGACCAGATTCCCGAGAAGGCATTGCCGGCCTCGGCTACAGTAGCCGTGAAATTGATATGGTCAACATGGGTGATCGAGCGGTCATAGGTATAGGTGTATTCAATCTTGGGGATGAACACATCGCTGAAACTCTGCTCGAGTGCAGGATTATTCTCCATCGCCAGGTCAAAATCCTTAGATCTGCTGAGGATCTTGTTATAGGTCAGCTTAAACGGTGTCAATTCATGGCTTGAATAGCGGTTGGCATGCCACTCCCAGGTAGCGGCAAGGCCAAGCTGTGCCATCTTGAAGAATCCCGGTCGATTGAGAAGATCGGCACCGATCGAGAAGCGGGTCCAGTTGGTGTAACGGCGCGAGGGATACAAGAACTTGGGAGCCAGCAGACGGGGGAAATCCAGTTTCCCCTCGATACCGAACTCATAGGAGTCAAGGTCAGATCCCTTGTACTTGCCGCCACCTGTCTGCCACTGATACTCGCCATGGAGATTGACCGAGAACTTCTCCCCTGCCCCAAAAGCATTCTTGTGGGTAGCGCCGACTTCAATACCCGGGCCAATAAAGCTATTACTCTTGGAAGTCCCCTGCATCTCAAATGTCACTTCCCACGGTTTATCCAACTGACAATAGATGTCAAGGTCAAGCAAGCCCTCGCCATCAGGGGTGACGCTATCTAATGGATTCACCTGAATATCCACATTACTGAAAATGCCAAGTCGTGAGAGAGCCGCCTGAGTGCGGTCGATGCTGTTAACACGGAAGACCCTTCCCCTGCGGGCACGGATGCATGAAGGGATAACATGGTCCTTAATGTAAACCGGCTCATAGCGGATCAAAGTGCAATTCCTGGCTAGAACGGTATCAGGTTCACCCTCGGCGTCATCATTGAGAACCGATGCCGTGATGTCATTGACAAGATAGCGCATCTTGGCATTATTGGGAATGTCGGCTGAGGAAATCAAGCGCATGTGAATCACACCCTTGTCTTGAACACTGTCAGCGAGATACTGTATATATTCGGGTCTGAAGAAATAGTAACCGCGATTGCGCAGGAAATTGGTAATGTCGATGCGCACGGCGCTCAACGAGTCCAGGCAATAGCGGTTGCCCTCCTTCAAGTATTGGTTGGCCATAGCCAGGGAATCCACCAGCTGCAGAACCGGCTCATGGCTGCCGATGTACTCTACATTGCCGATGGTATAGGGCGGATTGACAGTGACATCATAGGATATCTTGGCCTTCTTGGGGTTTTTAGACGGATTCAACTGGTAAGTTGCCGATGACGTGAAATAGCCATTGTTGCGCAAGATGGTATTGATCATGTCGACACGCGCTTGGGGATTGACACGTCTGATGAGCACCGGCTTGGCGGCAAAATGCTTGTAGAGCCATCCCTTGAAGCCCGTGGCATCCTCATCAATGTTATTATAGATCATCAGCCCAATGGGGAACGGCGTGCGGTAGTAAGGGGAATAGAGCGGATTGTTCGGGCGGACATTGATGGCCGTGAAGATGTCGTCCTTGACACCATCGTCAAGTTTCACGCTTTCCTCATGGTACTTGAGGTGCTTCACGCCAGTGTAGAGGACATCATTCTCCCCCAGCTTGCTGGTCGTGGAGCATGAGCATGACAGCAGTGCGATGATTGCAGCCAGCATGAGCGTGATGTATTTGTCAGGGTTCATTCTCATCATCTTTCTTGCGGGTTACTGTCGGTTGATCAATCGTGGTGCCATCGAGAGGGACGACATAGGTGTCTTGATTTTCAGAGATGGCATCAATGGCACGTTCCTGTAGCAGGAGTTCTGCCTTGCGGGCTTTTTCGAGCGAGTCTTTCAAGAGGTATTCTCTCGAATGCTTGAACTTGAAGAGATTCTTCAGGTTACTGAGCTTGCGCTTGAGCACATAGGCAATGCCCGTCTCAAGCACCTGTCCCTCGAGCGCATTCTCATAACTAGAGTGGCGGAAGAGCCTCAAGTATCTATTGCCGGCATCATTGAGATAATACTCAAGCGAGACATCGTTAAACAGATTGCTGGCAACGTCCTCCTCTTCACGGGCTTCGGTGCTGTATTCGCCGCCGACCACAATCTTGAACCGGTCATTGAAGAGGGTTTTGGCAAGGCGGTAACTGTAACTTGTCACGGTGCCCTGGCCCCTTGTGCCATCAAACTGGTTGATGCCGAACGAGAGATCAACACCGGGCAGCGTCTGAGCAGCCCACGTGTTAAGTTGTGACTGGAGGAACGAGAATAGTGCCGATGTGGCCGTGCGGCTAGAGAAGCCGAAATCGTCATTGTTACCAGTGTACGTATTATATAGCAACAGCTTGACCGCAGCCTTGAATCGCTCAGTCTCACTCATCGTCTGCAACTCGTTCTGCACATTCTGGTTGTTGCTCTCGCTGCTCAAGTCAAAGCCCAAGTCAATAGCGTTGAGCGTACCTCCCACGTTAGCATAGATCACAAACTCAACCGGTCGATCAGCACCCTCAACACTAGTCTTGACCCTTTCAATACCTCTCAGGTTGAGTTGAGGATTGAGCATGTCACCCGTCCAAGTGATAGAACTGCCGTTAGTGATAATGAAGTTCTTCTGAGAGATGAGCGGCGGAGTATAACGCAGATTGCCAGACTCGATGACATAGGAACCAGTGAGCTTATCACGGCCTGCAAAGTCAAGAGAGTACTGCAGTCGGCCGCTGCCATCGATGGTTGCACGGTTTTGTCCGTCCTCCGAGAGATAGGCATTGATCTTTGCGCCTTGCTGAACCTGAATGTTGACCAGGATGCTGTTGGCGCTGCTGCCACGTCCTGTGACAAGGACCGTTTGACCAGTGCCGGTCTCATTAAAGTCCGTGAAGGTCACCATGTTCTCATCAACTGTCGATGAGAGTTGGGTAATATCATTCATCATCACATAAGTGATATTGGAGCCTGGCAACAATGTGGCATCAGCCCTCACAGTCATCATGTTGCCATTGCCCTTCACTGATGCGTTGATGTCGGCAAGTCCCTTGCCGAAGAGTTGCGTCAACTCGTCCTGTTCGCTGTCCATGAACTGCACCTCACGGCCGGCGGCAGTAAGGTCGATCAGCATATTGTTCAGGTCACGCAAGTCCACATGTCCATTGATGATGACAGGACTATGGTTAGCACCGGTCAGTCGGAAGTTATTGAAGGTGATCACATTGTCATCGACGGGGATGCGGTCGTTGCACATCATCAGGGAACTGCCATAGCGAGGCAAGTTGAGTCGAGCCGAGTCAGCAACGAGATAACCATGAACGTGAGGATCATCGGTCGAACCGGAAACTGTCATATTGCCCACTGCATAGCCATCGAGCCAGATGTATCCTCCAGGGATGAAAGCATTGGCACGCACCAGCGGGAGACGGTCAAAGCTGGCCTCCAAGTTCAACGGAGTCTCAGCCATGGCATCGTTGAGCGAGCCTTGCAACTTGATAGCCTGATTGCCATCAAGGATCAGATTGGCTGTCAAGCGGGTCGCAGCCGTGGAGGGATCGAAGTCAAAGTCTGCATTCAAGGTCACGTCACCCTCAGGCTTACCGTTGTAAACAAAGTCCTTGATGTCAACAACGCCTTCACCATCGGCATTGGCACCGTCCCAATTGATATCCACATTGGCATTCATCGTGCCACTCGTCTTGTCGAGCATGGGCACGATGCGTGTCCACTCCTCGAGTTTCAGGTTATCGATGTGGAGTTTGACGTTCTCGGAATGCTCTCCCGGCAGACGGGTGGTGAGCAGTTTCAAGCTGCTGCTGTCACTCTGCAGCTCAAGATTGGCATCCAGCATGCGGGTGCGGTAATCCAGGTTCACATAGTTATCCTCGTTGAACGTCCAGTGGCGATAGCCTATGATAGGATCGTTACCGAATAGGCGCATGCGTATCTCATCCTCGGCCAACCGGGCATTACAACCCAGGCGATAGCCGATCTCATGCTTGATGTTCTGCTGCTCTAGCATGAAATCAATCGCCGGTCCCTTGAGCCCACCATTGATGTCCACCTGGGCAAACTCATCCCATGTGCCGGGTCTGTTGCCCATATGGGCGTTGAAAGCGAGATACTTGTTGTTGAGTTCGCCCGCATGGATAGTGATAGTATCAATATTGGTTTCGCCATAGCTGATGCCGTGGGCGCGGCCATCAATATAGATGCTGCTATCGCGGCTGATCTCGCAACTGATGTTACGGAAGTCTAATTCATATTGCTGCAGATAGCGCTGTACCAAGCCATCGGCACCCATGTGCATGTCAAAATCAAAGCGTGGCATCGGGGCCTTGAGCCGTTCAATGTCCATCCATCTCTCGCTGTACTGACGCTGGAACTCGGTTGCGGTATTCTGGAAATCCTCGATGAGCGACATCACGCTACTTGGGGCATTCATGTGGGCGTAATTGTCCTCGTTGTTGAAGGTGAAACACGTCAGCTGCGGGGTGCTGTGCAGGGTAGCTCTGGCATCATCGGTAACCAGCAGGCTGCTGTCAAGCCTCCAATCCACATCGTTGAGCGTGAGGTCGGCATCCCATACTTGGGTCCGCAGGTTAATGTCACCCTCGGCATGCAACCGTGTGGAACCGTTGCAGGTGCCTTGATACAATCCCAAATGATTTAAGTCCAAATCATGCACGTCGGCATCGGCGGTGAACACATAGTGGTCATTACAGATGGTGCCATGGGCATTAGCATCAAGGTCACACCCCTTGTTACGGCTGGAGGCATACACGTCGGCATAGCCTCCACGCAGCTTGCCGCGGGCCCTGATGCCAGCGTAGTGGGTGCCTTCATACCGCACACTGGCGAGGTTGACGGTAGCATCGGTCCAGGTAGAGCCGCAATCAGTGAAGTCAAATCCATGGCCACGGGCATCGATGCTGCCTGTCAGGTTCCTCACATCATACCCTGGCAGGAAAGAATTGACAGGGAAATTATTAAACGTGGCATCCACGTCATAGTTCTCGTTGCACACATCGTAGTAGCCATCGCCACGCAGGGTACCGCCACCAGTCGAGACACGCAGGTTGCGGACCACCCACTTGCAGCCTTCCTTGTTAATCTTGCCGCTCAGCTTCATGGGCGGCAGCTTCACGTCATCCAGACCCAGCATCTTGTTGAGCATCGACGGGTCACGCAGGTCTACCTCGGTGTCAAGGTTAGCCTTCATGCGGTCCATATCGGTGGGATTGTAGATAGTGCCCTTGCCCTTGATGCGGCCAATGCCGGGAACATCGGCATCCAGCGATTGCACGTCAAGGCGCTTCTGGTTGCCACGGGCCTTGGCTTTAATCTTCACGGGCTTGCCATGTGGGATGTCCTTGAGGGCTTTGCGGGCTTCAGGAACCAGTTTCTCGACTTCGTTGAGGTCGATCTTGCTGTCGGTGTCAATAGTGGCTTTACCATTGGGCTTGCCGTCGAGCATATCCTGATCAACATGGGCATCCAGCTTGATGTCACTGCCCTTGGTCTTGAGTTTTATATCGTTGAGGTCAAGACCATTCTTATCCTTATTGACCGTGCCGCTGGCATCCTTGACCTGGAGGCCACTGCGCTCCTTGCCACTCAGGCTCTTGACGGGCACCTTGAGATTGTCGCCATCCATCTCAAAGTTATCGATAGCGGCATTCACATCCTCCACCTCAATATTGTCGGGATCCAGTGTGGTGCCAGGCTTATTGGGCTTCTTGCCCGTTTGAGCATAACGCCCCTTGCTATTGGTCAATCTTACCTTATCGGCTTTTACTTTCCATGGCTTGTCCACGGCGGCACCGTCTTTAGAATTATCCTTGGGCATGGGATGGTCTTTGCTGTATTGCTTGGCATCCTTCTCGCTGGGATGCTCGTAGTTCACGTCGGCCTTATCCACATTAAGCTCACCCACATCGACGGTTTGTTCACCGGTATCGACATTCACGTCCTTGGCTTCGGCATGGCCCACCTTGGCATCGAGTTTATCGACGGCAGGCTTCATGTCCATCTTGAAGTCCACATCATCGGCAGTGACCTTTTTAGCATTGACCTTCCAGGGCTTACTGGGCTCCTTGTCGGGGTCAGGTTTCTTTTTCTCGGGCTTATAGCTCATCTTTGCCTTTCCGCCCTTGAGTGCGGCATTGTTCACGTCAACCTTGTTGTTATTCAGGTCAACGCTGGCGGCATCGATGCTGGCTTCATCCACGTCCACATCCAGGTCCATCGAGCCGTCATCGGTCTTGACCTGGCTCTTGGCACCCTTCAACGAGGCATTATTGACCTCTACCTTCTTGTCGAGCAGTGGTTTAGGCTTGACATCGGCTTTCACCTCATCGGCCTTGAACAGGGTATCTCCGTTCTGGTCAATCACCTGCACATCGGTGGCGCTGACATCCAGTGGGAACTTCACCTGCACGTCACCCACGCTGATGTCCATACCGGTCTTCTTGCTGGCATACTCGGCGGCCATGTCGGCAGCCTTGTTCTGAACCCAAGGGATATAGGCGGCAAACGGCAGAGCCGCTACCATAGTCAGCAGTCCGCCACCCACCCAGGCAGCGAGCTTACTGAAGATATTTCCCTTTTTGCCAAACATTTACCGACAGGTTAAAGCAGATGACTTTATTTTAACTTACAAAGTTACAAAAGAATCGGGAACAACAAGCAAAAAATACAAATGTTTTTCTATTTGACTGAAGATTGGGAAGATAAAATAGACTTCTTGATTTGCATTCTTTGACAAAAAAGATAAAAAATGTTAAATAGGGGGGTAATTGTTAGTTTCATTATTTTTTGTAATTTTGCAAAATAAACGATTTTGCAAAATAATTACGGAGGCAACGGGCCGCCAACGTAATAATTCAAAAAGAGCCCATCACTCATTTGTTAAATAGTATGAAAACTCTTAAAGTACTTTTCATTCTGCTTCTATCGGCTGCTATCGTTCCATTTAATGTATCAGGAGCGATTGTAGAGGCTGCCGAAGGTGTATTTGTCGATGGAACAAAACTTTACATCAGTTCGAGTGTAGAGAGCCTTCCCGACCTGCAGCTTAATCCCACCGATATCTATTGTTATGCTGTCACGCCACCCACGTGCACCGAGAACACATTCACTGGTTATGATGGCACCTTGCATATCCCTCGCTCCTCAATGGATGCCTATATCTCGGCATTATACTGGAATTACTTTATCCATTATAGTATTGATGCCATTGAACCGCAGACCGTGTCAATCAGCCAAGAATCACTCACAATGGAAATAATGGATAATATAGTTTTAACAGCCAGTGTTTATCCTGCCAATGCTACACCTAATGATGTGACATGGTCATCATCTAACACTCAAGTGGCTACTGTTATAAATGGCAAAGTAACTGCCGTGGGCAATGGCGAATGTGACATCATTGCCTCCTGTTTCGACAAGATTGCTGCATGCCATGTGAAAGTAACTGCCCAGGCAACCATCGAAGTGTTAACAGATGCTATTAACATTATTACAAATCAAAGTACTACCCTAGCTGTATATTGTTATCCTTACTGGACTGACCTTGTAGTTACTTCAAGCGACCCCAGCGTGGCACGAGCCACAACAACCTCTGATCCTAGCAGAATCTTAGTAGAAGGCATCAGCGAGGGAAAGGCTACTATCACAGTTAGTTCTGCAGACGGCAATGCCACTCCTGATTCATGTATTGTTTGGGTTCATGCCCCACAGGGCGATGTGAACATCGACGGAAACGTGACAATCGATGATGTGACATCCCTTATCGACTATCTGTTAACCGATGATTCAAGTTCAATCAGCCTGAATAATGCCGATACAAATTATGATGGACATATCAATATCGATGATCTCACATGCCTCATTGATTACTTGTTATCAGGAAATTGGCCAGCATCCAAGGACGCTAAACTCACCTTCGTGTTCAACGATATATCTTTCACAATGATTTTGGTCAAGGCAGGTACATTCACCATGGGAGCTACAGAGGAACAATTGGATGATGCCTACGACTCTGAAAAGCCAGCTCATGAGGTAACAATCTCACATGATTTCTATATTTGTGAGACTGAAGTCACAAAGCAACTATGGAGGTCGATAATGGGATCAGACCCCAGCTATATAGGCTCTTCAAACCTTTGCCCCGTCACTAATGTAAACTGGAATATGTGTCAGGAGTTCATAACGAAGCTGAACGAATTCACAGGACAAAACTTCCGCCTCCCCACCGAAGCTGAATGGGAGTTCGCTGCCCGTGGAGGCAATTTAAGTCAAGGTTACAAGTATTCAGGAAGCGACGATATTAACGAGGTAGCCTGGTACAACAATAATTCCACTCTGGGCAACATTGCATACACTCATCCTGTTGGTCAAAAAAAGGCTAATGAGTTGGGGCTTTATGACATGAGCGGCAACGCCAAAGAGTGGTGCCAAGATTACTATGGCCTTTTCAGCAATGATAGCCAAATTGATCCCACTGGGCCAACAAGTGGCAATTATCGCGTCACACGTGGCGGATATGCTGGTACCATATCAAAAAATTGCCGTACGTCCGCTCGCTTCAGTACAGATCCTAGTTTTGGCAGCGTATACAACGGACTACGGCTCGCCCTATAAAACACTTTGACTGCTGTTGGCACAGCTGGACAAAAACAGATCCACCGAATATAAACTGATAATCATAGTTTTATTCGGTGGATCCTGTTATTGCTGTGGTATAGCTCCCGGTGGCGACGGTTTAGAACCACTTGAGGTAGGCGAAGTCCTGGCGGTGGGGCAGCAGGTCGCTCCAGGGATAGGCACGGTAGGCATAGCGGAAGATACCGTTCTCGCGGAAGGGCACCTTGCAGCTATAAGTCAGCACATCGCCGTCCTGGCCCGTCACCTCGAGGGGCTCGGCACGGTAGAACTTGGTCTGGCCGTCCTCCTCCTTGTAAACCACAAGCTCAAGCTTGACATCACGTCCCAGGCCTGCCGTGTCGAGGCGCATGGTGATCTCGATGTCGGCTTGGCCACGGGCAATGGCATCACGGTTACCCATGATGTCACCCACGAGATGAACGTCGTCCCAGTGGGCTGCCACACGCTCCTTCCAGGCGACGATCTTCCTGGCCTCGGCATAGCCATCGGCCATCAGGCGACGGGCACGCTCGGTCTGCGGGCAATAGAACTTGTGCAGATAGTCACGCATCATGCGCGACATGGTGTAGTTGGGCGCAATGTGGCAGATGGAGTTCTTGATGTACTGGATCCACTCGGGAGAGTAGCCCTTGCTGTTCTTGGCGAAATACAGGGGGATGATCTCGTTCTCGAGCATCGAGTAGATCGTGGCCGAGTCGAGTTTGTCCTGCTGAGCCTGTTCTGTGTAGGTGCGCTTGCTGGTGAGCGCCCAGCCGGCCCCCTCACGGTAACCCTCGTACCACCAGCCGTCGAGCACCGAGAAGTTGAGCAGACCGTTCATCTCGGCCTTCTCGCCCGATGTGCCCGAGGCCTCCAGCGGACGCGTGGGCGTGTTGAGCCAAACATCGACACCGGTGATCAGTCGCTTGGAGAGCGTCATGTCATAGTTCTCAAGGAAGATCACCTTGCCCAGGAACTCGGGCATCTTGCTGATCTCGATGATGCGCTTGATCAGGCCCTGGCCGCCACCGTCGGCAGGATGCGCCTTGCCGGCAAAGATAAACTGCACGGGATAACGCTCGTTGTTGACGATCTTGCTGAGGCGCTCCAGATCATTAAAGAGCAGATAGGCGCGCTTGTAGGTGGCAAAGCGGCGGGCGAAGCCGATGAGCAGTGCGTCGGGATTGATCTTCTCGACAATGCTCGTGATGCGCGTGGGATCGCCCTGGTTCTTCAGCCAGTTCTCCTTGAAGTCGCGCTTGACGAAGCGGATGAACTTCTGCTTCAAGGTCATGCGCATCTTCCAGATTTCCTCATCGGGGACATTCAACAGCGGAGCCCAGGTGGATTCAAGTTCCTGCTTCTCCATGAAGTCCTCGCCCAGCACGCGCTTGTAGAAGACCTTCCACTCACTGGCGGCCCAAGTGGGCATGTGGACACCATTGGTGACATAGCCCACGTGCGACTCCTCGGGGGCATAACCCTTCCAGAGGCCGGCAAACATCTTCTTGGAGACCTCGCCATGGAGCCAGCTCACGCCATTGCTCTCCTGAGTCGTGTTCAGGGCAAAAGTGCTCATGCTGAAGCGCCTGTCCTCACCATCCTTGATGCGTCCCATGTCCATAAGTTCCTGCCAGGAGATGCCCAGTTGCTCAGGAAAGCCTCCCATGTACTTGCCGAAGAGTTCCTCGTCGAAGTAGTCATGACCAGCAGGCACAGGTGTGTGGACGGTGTAGAGCGAAGTGGCACGAACCACCTCGAGCGCCTCATTGAAGTTCAGACCGTCGTCCTGCACGTAGTCAACGAGCCGCTGCAGGTTGAGCAGAGCGGCATGACCCTCGTTGCAGTGATAGATGTCGGCCTTGATGCCCAAGCGCTTGAGCAGCAGCACACCGCCGATGCCCAGCAGGTATTCCTGCTTGATGCGGTTCTCCCAGTCGCCACCATAGAGCTTGTGAGTGATCTCGCGGTCGAACTCACTGTTCATATCCATGTCGGTGTCGAGCAGATAGAGGGTCACACGGCCCACGTTGGCTTTCCACACGTTGGCATAAATCGTACGTCCGGGATAAGGCACCTCGTGTACCAGCTGGTTGCCCTTCTCGTCGAGAACGGGCTCGATGGGCAGCTGGTCGAAGTTTTGGGCCTCGTAGTTGGCAATCTGCTGGCCATCCATATCCAGGGTCTGGGTGAAGTAGCCATAGCGATAGAGGAAACCCACGGCCGTCATGTTGATGCAGCGGTCACTGGCCTCCTTGACATAGTCACCGGCAAGGATACCCAAGCCGCCGGAATAAATCTTGAGGGCATTGCACAGGCCATACTCCATGCAGAAGTAGGCAATCGAGGGCAAATCGGAGCGCAAAGGCTTCTTCATGTATTCCTGATAGACCTCATAGGTGCTGTCGATGCGGGACAACATGGCCGAATCCTTCTGGATGGCGTCAATCTTTTCATTGGTGAGACGCTGGAGCATCTTCACGGGGTTCTCGCTGGTTGCACGCCAGGTGTCACGGTCCAGGTCATGGAACAGGGTTTTCCCCTCGACATTCCATGCCCACCACAGATTGCGTGACAATTCATTGAGTTTCTTGAGTTTGCCAGGTAATTCTGACTTTACAGTGATGTTCCTCCATTGAGGATCGTTGCTGTTACTGACTTGAATTTTCATATGTTTGAATTCTTAGTTGTTAGTATCTGTTTTGATCGTATGATTAATGCGAGAGACGGCCCTGGGCTGCCTTGAGGGCATGACCGTAGGCAACATCATAGCACTTGATGAAATTGTCCCATGAAGCCACCTTGCTGGTAGCACGGGCACCCTTGCTCACGGCCTGGGACTGCTTGTGGTCCATAACGTAGAGGTTGATCAGGCTCGATGCGATGGCCTGCACCGTATCACCATAGTTGCTGTCGGTGCGATGCAGCACCTTGACACCGGTCTTGTCGCTATCGTCGCCCAGTGTGTCGCGCACCCACTGGCCAAATCCTGCCAGATCGGTCGTGATGGTGGCTACGCCATGGGCGGCACTCTCGAGCGGAGTATAGCCCCACGGCTCGTAATAGGACGGGAATACCGCAGCGTCAAGGCCAGGGAGCAAGTCATAATAGGTCATATTGAAGATGCCGTCGTCACCGTTCAGGTAACAAGGCACATCGATCACGGTAACCTTGTCCCCCACCTCATTGTGGAAGCCGAGGGCATTGATACGGTTATAGACAGGATCGCTGTCGGCATTGTGCAGGTTGTGGGTGATTACCGGATCAAAGAGGCGATGGGGCTTCTTGACTGACAGGTTCTCGGCCAGGTCGGCACGTGCAGACTTCATCCAAGCGGGTACCAGCACAAATGCCACTACCCTGCGGTCCTGACTGGTCACACACTCGAGCGAGGAACGCAGCGAGGACAGTGCGTCAAGATAGATGTCGATGCCCTTGTTGCGCATCTCCAGTCGTCCTGATGTCGCAATCAGCATCGTGTTGTCATCGAATGGCTGACCGGTAAGCGCCGATGCCACCCGCAGCATGCGCTGGCGGGCTGCGAGGCGCTGTGCGGCGAACTTGGTTCCCTTGGGGACAAAATGCTGTTCAAAGGCGTTAGGTGTCACCATCGGCATTCGCTCAAGCAGCTGGCGGCACTCGCGGGCCGTGACATCGCTCACGGTAGTGAACACGTCGGCAGCATGGGCGGCGGCTTTCTCAAGGGAATGCTTGGACTGCATGTTGAGTTCACCCGCCATCTGGTCGCCGTAGTAGCCAGGCATGTAGTCATAGAGAGGCTTGCCGTTGCCGCAGATGCTTCGTCCGATGCTTGTGGCATGGGTTGTGAAGACCGTGGCGACCTGAGGTAATTGCGCCTTGAGGTAAAGCAATCCCATGCCGGTTGTCCACTCGTCAAAGTGGGCAACGACCTTGAGCTGCGGATTGTTCTTCCACCTCACAATGCTCTCGATGACCAGTGCAGCGGCATAAGCAAACATGCAAGACTCGTCATAGTCGCCATAGGCATGCAACGAATCCACACGGTAGCGGTTCCACATGTCGGTGTAGAGCGCATTCTTGTATGAATAGAGGGCTTCATAGGTCACAAGGACGGCAATGGGCTTGCCGGGAATGTCCCAGCGCCCTACCCTCACCTGCATGCCTGCTGGCAGTTGTGCCTGCGAGAGCCATGCGCCCAGTGGTGTCTTCGCCTCACGGAAAAAAGGAGAAGGGTTCTCATCAGTCCACACATCAGGGCCAATGAAAACCAGATTGTCTTTATATTGTTGATGGAGAGTCTTGGCTTTGGTCGAGAGGACGGCATAGATGCCGCCGACCTTATTGCACACTTCCCAACTAGTTTCAAATAGTAAGTCCAACATGAGTTTTACTTTAAGACTTGAAAATATGGGCACAAAGGTACAAAAAAATCCTCAATTTTAGTGAGAATAAGCACGATAATCGCAATCCCAACTAGAATGTTTTTCAAAATCCGCTTAAAATCAAGCCTTTAGAGCAGATTGCAAGACTGACTGATTTTTAAATAACAAATTACTCATTCCGTTGATTATCAATTATCTATCAACGAATGCAATCGTTTTCCCAGTAAAAAAAGCGCAAGGCAATCACTGCCTCACGCTTTCACAAATTATTAACCCTAAAATTATGTATCAGTAATCTAGTTTTTTGATTTACTTCACTTCTTCGTAGGTGGTGTCCTCGACATTGTCACCGCCCTGGCCGGGGTTGCCGCCCTGCTGGGGACCACCCTGGAAGCCAGCGCCGCCCATGTTGTTGGGATCGAAGCCTGCGCCAGGTTGACCCTGTGCGCCGCCTGCCTGCTGGTACATCTTCTCAAACAGGGAGTTCAATTCGGCGGTTGCTGTGTCGATGGCAGCGAGGTCTTGGCTCTTGTGGGCGTCTTTCAGCTTGTTCAAGGCACCCTCGATCTGGCCCTTGATGTCGGCGGGCAGCTTGTCACCGCTGTCCTTGAGGACCTTCTCAGTTTGGAAGATGAGGGCATCGGCTCCGTTGATCTTGTCGATGCGCTCCTTCTCGGCGGCATCGGCTGCGGCATTGGCGGTAGCCTCGTCCTTCATGCGCTGGATTTCGGCATCGCTCAGGCCGCTGGAGGCCTCGATGCGGATGCTCTGCTCCTTGCCGGTAGCCTTGTCCTTGGCGCTCACGTTCATGATACCGTTGGCATCGACCTCAAAGGTCACCTCGATCTGAGGAATGCCGCGGGGAGCGGGAGCGATGCCATCCAGGTGGAAGCGACCCAGCGTCTTGCAGTCCTTAGCCATGGGACGCTCGCCCTGCAGCACGTGGATCTCCACCTCGGGCTGATTGTCGGCAGCGGTCGAGAAGACCTGGCTGCGGCGGGCGGGAATCGTGGTGTTGGCCTCGATGAGCTTGGTCATCACGCCACCCAGTGTCTCGATACCCACGCTCAGGGGCACAACGTCGAGCAGCAGCACGTCCTTGACATCGCCGGTGAGCACACCGCCCTGGATGGCGGCACCCACGGCTACCACCTCGTCGGGGTTGACACCCTTGGACGGAGCCTTGCCGAAGAACTTTTCTACGATCTGCTGCACGGCGGGGATACGGGTCGAACCGCCCACGAGGATCACCTCGTTGATGTCGCTGGTGTTCAGGCCAGCATCCTGGAGAGCCTTGCGGCAGGGCTCGATGGTGCTCTGGATCAGGTCGTCGCACAGCTGCTCAAACATGGCGCGGGACAATGTCTTTACCAGGTGCTTGGGCATGCCGTCGAGCTGCGTGATATACGGCAGGTTGATCTCGGTGCTGGTCGAGCTGGAGAGCTCGATTTTGGCCTTCTCGGCAGCCTCCTTGAGGCGCTGCAGGGCCATGGGGTCCTTGCGCAGGTCCATGCCGTTCTCCTGCTGGAACTCATCGGCAAGCCAGGTGATGATGCGCTGGTCGAAGTCATCACCGCCCAGGTGGGTGTCACCATTGGTGGCCTTTACCTCAAACACGCCGTCGCCCAGTTCCAGGATCGAAATATCAAATGTACCGCCACCCAGGTCAAACACGGCAATCCTCTTGTCGCTGTTGTCCTTGTCCAGGCCATAGGCCAGAGCGGCTGCGGTGGGCTCGTTGACGATGCGCTGCACCTTCAGGCCGGCAACCTCACCGGCTTCCTTGGTAGCCTTGCGCTGAGCGTCGTTGAAGTAGGCAGGCACGGTGATGACAGCCTCGTCAACGGTGGTGCCCAGGTAATCCTCGGCCGTCTTCTTCATCTTCTGGAGAATCATGGCCGAGATCTCTTGCGGGGTGTACTGGCGGCCTGCAATCTCCACGCGGGGCTGGTTGCTGCCGTTGTTCACCACCTTGTAGGGCATGCGCTCCACATCCTTCAGGACGTGGTCATACTGCTCGCCCATGAAACGCTTGATAGAAAATACGGTACCCGTGGGGTTCATGATGGCCTGACGCTTGGCGTGGTCACCGACGATGCGCTCTCCACCATCCTTGAAGGCGACTACCGAGGGGGTTGTGTTGCGGCCTTCGCTGTTGGGAATCACAACAGGCTTGGAGCCTTCCAGAACCGAAACACACGAGTTGGTTGTTCCTAAATCGATACCAATAATCTTACCCATAATTAAATCTCTCTTTCTTTGTTTTTATGTTTTTTAATGTTATTAATCATCTTAAATGATGTATAGCGGCCTTACATGACAAGGTCACTGACCAAGGTTATGCAAACCGTGTGCCAACACGTGTGCCAACCCTGGCAGGGTGACACATTGTCAGTAAATCTGTCAGTACAATACTCGCTGCGCTCACAGCATAGCATCCGCTACTACTTTGCCTCACGCAAAGTTGGACCTTCGGCCCTTGCGCCGTGGTGTTACCTCAAGTCAAGGCCGTCGGCCTTGCGCAGGTCGACGACCTGCTTGATAGGCGCGGCTCAACAATGTTCAACCAAAAAAATGATTTTTTGTTTGGCATTGTGTTCGCCTTGTATTACTCTGCTTACAGCGAAGATAGGCTGCGTCATGACATAAAAAATGAAAAAAAGCATTTTTCATTTTGTTCTGTCCATGACTTGCACTACTCTGCTTGCAGCGAAGATAGGCTGCGCCTCGGGTGTGGCAAGAAAAATATTCGATTTTTCTTGCCACTCCGCTCGGCTTGCACTATCTTTGCCTGTTGGAATTGTGCCAAAGGGCACGATTGTGTAAAAAGTAAGATCTCTAAAACCAAGTTAAAGTTATGATTATCATCGGTGTTGCCGGCGGTACCGGCTCAGGTAAAACCACAGTAGTGCGCAAAATCATGGAACGTCTGCCCGAGGGCGAGGTGGGAGTGATTTCACAGGATTCTTATTACAAGGATTCCAGTCATGTCCCCGCCGAGGAGCGTCAGAACATCAACTTTGACGAGCCGGCAGCCTTTGACTGGAACCTGCTGCTGGAGCACGTGAAGATGCTCAAGCGCGGCGAGTCGATCGAGATGCCCACCTACAGCTACCTGACCTGCTCCCGCCAGAAGGAGACCGTGCCCATGGGGCCGCACGACGTGGTGCTTATCGAGGGCATCATGGCACTGAGCGATCCCCGCTTGAGGAAGATGATGGACATCAAGGTGTTTGTCGACGCTGATGGCGACGACCGCCTGATTCGTGTCATCTCGCGCGACTGCATCGAGCGAGGCCGCACTGCCGAGGCTGTCATCGAGCGTTACCAGCGCGTCTTGAAGCCCATGCACCAGCTGCACATCGAGCCGACGAAGAAATTTGCCAACATCATCATCCCCGAGGGCGGCAACAACGAGGTGGCCATCAACCTGATCACCGACTACATCAAGGGACGCTTGACCACGAATAAGAAAAAATGAAACTGCCCTGGCAACACAACAGCAAGCCAGCACAGGACGACGGCAAGAGCAGTGCCAAGCCCAGTGACAAAGCCACCGTGGCCCGCCTCAAGGCATCGGGCGACGAGGGTACACTGGTGCTAAGCACCGATAACCTGGTGAAGAAATACCGCCAGCGCACTGTTGTGAACCATGTGTCCATCAATGTGCATCAGGGCGAAATCGTCGGTCTGCTGGGGCCTAACGGTGCCGGCAAGACGACGACCTTCTATATGACCACGGGCCTTGTCACGCCCAACGAGGGTCGCGTGTTCCTGAACGATGTCGATATCACCACACTGCCGGTCTATCGCCGTGCCCAGCTGGGCGTGGGCTACCTGCCGCAGGAGGCCTCGGTGTTCCGCACGCTGAGTGTCGAGGACAACATCCGCACCGTGCTCGAGATGACCACCCTCACCCCTGCCGAGCAAAAGGACCGCCTGGAGCAACTCATCAGCGAGTTCCACCTGCAGAAGGTGCGCAAGAACCTGGGGAACCGCCTGTCAGGTGGCGAGCGCCGCCGCACCGAGATTGCCCGCGGCCTGGCCATCAATCCGCACTTCATCATGCTGGACGAGCCCTTTGCCGGTGTCGATCCCATTGCCGTGGAGGACATCCAGAGCATCGTCTATAGCCTCAAGGGCAAGAACATCGGCATCCTGATCACCGACCACAACGCCCCCGAGACGCTTAGCATCACCGACAGGGCTTACCTGCTGTTTGAGGGCAAAATCCTGTTCCAAGGCACCAGCGAGGAACTGGCCGATAACCCGACGGTGCGCGACAAGTACCTGGGACACAACTTCGTCTTCCGCCGCAAGAAATTTGACTGACACCATTCTAGTCAGGAATTAGGAATTGGGAATTGGGAATTAGGAATTGGCATCCGCAGTCTGACGACTGAAAACTGAAAACTGATGACTGATTGATGTACAGTGCTCAATTTTCCCCAGACCTTCTTTAAAAAAAATCAGCAGCCTGCCCTTGGATTTACATCTAGGGCAGGCTGCTTTATTCAATCGACCGGGATAGATCAGATCAGTGACATGACGATCTTCTTCACGTCCTCGCCGAGTCGCTCGGCCTCCTCCATGCTGTGGGCCTCGCTATAGATGCGGATGATGGGCTCGGTATTGCTCTTGCGCAGGTGCACCCAGCTGTCGGCAAAATCTATCTTGACACCATCGATGGTAGTCATCTGCTCACCCTGATAGTGGTTCTCTACAGCCTTGAGAATGGCATCTACATCCATCCCGGGCTTGAGTTCCAGCTTGGTCTTGGCAATGCTGTATTGCGGATAGGTCTGCTTGAGCTGGCTGACGGTCTTGCCACTCTGGGCCAGCAACGAGAGGAACAAGGCCACGCCCACAAGGGCATCACGGCCGTAGTGGCTGGCGGGATAAATCACGCCGCCATTACCTTCGCCGCCGATGACGGCACCCGTGCGACGCATTTCGGTAGTGACATTGACCTCACCCACAGCTGCAGCCGTATAGGTGCAACCATGATTGTTGGTGACGTCACGCAAGGCACGCGACGATGAGAGGTTGCTGACGGTAGAGCCAGGCGTGTGTGCCAGCACATAGTCGGCAACAGCGACAAGCGTGTATTCCTCCACAAAGAATTCGCCATTCTCCATGACAATTGCCAGACGATCAACATCGGGATCAACGACAAAGCCCACATCGGCTTTGCCTTGACGCATGAAGTCGCTGATGGCAGTGAGATTCTGAGGAATGGGCTCCGGGGTGTGCCCAAAGTTGCCCGTCGGGTCACAGAAGAGCTTCTCGACCCGCTTAACGCCCAGCGCCTCGAGCAACTGAGGGATGGCAACGCCGCCAACCGAGTTGACCGCATCGACAGCGACAGTGAAATCGGCCTTGCGGATGGCCTCGACATCAACGAGGTCGAGCGCCAGCACCTGGTCGATGTGACGGCGCAACCAGGTATAGTTCTTCTGCTCGCGGCCCAAGTGGTCAACGTCGGCATAGTCAAAGTCCTCGGCCTCGGCCAGACGGAGCACCTCTTTTCCCTCGGCATCAGTAAGGAA
>JAFTEU010000183.1 GCA_017453505.1 Muribaculaceae bacterium
GAAGCGTAACCCCTGTGAATGAACATCCAATCATCAATTAACCCCGTTAGGGGTGACAGATGATGAGTCGATGACTTGCTGCCGCCCCGATGGGGCTTGGACGTGCGTTGTCAACTGATGCAGGGGTTTCACTCGGCTTCGCCTCGCTACACCCCTGCCTATGACCTAATCGCTCCTAACGGAGCTTTCCCAAGAAACCAATAAAAACTTTCTATATATACATCTGTATATTTTGTTGATTTCTTGACGTTTATGTCAACTTTGCTTAGCGGCTTTGCGTCTTTGCGTGAGCCTCACCCGCTGACAACTGAAAACTGACAACTGAAAACTATTCACTGTTCCAGGATCTGATAGACTTGATTGACCATGCGTAGGCGGTCGATGTCGGGACGGGTCGAGAAAAAGAGGAAGATGAGGTCGCGCTCGGGGATCTTGCCGGCATAGATGGTGAAGCCGCCATTGTCGCCCAGGTGATAGACATGGGTGGGCCTGCCCGGGATGTCCTGGACAAAGAAGCCGTAGCCGTAGCCCGTGTAGGGCTGGTAGCCGTACTCGGCATCGGCGGGAATCTGGATCCAGGGCTGATAGGCCAAACGCTTGCTGGAGGCCGTCCACACGCGGTTGTCACGCAGGGCACGTTCCCAGCGCACGAAGTCGTTGACGGAGCAATAGAGGGCACCATCGGCCTTGGTGCCGAAGAAGCTCTCCTCGCCGTAGTCATACTCCTGCCAAACGCCCTTGTCATCACGGACATAGCCGTGTGCCATGTGGGCGATACTGCGATCGGGCTCATAGTAGCGGCAAGTCATCATTCCTGCCTTGTCAAAGACATGCTCCTGCATGTAGGTCTCAAAGGGGGTTCCCGTGACACGCTCAACAATCTGGTAGATGAGCTGGAACGTGGGATTGATGTACTCATACTGCGTGCCAGGCTGGAAATTCAGGTGATCCAGCATGCGCATGTACTGGACCGAGGTGACATCGTTGCTATAGAGGACAAAGTTGCGGTCATCGCGGGGACGCGCATCGGGGATGCCACTGGTGTGGCTCATGATGTGATGCAGGGTGATGTCCCTGAAAAAAGGAGCCTGAAACTCAGGGAAGAACCTGGACAGGGGATCGTCAAGCGAGACGGCTCCTTGTTCGGCCAGCTGCAGTAAGGCCACTGCCGAGAACTGTTTAGAAACCGAAGCGATGCAGAAGTTGGTCTCCAGCGTCACGGGCTCGCGTGTCTCCATATCGGCCAGGCCGAAGCAGCGGCTGTAGAGCGTGTCCCCGCCCTGCATGATGAGCACGGCAGCACCAGGCTCATCAGGATTGTTGTACACGGCACCGAAGATGTCATCGATGCGCTGGGTCAGCTCACTGTTCTTGCTCATGTCGCTTGCCATGGCGGCGGTGAATGATATCATCAACACCGTCATTATTGAAATCACATTCTTCATCATGGGGCAAAGATAAGAAATAGTTTTCACTATTCACCAAAAAAATCGTACCTTTGCAGTGAAATTAGTTGTCAGTTTTCAGTTGTCAGCGGCATCCGCATTCTGACAACTGACGACTGAAAACTGAAAACTGACGACTGAAAACTGAGAAACAATGATTCATGTCAATATAGATCCCAAGATACTGGATGCATGTCCCGAATGCCGCATCGGGCTCATCCGCGCGACGGTTGTCAACGAGCCGACGTGCGATGAACTATGGGCCGAGATTGAGGCTGCCGCCAGTGACATCAAGCAGCGTTATGAGCTGCTGGAAATCAATCAGCGCCCGGCCATAGCCGGCACCCGCCACCTATATAAGTCGCTGGGCAAAGACCCCAGCCGTTACCGTGTGTCCAGCGAAGCATTGTGTCGCCGCATCATCCGCGGACTGGGCATCTACCGCCTGACCACCCTGATCGATGTAGTCAACCTGGTCTCTATCAAGAGCGGCTACGCCATCAGCGGCCTGGACGGTGACCGCATCGTGGGCGACACACTGACGATGAGCGTGGGCACTGCCGACGATGTGTATCACGGCATCGGCCGCGGTGTGCTCAACATCGAGGGTATGCCCGTCTATCGTGATGCCATGGGACCCATCGCCACCCCGACGAGTGACGAGGAGCGGACCAAGTTCACCGACGAGACCGTGACCGCCCAGATCAACATCAACGCATTTGCCCCCGAGATGCCACTCGACGAGGCCGTGCAATGGATGGCAGTGCTACTCGAGAAGTATGCCCACGCGACCCATATCGAGACTGCGATCCACGATCCAAGGAGGAGTTAGGAATTAGGAATTAGGAATTAGGAATTGGCATCCGCCAACTGACGACTGACAACTGAAAACTGAATATGGAAATTCTCGAAATATTAGAAAACAATGTGAACCAGCGTTATATCGACCAAGTGGTCGAGACGCTTAAGGACGGAGGACTCATCATCTATCCGACCGACACCGTGTATGCACTGGGCTGTGACGCGCTCAACAACCAGGCCATCGAGCGCATCTGCTCTATCAAGTCGATGAAGTCTGCCAAGACTAACCTGTCGATTATCTGTGATGACATCTCACAGGTGGCACAGTATGCCAAGTTTGACAACACACAGTTCCGCATGATGAAGGCGAACCTGCCTGGCCCGTTCACCTTCATCTTCCCGGCCCTGTCCAAGCTGCCCAAGGCCTTCAAGGGACGCCGCACCGTGGGAATCCGCATCCCAGACAACGAGGTGGCACTGGCTATCGTGCGCACCCTGGGCGGTCCCATACTGACGACATCGGTGCCTGGCGACGACGAGGACTACCGCTGTGAGCCGGGACTGATGGCCGAGGCCT
The DNA here is from genome assembly GCA_017453505.1 of Muribaculaceae bacterium. Classification (GTDB taxonomy): domain Bacteria; phylum Bacteroidota; class Bacteroidia; order Bacteroidales; family Muribaculaceae; genus Sodaliphilus. The sequence goes on from JAFTEU010000183.1 coordinate 2,824, forward strand.
TTGAATCGCAAGTTGACATCATCATCGACTCTGGCCGTGGCCAGCTGCTGCCCTCGACCATCGTGGACTGCACCAGCGGCGAGCCTCAGATCACCCGCCTGGGCAAGGGAAAGCTTGTTCAATGAGAATTAGGAATTAGGAATTAGGAATTAGGAATTGGCATCCGCATTCGACTGAAAACTGAAAACTGAAAACTGAATAATGAATAATGAACAGAATATTCATCTGCTTGACGGCATTGCTATTGCTTGCTGCATGCAACAACACGAGTGAACAGAATAACAGTGAGGCTGGCAACGGGAACATTCAAACCGAGACAGCAGCTGCGCCGACAGACCAGGGAGACTGGAACAAGCAGAACACACTGCTGGGATCCAAGCCGATGGTGGTGGATTTCTTTGCGACCTGGTGCGGCCCTTGTAAGGAGCTTGCACCCATCCTTGATGAAATCGAGCAGAAGCATCAAGGCGAGGTCATCTTCAAGCGCATCGATGTTGACCAAGAACCCGAATTGGCTCAAGAATTCCGTGTCGAGGCCATCCCGACGCTGCTGTTTGTCGCACCCAACGGTGATTACCAGACCATCGTGGGGCTGGCTCAGCCTCAGGAAATTGAGGATAAAATTGCCCAATTGCTCAAGCATAGCCGCAAATCAACCGAATGAGCGACAAAATAGATAATTTTTTGTCCCATTTGGCGCATCAGTGAGTAATGTGTGCCCTCTAGAGTTGTGACTTTCAGTTTTTTTTGCGAACTTTGCGGCCGATTTTGAAATAACGATTAGTCAATATATAACTTCATCATGGAAATTACTGCACAACAACTTGCAGCAATGGTTAACGGCACGGTCGAGGGTGATGCTTCAACCGTGATTAACAATTACGCTAAAATCGAGGAGGCCACGCCTGGTTGCTTGACCTTCCTCGCCAATCCCAAATACACGCACTTCATCTACACCACACAGGCTTCGGCCGTGCTCGTGCGCAACGATTTCGTCGCCGAGCAGGAAGTCAAGGCTACCCTCATCCGCGTTGAGGATCCCTACAAGACCCTCGCCGATTTGCTCAATTTTGTCAACAGCCAGCGTCCCGAGAAACGCGGTATTGAACAGCCCGTTCATGTGGGCCAGGGCACAACGCTACCCGATGACGTGTATGTCGGCGCATTCGCCTACATCGGTGACGGCGTGACCATCGGCAAGAATGTTAAGATTTACCCGCAAGTGTATGTCGGCGACGGTGTCACACTGGGCGATGACGTGATTCTATATCCTGGCGTGAAGATCTATCACGGCTGCCGCATCGGCAACCGCTGCATCGTGCAGGGCGGTGCCATCATCGGCGGCGACGGCTTCGGCTTCGCTCCCAAGCCCGACGGCACCTATGAGAAGATATCCCAGGTGGGTATCGTCATCCTCGAGGATGATGTGGAAATCGGAGCCAACACGACCATCGACCGCGCCACCATGGGCGCAACCGTCGTCAAGAAGGGTGCCAAGCTCGATAACCTCATCCAGATTGCACACAACGTCGAGGTCGGCGAGAGCACCGTCATGGCAGCCCAGGTGGGTGTTGCCGGCTCAACCAAAATCGGCAAGTACAACATGGTGGGCGGTCAAGTGGGATTTGCAGGCCACATCACCGTGGGCGACAAGAACGGCATCGGAGCACAGACAGGTGTTGACAACAGCATCGGCAGCAACGGCAAGTGGCTGGGTGCCCCAGTGCAGCCCGCCATGGAGTTTGCACGCCAGACGGTTTACCTCAAGCGCCTGGGCGAGATGTACAGCGACATTAAGGACCTGAAGAAGAAGATCAACACCAGTAAATGAAACAGAAGACTCTCAAGAACGCCTTCACCGTGACTGGTAAAGGCCTTCACACAGGGCAAATGTCAACAGCGACATTCAAGCCTGCCGAAGTGAACACCGGCTATGTGTTCAAGCGTATCGACTTGGATGGTCAACCCACCATTCAAGCTCTGGCCGAACACGTCATCGAGACAACACGCGGTACCGTCATCGCCAACAAGAGCAACAAGGAAGCCCGCGTGAGCACCATCGAGCACGCGATGGCTGCGCTATATGCCGCAGGTATCGACAACTGCCTCATTGAGGTCAACTGCGGTGAGGTGCCCATTCTGGATGGCAGCGCCATCATCTGGTGCCAGGAGATTGAGAAAGCCGGTATCGTTGAGCAGGAGGCCGAAAAGGAATTCTATGTGGTGAAGCAGCGCATCAAGGTCGTTGACAAGGAGACTGGTTCATCTCTTATCGTCCTGCCAGACGATGATTTCTCCATTGACTGCATGATTGAGTTCGACTCTCCCGTGCTGGGAAACCAGTTCGCCTCGTTGACCGATATCCGCCAGTTCAAGGATCAGATCGCAGCCAGCCGCACGTTTGTGTTCGTTCGCGAGGTGCAGCCGCTCATCCAACTCAACCTCATCAAGGGCGGCGACCTGGACAATGCCATCGTCATCTATGATTCACCGATGAAACAGGAAGACCTGGACCGCATGGCCGACGTGATGAACGTGCCCCACAAGCCAGCCAACGAGTTGGGTTACCTCAACAACAAGCCACTGGCCTTCAAGAATGAGCCCGCACGCCACAAGTTGCTCGACGTGCTGGGTGACCTGGCGCTCATCGGCCGTCCATTGAAGGGCCGCATCGTCGCCACCCGTCCGGGACACACCATCAACACTCAGTTGTCCAAGAAGATCCGTCAAGAGCTGCGTTACCAGAATGTCCAGGCTCCTATCTACGACCCGAACAAGGAACCGCTCTACGATATCAACCAGATACGACAGATGCTGCCTCACCGCTATCCCATGCTCCTGGTCGACAAGATTATCGAGAAGGGCAAGAAGCACGTGGTCGGCATCAAGAACGTGACAGCCAACGAGCCGTTCTTCCAGGGCCACTTCCCCCACGAGCCCATCATGCCCGGTGTGCTCCAGGTCGAGGCGATGGCACAGGTGGGAGGCATCCTCGTGCTGAGCAGTGTTGAGGATCCAGAGAACTACTCAACTTATTTCCTCAAGATTGACAATGTCAAGTTCCGCCACAAGGTGGTTCCCGGCGACACGCTCATCTTCCATCTGTCACTGATGACACCCATCCGCCGCGGCACCGCCATCATGAAGGGGTATGCCTTCGTCGGCGAGAAAATCGTCACCGAGGCTGAATTCATGGCCCAGATTGTCAAGAATCAAGGATAACTAGCCAACAACTTAGAATTAATACTTAGAATAAAAAAATCACTCAATATGGATATCCATCAGTTTGCCGTCGTCCACCCTGAAGCAAAAATCGGGAAAGATGTGAAAATAGGTCCATTTGTGACCATTGATGCCAATGTAGAAATTGGTGACGGAACCATAATCGACAGCGGAGCTGTCGTTCACAGTGGCGCCCGCATCGGCAAGAACTGCCACATCCACGCCAATGCCGTCGTTTGTGACATTCCTCAGGACCTCAAGTTCCAGGGCGAAGACACGGTTGCCATCATCGGCGACAATACGGTCATCCGCGAGTTTGTCACCATCCACCGCGGCACTGCCTCCAGGGGCAAGACCGTCGTTGGCAACAACTGCTTGATTATGGCCTACTGCCATGTGGCACACGATTGTATCGTGGGCAATCATGTCATCATGTCCAATGCCGCCCAACTGGCAGGTGAGGTCGAGGTAGCTGACTGGGCCATCATCGGTGGTGGTGCACTGGTTCACCAGTTCACCCACATCGGTTGCCACGTGATGATCCAGGGCGGAGCACTTGTCAACAAGGACATACCACCCTATAGCATGGTAGCCCGCTACCCCATCGCCTATGAGGGTGTCAACAAGGTGGGACTGCATCGTCGTGGCTACAGCAGCGAGCAGATTGATGCCATTGCCGACGTTTACAGGACCATTTATGACTCAGGCCTGAACGTGACCCAGTCACTTGAAGAAGCCTCCAAGCTGCCTGCCAGCCCCGAGCGTGACATTATCATTGACTTTGTGCGCTCAAGCAAGCGAGGCATCGTCCGCAAACCTTAAATCCCGAACCATAAGCGAAAAACAAGACAATCAACCGTGGCAGTTCATCACAAGGATGTTGCCACGGTTGATTGTTGATATCGGTGCTGGAAGAAAACGGCTTAGGGATTCTGCTCGATAGCCTGCAGCTTCTGTGCCTCGCCCAGCTTGTAGTAAATGTCTCGCAGGGCGTTTCTCACATCTTCATTCTTGGGGTTGATGGCATAGGACTTCTCCAAGTAGGGCAATGCCTCACGGTAAATGGGATTGACCAGATTGGCCAGTTTCTTGCCATATAAATTGCTGTTCTGGCGGGTTTCCATCGCCTTGTTATAGAAATACCGGCCCACGTTGAACAAGCCGCTTGCATTGCTGTCATTCAACTCGATGCAGCGCTGGTAATAAGGGAATGCTTGATAAATATCCTCTTTGCTCTCGATCACAAGCCCCTTGAGGTTGAGCAGTTCATCGTCATCGGGATTGGCCTCCATGGCCTCGTCGATCAAGTCATTTGCGCCGGAATAATCCTCCCGAGTGATGAAATCATTAATCAGGATGCGGATGTATTGAGGATCACTGGTTCCGAACTTGACAAACGCTTCCCAAGCCAGCCTAACCACCTCGGCCTCATTTCCCAGGTCACTGAGGCATACCAACGCATAATCATAGGCTTCCTTGCGGTCATAACCCGAATGACGGGCGATGCTGAAGAGTCTCACGGCATCGATAGTATCAGTCTTCTGCCAAGCGGCAATGCCTTGGTAGTATCTCACCTCGGCAACGATGCTATCAGGCTTAATCCAGCGGGGATCATCGGTGCGTGCTGCCATTTGGCAATAATAATCCCATGCTTGATAGGCACCGTCCCAATCCTTGATATTATACAACTCACTGCCCACGGTGCGATAATTATCGTGATGCTCGACCAGACGGTTGATCACTTCCTTGCTGTATTTAGTCCTCACCTTGGGTTTACGGGTCTTCTTATCGATGACGGGTTCACCCTTCTTGTCCAGGACATGGATGGTATCCAGCTTGAGTGCCGTGAGGCTATAGTCATAGGCATCAATCAGGGTATGCCCCATTGCCTTGACATCAATCTTCTTGCCCACTCGACGATTATCCATGTATTTATCATACAGCTCAACCTTGATGCGGTTGGCCAGCGCCCAGGTTTCAGGCCTGTTGCGGGTTTCGTCATGTGTAAGAGCGGGCTTCAGACGATTGAACGCTTTATTATAGCTGTCAACCGTCATTGTCAGGCCACTGATGTCCTTTTTAGCCTGATCCACCAGCAGTTGCTGGGCCGATGCGTTGAAAGCCAACGACACGGTCGCAAAGAATATGATAGTAGCTCTCCTCACAATCTTTTTATCTTATTAGAAATCGGCTGCAAAATTACGGAAAAATCCCCGCCTGTGCAATAATCTTGACTCATTCCGATGTCGGGATGATCGAGTAGGTCGGGAAACGAAAGTTTTCTGACCTACTTTCGTTTCCTTTCCTCTCACACCACCGTACGTGCCGTTCGGCATACGGCGGTTCATAAGTGTGGGTGCAATTTCTCGTAGTATTCCAGTAACGTGGGATAA
>JAFTEU010000184.1 GCA_017453505.1 Muribaculaceae bacterium
CAGCAAGTCATCGGCTCATCATCTGCCACCCCTAACGGGGTTAATTGATGATTGGGTGTTCATTCACAGGGGTTCCGCTTCGCTCCACCCCTGCCTATGCCCTGGCCAGCCCTAACGGGCTTAAAACCGAGCTCCTTCACGCGAAACCACCACATTGGTGCCGAAGTGTTTATACCATCTTGGCGGCTTGGCGGCTTGGCGTGGGGTTCAGTCGTCAATGGCATCCGCGCACTTGGGGCCTCACGCAAAGCCGCGAAGTCGCGAAGTTTTAAAGTGTTGCTCGCAAAAAAACAGCTTTGCGGCTTGGCGACTTAGCGTGAGGTTTTTCCGGCAGATGATGCTACTTGTTTAAAAAATGATGTCAGAGTTTTCGGTTTATAACAAGAGGCTGTGTCATGATTCAGTTGCTGGCTTTAAGTCGCGCGAAGCGCGATCCGATTTGCTACAAATGAATTATGACACAGCCTGCTTGCTGTGGGTTGAGTAGTAGTGGTTTACTCCTCGTCGTCGCCGCCTTCGGCCTCGGCCATGGTGGTGAAGACGTTCTGCACGTCGTCATCCTCCTCGACAGCCTCGATCAGGGCCTCGACATCGGCACGCTCGGCCTCGGTAACCTCCTTGTAGTCGGCGGGTTCATAGACAAACTCACTGCTCTTGATCTCGAAGCCATTGTCCTCGAGGTACTTCATGATGTCGCCATTGGCAGCGAAGTCGCCCGACACGAGCATCTCTTCCTCGTCGATGGCAAACTCCTCGGCACCGCAGTCGATGAGCTCGAGCTCGAGTTCGTCGGGATCGATGCCGTCCTTGGGAGTCACGTGGAAATAGCACTTGTGGCTGAACATGAAGGCCACGCTGCCCGAGTTGCCCAGGCTGCCGCCCTTCTTGTTGAAGTAGTTGCGCAGGTTGGCCACGGTGCGGGTGGTGTTGTCGGTAGCGGTCTCGACCAGGACGGCAATGCCGTGGGGGCCGAATCCCTCATAGATCACCTCCTTGTAGTCGCCTGCATCCTTCTCGCTGGCGCGCTTGATGGCGCGCTCGATGTTCTCCTTGGGCATGTTGGCGGCCTTGGCGTTGGCGATGAGCGCACGCAGGCGGGAGTTGCCTTCGGGGTCGGGGCCACCAGCCTTGACGGCGATGGTGATTTCCTTGCCGATACGTGTAAACGTGCGGGACATGCTGCCCCAGCGTTTCATCTTTCTTGCTTTGCGGTATTCAAAAGCTCTTCCCATTGTTTTAAAAGATTAATATTTTAGTCTGTTAGTTTCTAGTCCGTTAGTTGTTGGCCTGTTAGTAGTTGGTTGTTAGTAGTTAGTCCGTCAGTCCGTTCGCGGATGCCAATTCCTAATTCCTAATTCCTAATTATCGAAGTTTATCACCTGAGTTTGGCACCCAGCTGGGTCTCCAGGTTCTTGATGATCTTGCTCATGATGGCATCGATCTGCTTGTCGTTGAGGGTCTTCTCATTGTCTTGCAGTATCATGCTGATGGCATAAGACTTCTTGCCTGCCTGTAGCTTGTTGCTCTCATAGACGTCGAACAGGGTCATCGACTTTAACAACTTCTTCTCGCTGGCCTCGACCACGCGGCGGATGTCGTCGTAGGTCACCTTGCGGTCAACCAGCAGGGCCAGGTCGCGGCGCAGCGGCAGCGTCTTGGGCAGGTCGCTATACTTGATGTCCTTCTTCATCGCCAGCTTGCAGGCGAGGTTCCAGTTCACCTGGGCGTAATAGACGGGCTGATCCACGTCAAAGCGCTTGGCCAGGGCCTCATCGACCACACCCATGATGGCCACGGTCTTGCCGCCGCGGTTGCTGTAGCGCAGGGCGGGGTTGACGGTGTCGTCCTCGCATTGCTCGATGACCAGGTCGCGCATGTTCACCCCCATGCCCACCAGCACGTTCTCGAGGTCGGCCTTCAGGTCATAGACGTTGAGGGCTCTCACCTTGTCGGCCCACGACTCATCGTGGTTGTTGCCGGTGAGCCACATAGCCATCTGGGTGCTCTCGCTATAGGGGGCGAGGGCCTTCTCTTCCTGGCTAATGCTGCCGTCATGGCTATAGACGTTGCCGAACTCATAGAGGCGCAGGTTGGGATTCTTGTGGTTGATGTTGCGAGCGATGCTCTCCAGGCCGCCGAAGAGCAACGTCTGGCGCATGACGTTCAGGTCACTGCTCAAGGGGTTCATGATCTTCACGCATAGGTCAGCGGGATAGCTGGTCAGACCCTCGTAGTAGGCACCCACGGTCAATGAGTTGTTCATGATCTCGTGATAGCCGACGCTGGTGAGCTGGTTGCTCACGGTCTCCTGCATGTCGTCACGGAAGTCGACATCGGTCTTGTTGGACAGATTGCTGTGGACAACGCTGGTGAACTCGACGTTGTTGTAGCCATAGACGCGCAGGATGTCCTCCACCACGTCGCAGGGGCGGCGCACGTCCACGCGGTAGGTGGGTACGACAAGCTGCAGCTTCTCGTCATCCTCGGCGGTGATTTCCATCTCCAGGCTCTTGACGATGTCGCGGATGTCGTCGTGGGGGATGTCCTTGCCGATGAGGCCCGTCACATAGTCGTAGCGCAGTTCGACGGGGAAGCCGGGGAAGTCATGGGCCTTCACGTCGATGATATCGCCGCAGATCTCGCCACCGGCCAGCTCCTTGACGAGCATGGCGGCCAGCTTGAGGTTGTAGATGACCTCATTGGGGTCGATGCCGCGCTCAAAGCGGAACGACGCGTCGGTGTTCAGACCGAAGCGGCGTGCCGTCTTGCGGATCCACGTGGGGTGGAAGTAGGCCGACTCCAGGAAGACGTCTGTGGTGGCCTCGGTCACGCCCGAGTCCAGGCCGCCGAACACGCCGCCGATGCACATTGGCTCCTCGCCGTTGCAGATCATCAGGTCGCGGTCGGTCAACGTGCGCTCCACGCCGTCGAGGGTGACAAACTTGGTGCCCGCTGCTGCCGTCCTGACGACGATGCGGTCGCCCTTGACCTTGCTCAGGTCAAAGCAGTGCATGGGCTGTCCGGTGCCCAGCAATATGTAATTGGTGATATCGACGATATTGTTGATGGGACGCTGGCCGACGGCGAGCAGCAGGTCCTTGAGCCACTTGGGACTCTCCTGTACCTTGACACCGCGAACGGTCAGACCCGCATAGCGGGGGCAGGCCTCGGCATTCTCGACGGTGACGGGGATGCCGCCGTCCTTGCGGTCGCTGGCAAAGTCGTCAACACTGGGCTTGTGCAGGTTGCCGTCCATGCCGTGACGCTTCATCCATGCAGCCAGGTCGCGGGCCACGCCATAGTGCGAGCCGCCGTCAATGCGGTTGGGTGTCAAGTCCACCTCGATGAGGTAGTCGTTCTCGATGCCATAGTACTCGGCGGCGGGAGTGCCGACAACAGCATCCTCGGGCAGGACGATGATACCGTCATGGCTGGTGCCGATGCCGATTTCGTCCTCGGCACAGATCATGCCCAGCGATTCCTCGCCGCGCATCTTGGAGCGCTTGATGGTGAACTCCTTGTCGCCGTCATAGAGCTTGGTGCCCAGCGTGGCGACGATGACCTTCTGGCCAGCGGCGACGTTGGGAGCGCCACACACGATCTGGACAGGATCATTACCGTCGCCCAGATCGACGGTGGTGATGTGCAGATGGTCGCTGTTGGGGTGGTCGATACAGGTCATCACTTGACCCACTACCAGCCCACGCAGGCCGCCCTTGATGGTTTCCACTTGTTCCACTGCTCCCACTTCCAGACCCAGCGAGGTCAGAGCCTCGGCCACCTTCTCGGGTGCCAGGTCGGTGTCAATATAGCGTTTGAGCCATTTATAGGAAATATTCATAGTGTAGAATAAAATTTATAATCGCTTAAAAACGTGCAAAGTTACATAATTTTTCCCTAACCCGCAACGTCATGCCGACAAAATGACGCAAACATGACAAATAGAGGGCTTGCGCATCACGCGTGAGCCCTCCAGGAAAAGCTATGAGAAAAATATTAAATATAATCGATGTGAGATGTCTCATGGACATGTGGACACTGTCCATTGTCACTTAGACAACAATTTCTTGTTCAGGTAGTTCATGAAGGTGTCCTTGTAGTTGTCACCGATGGGGAGCGAGACATCGCCCTCGAGGATGACATGATTCTTCTTGACCTCAACGATCTGGTTCAGGTTGATGATGAACGAGCGGTGAATGCGCATGAACTTGTCGGAGGGCAGATGCTCCTCGATTCTCTTCATGCTCAGCAGCACGATAACGGGCCTGTCCTTGTCGTCGCAGGAAATCTTGAGGTATTCGCTCATCGCCTCGATGTAGCGGATGCTGTCGATGCCGATGCGCACGATCTTGTAGTCGCTCTTGACAAAGATGGTGCCGTCGTCCTCGGTGCCGGTGGTGACATCGGTCATGGCCTGTTGACGGATTTCGCAGATCTCACGCACCTTCTGTGCCGCCGCCTCAAACTCGTCGAAGCTGTAGGGCTTCAACAGGTAGCCCACGGCATTGGCTTTGTAACCCTCGATGGCATATTCGCTGTAGGCTGTCGTGAACACCATCACTGGACCCTTGCTGCTGTTGTCGAGGGACTTGGCGAAATCCATGCCGTTGAGGTTGGGCATATTGATGTCGAGGAAGATGGCTTGGATCTCCTGCTCGTCGATGACGCGTTGAGCCTCCATGGCGCTGTGGCATTGAGCCTTGAGCTCGAGGAATGGTATCTTGTTGATGTAGGTGACCAGTTTCTTGAGTGCCAGGGGCTCGTCGTCGATTGCGATACACTTGATGTTCATAGCTTTTCTCTATATTTTTTTGAGATTCTTGATTAAGTTTGATTACCTGTGAGGGTTGGCGTGTTGTTGAAGTCCTCGGCCGTGCGCACCGGTAGGCTGAGCAGAACGTCATAGGAGTTGTCCTCGTCGGTGATGTCCAGTCTATAGTCAGTGCCGTAGATGAGCTCCAGGCGCTTCGTCACGTTGTTCAGCCCGACGCCGCCATACTCGTGCTTGGCGTTGCTCTTGGTGTTGTGGCAGTGGAAGAGCAGCCGCCCGTCTTTCTTCTCGATCCCGATATTTATCGTGGACGGCTTGTCGTAGGACACGCCATGCTTGAAGGCATTCTCGACAAAGGGGATAAAGACCAGTGGCGCAAGCAAGATGTCCTCATGACTATTGTCGGGGACATCAAGATTGATGTTGACCAGGTCGGTGTAACGTAGCTTCATGAGGTTTAAATATTTCTTCATGAAGGTAACGGCATTGTCGAGCGAGACATAGTGGTTGTCGCTGTCATAGAGCAGGTAACGCATCATCCTGGACATGTCCACAATGCTGTCCTTGGCCTGCTCGGGGTCAATATCAACCAGGGCATGGATGTTGTTGAGCGTGTTCATGATGAAGTGCGGGTTGATCTGGTAGCGCAGGTAGTCGAGTTCCTGCTTCAGGCTCTGCTCCTTGAGCTTGGCCAGATGCTTCTTCTCCTCCTCGCTCTGGAAGTAGATCTTCACACCCAGGTTGGCGCCGATCATCATGATGACGATGGTAAACATCGACATGTCGTGCCAGTTGATTGGCGGTCGGCCATGTGGTGGCTTGTACATGGGTTTGCTGGCTGGGCTGGGTGTGCCGTTGCCCTTCATCTCCACCTCGGGAGGCTTCGGTCCATGGGGGTGGTGGAGGCATTGCGCCGTCTGGAACAGGGCTACAATCACCACACAGGCAGCGATATATTGATACACCTTCTTGTGGTGGATGAGCATGGGAGCCAGGATGTGGTTGTGGATGAGAAAGACCACAAGAAACAGTAGCAAGCTGAAGAAGGTCTCCAGCAGTTCATGTTTCAGCCAGACGGGATGATCCGGGTCATAGTTGACGATCAGTTCGACAACGGGGACCATGAAGAGAATGATCCACACGATGGTGTAGATGATGGTTTCCTGCTTGGGTTGTTTCTTGTGAATGCTCATTCTGGGTCTGCACTTTCTTTTTAGATATTGAACAAAGGTAGGGGATTATCGTGGATTGGGCAAACTATTTCAATGATTCAATGGATTGATTCAATAAACAGGTGAAAAAACAGCACCTTGACCAGAATTATTGGTAGTCAAGGTGCTTGATGAGTTGAAGCGGGATCAATGCCAGATGTAGGTCACGGTGCCATAGGCCTCGGTCATCGTGTTCTTGGGTACCGAGAAGCTGGACTTCAAGGCAGCCTGCTCACAGGCGCGACGCACCTCGGGGTGCGATGCCAGGTCTCCAGTGGCTCCGGTAGCCTTGGCCGAGGTGACCTTGCCACGGGGATCCACGGTGACACGCACCATGACGCGGCCTGACCACTTGCTGTTGGGGACAGGCTTGGCCCAGTACTCGAGCGTGTAGCCTGCCAGACCGGTGACACCGGGTTTTCCGGCCAGTGTGCCCTGACTAGAGTTGCCTTCGGTCGAGCCCTGCTTGCCGCCGCCATTGCCGCCACTGTTGCCGAAGGCGTTCTTCACCCTGTTATTGGTGGCGTTACTGGCGGTGTTCTGTTGCTGCTGGCTTGTTTTGGACTTCGTCTCCTGGGCCTCGGCCTTGCGGTCCTTGGCTTTAGGCTTCTCGGCCACTTTGTCGTTTTGCTTGGTGGGGCCGGACTTCTTGGGCTCGGCCTCCTTGGGTTGCTCTTTCACCTTGTGGGGCGATTCGGCCTTCTGGGTGACCAGTGGCGGGGTCTTCTGGTTCGCCTCGCCGGCATCTTCCATGTCATCGGCATCGATTTCGGGTTCATTGCCTTCCTCGGGCGATGCGCTCGGGTCTGCCGACTCCTGGTCCATGAGGTTGTTCTGGACATCGTCCAGGGTGTTGCCCAGCATCACATAGTCACCGCCAAACAAGATGGAGTCCTGCGCGAGCTGCGTCAGGTCAGGCATGTCGGGTGCCTGCTCATAGCGCAGCGTGGCGCGCAGCAACAGCGCCAGCGTGCCCACAGTGATGAGCAGGGTGAGCAACAAGGCCCAGAGGCTATTTTTGCGGCGATTGTCTTCCATCGTGGGAATCATTAGGGGTTGATGGGATCAGGTACCGGCTCGGTGTCCATCTCCTGGGTCATCGCAGGGCCGAACGAGGCCTCGCTGGGCTTGGTGGCAAGGACGATTTTCACGCCCTGCTTTGAGCCCTTGTCCAGGATCTCGACGATCTTGCCATAGTTCACTTCCTCGTCGGCATAGACAGCCACAAATTCGTTGGGATTGCCGGCCTTGAGCGCCTGCATGAAGCCTTCGAGCTGTTCGGGGGCGATGGGCAGGAGGTCGCTCTCGCCGGTATCGGTCGTCTGTGTGGCATACATGTTGAGGTTCTTGTCAACATAGATGCGCGTCGAGGGCTTGATAGCCGTCTGCTCACTGCTCTGGGGCAGGTTCACCTCGAGTGCCGAGGGGAATACAAACGTCGATGTGACCATGAAGAAGATGAGCAGCAGGAAGATGACATCGGTCATCGAGGCCATGCTGAACATCGACAGCGTCTGGTGTTGTCTCTTGAGTGCCATATTTCAGTTCTCAGTTTTCGGTTTACGGTTTTCAGTTTTCAGCGGTCGGTAGAATCCGCGCTCAGCTGAAAAACAGACAACTCAATTACTTGGCGGGCTCGTTGAGCAGATCCATGAATTCCATCGTCTTGCCCTCGAGCTTGTTCATCACCTTGTTGACGCGCGAGGTAAGGTAGTTGTAGGCAAACAGAGCGATGATACCGACAATCAGACCGGCGACGGTGGTCACCAGAGCCTGATAGATACCGCTGGCCAGGATGGTCACGTTGCTGTTGTTGCCGGCGCTGGCCAGCTGGAAAAAGGCTTGAACCATACCTACTACGGTACCCAAGAAACCAATCATCGGCGCACCGGCGGCGGTAGTGGCGAGCCAGTTGAAGCCCTTCTCGAGCTTGGCGACCTCCATGTTGCCGACGTTCTCGATGGCGACGAGCACATCGTTCATCGGTCGTCCGATGCGGGTTACGCCCTTCTCAATCATGCGTGAGTAGGGGGTGTTGGTGTCCTGGCACAATTTCAGGGCCTGATCCACTTCACCACGGTGGATGTATTCCTTGATGCGTTCCATGAAGGAGCGGTCCTGACGGTTGGCGCGGTTGATGGCAAAGAAGCGCTCAAAGAAGATGTAGATGCTCACGATGGCCAGCAGTGCCAGCGGAATCATGAGCCATCCGCCTGCCATGGTAAGGTCCCAAACCGAGAGTTCCTTGACAACGGGCTCGGGGGCAACGGGAGCGGTGGCAGCCGCAACAGCGGCGGCACTGTCGGTAACAACCTGGGCGGCGCTGTCAATGGCCTGCTGCAGGGTGTCGGCGGCCTGCTGGATCATTGTGTCGGCAGGCGTTACTTGGGCAAGAATCATGTTAAGAGTTGACATGTTGATTCGTTGTATTTGGTTATTTGTTCGTTTTTACTTGATGTGATATCTATATTATAACGTGGAAAGTCCGTTTTTATTTCAGGCAGTCCTTATAAGCCTTGATGGTGGCTTCCAGACCCAGATAGAGGGCATCGGCGATGAGCGCGTGACCAATTGAGACTTCCATCAAGTGCGGCACATGCTGCTGGAAGAACTTGAGGTTGTGCAGGTTGAGGTCATGGCCTGCATTCAGGCCCATGCCCACGCTGTGAGCGGCCAGGGCTGCCTGGGTGAACGGAGCCACAGCTCGCTCGGGGTCGCTGTCAAACTCCTCGGCAAACGGGCCGGTGTAGAGTTCCACACGGTCGGCTCCGGTGCGTGCCGCAGCACGGATGTTATCCAGGTCGGTGCCGACAAAGATGCTGGTTCTGATGCCGGCTTCCTTCAAGCGGTCAACGATGCCGGTGAGGAATTCCATGTTGGGCTCAATATCCCATCCGGCCGACGACGTGAGCGCGCTAGGGGCATCGGGTACCAGTGTGGCTTGGGTCGGGCGCACGGCCAGCACCAGGTCCATGAACTGCTCGCTGGGGTAGCCCTCGATGTTGAACTCGGTGCGGACCAGAGGGCGCAGGGCATACACGTCGCTGCGGCGGATGTGGCGCTCGTCGGGACGGGGATGCACCGTGATGCCATTGGCACCGAAGCGCTCACAGTCCATGGCTACTTGCTGAACATTAGGTATATTACCACCGCGTGCATTGCGCAGGGTGGCTATCTTGTTGACATTTACACTCAGGTTGATCATTGATTTAAAGTATAGTTAAGTCGTAGCGCTATCTACTACAATCTGCAAAATTAACCTTTATTTTTCATATAGATGTGATAAGGAATGTGAATTCTTCCAAAAAAATGGCAATCACCCGTCAGTGCTGCTCAGCCGCGTGTTTTTATGTACCTATATAATAACAACTACCCGCCCTGGATAAGGTGGCAGGTAGTTATTTGGATGATGATGTGCGTTTTCCTACTAGACTTAAAGGATTACTAATTATTATAAAATCTAAACATTCTTTTTACTTTGATTGCACGTTGTTCCAGACATCCGACATGCTTATTGGCCTTGTGGGTGTCAGGCCCGACTGTCCGGGCAGTGTATATAGATTAACCCCCTGAATGGGGTCAAAGGTCCACATGTATGTATCGTCGATACCCGTCAACGTGATGATGTAGGTACCTGTTGTGGCCATTGAGGTGCTGAAGGTGTCAAACGGCCCGCAGATGGTTGTCTCGAACACGACCTGCTGGTTGCTCTGTGACGTGATGGTCACGTTATAGATGGCACCGTCGCCACAACTGACAATGATTTCTTCACTATTGCGGTCATACTCCAAATGGGGTATGTCGATTGTCGTAATAAAATCAAAGCGGTCACGCCCTCCAGTCGTCTGATGGGTCACTACCGATTTGTCTTGTGCCATTGACGTCAATGCGCAGATGGCTGATAGTATTGTGATGAAAATTATTCGTTTCATAAATTTCAGTATGTTTAGATTTTTGCGTAATGATGTTTAGATTTTCAGTCGCAAAATTATATCAAATTATTGAAATGACCAAATTTTTTCGTAATACACGGTTAATTTAATGTGTTGTAAAACAGGTGTTTAATAAAAATTTTCTAATACAGTTCCAAGGCGGCCGTTTTTTGAGCCTTCAAGGGGCGGATTAATGGCATTTTCTTTATTGCACCTGTCCGTTTTTCTCAATGTATTCGTTGAGCGTACACTCGATTCCCATCTTCTTGGCGAGCCTCTGCTTGATGACGCTCACGCTGGTGGCATTGGAGTAGCCCATGATGATTGCGGTCTGGATATAGGAGAATCCCATGCATGACAATGCGAGCAGCAACAGGTCGCGGTCATTGAGTTGTGGATACTGCTCGCGGGTATGGGTCATGATGTTGTTGTGCTCCATGTCGATGTAGTCATAGAGCTTTACCCAGTTGTCCTTATTGCTGTCCTGGAACTTGACGATGCGTTTCATGTTCTCGGCAATGCGGTTGTTGGGCTCGTGGTAGCATGCCTCGATCATCTCGCGCATCATGCCCATGTGTGACGAGATGAAGCCCTTGAGCCTCTCATCGTTGATCTGCATCTGGTTGATGTTCTGTTGCAGGCCCGAGAGGTCGTTCATCTGTGTCTGTGACTTGTCCTTGAGCTCAAGGATGAGTTTATCATAGCGGTGCGACACTCGATAGAGGTATAACGCTAAGATCAAGAGCGCGAGGATGATAGCGGCCACGATGGCACCGATGGCCGTATTGCGGCGCTGGCGCTGGCTCTTGAGATAATCGCTGTGGCTCTTGTCGAAGTCGTTCTCGGCATACATGATGTTGAGGATGTCCATGTCGGCAACTTCGGCGGCGTTCAGGGCATAACACTCATTCTCCAGTTTTAGGTAGGTGATGGAGTCGCCGCGGGCCTTGGCGATATTGCTCATCGCTTCCAGGTAGTTGATGCGGTAGGAGGTGTTGCCATCCTGCTCGGGCTGCGCCTGTTGCAGGAAGTACATGGCCGAATCAGGCATGCCCAACTTGGCATAGACGACAGCGAAGGTTGTGTAACACTCGTTCATCAATCCGTTCATCTTCAATGACTTGATGCGTTGGAGCTGGCGATAGGCATCATGATACTGCAACTTGGCGAAGTAGAGTAGGGCCAGGCTGTGGGCTGTCGAGATGATGGTGTTGGTGTCGTTGCCCTGGGTGGCGAGCGTCATGACCTCATTGAGGGCATCCTCGGCCTTCTTGGGATTGGTCACACGGCAGAAGGCACCCAGCTGTTTCAGGCAGATCATCTGGTAGATGGAGTCGTTGCAGCGCTTGAAGCAGTCCAGCGCTTGCTCGATTTTCTCAATGTCCCTGCCGTCATAGGCATGATGGTCATGGTAGAGCTTGCCCATGCACATCTGGGCATAGCCCTGGTTGAAGTAGTCGCTTGGGGCGGCTGTGACCTGGGCATGTTTATAGTAGACCATGGCGCTGTCTGGCTTGTGGAGCTCGTTCATGACGGCACCTTTATAGAGGTAGGCGCGCGTGAGCTTCTCGCGGTCAGCGCTGTGCCGCTTGTAGTAGTCGAGGGCACGGTTGATGATGCTGTCGTCGTTGAAGGTGTAGTAATTGATGTAGCGGGCCTGGGTGATGAGCAGGTTATAGTAGGCACAATTGGCATTTTGGTCGATGAAATCGTCCTTTCTGATGCTGTCGATGATAGCCAGCGCACTGTCAGGATAGTCATGCATCAGGCCGTCGGCAGTGACCAGGCGCTGGTCATACTGCGGTGTGCCGCCGCAACTTGCGAGCATTCCTGCAAGAAGCGAAATCATCATCCATATATAAAGCTGGTTTTTCATCATCTGCCGCAAAGATAATCATTTTTTTTCTTTGTATGATGTTTTCAACATTTATTCGATGATTGCGGTTGAAAAAAGCTGATGATTTCGTCGGCATGCAAGCGCGCTATTCCTTCAAGCGGCTGTCGATGATGATGGTCACAGGGCCGTCGTTGACCAGCGCCACTTGCATCTCGGCACCAAACACACCCTTGCGGGTCTCCTTGCCCAGCAGTTGCGTCACCTCGTCACAATAAGCATCATAGAGCGGCACGGCCAGTTCATGTCCAGCTGCATGGATGTAACTGGGGCGGTTGCCCTTCTTGGTCGAGGCGTTGAGGGTGAACTGGCTGACTGCCAGCACCTCGCCGCCCACGTCCTGGATGCTGCGGTTCATCACACCCTGCTCGTCGTCAAAGATGCGCAGGTTCACCGTCTTCTGCGCCAGCCAGCGCATGTCGTCCACGGTGTCTCCCTCACGGACACCCACCAGCACCATCATGCCGTGGCCGATGGCGCTGTGCGGCTTGCCGTCGATGGTGACCGAGGCCTCGGTCACACGTTGTATCACGATTCTCATTATTTAGTCCTTGGTTGGCATCAGCCAACTTATAATTCCTAATTTCAAAATTCCTGATTCCTAATTCATTTGATCCACTTGAACAGGTCGGCAAACGAGGCTTTCTTGCCATAGTGGAGGATACCGCGGCGATAGATGCGGGCAGCAAGCCAAGTGATGGCCAGCGCCGTGCCAAACAGCAGGCCCAGACTCAGCAACAATTGCCAGATGGGTACGCCGAAGGGCAGCCTGATCATCATCACCACAGGCGAGGTGAACGGGATGATCGAGCACCACACGGCCATGGGCCCCGAGGGATTCTCCATACAGGCCATGCCGGCGTAGAAGGCGATGATCATGATCAGGATCACGGGTGTGGTGAATTGCGACGAATCACTCGGTTGATCGACGGCCGATCCCAGCCCGGCAAATAGCGAACTGTACAACAGATAACCACCGATGAAGTAGAGGATGAAATTGAGCACGATGGGCACGTAGTTGATCGACATCACCTGCTGCATGATGGCTTGCATGGCACTCATGTCCTGGACTTGGGCAATGGCATCGGGCGATGGAGCCTGGGCACCGGTCCAGCCCAATGCGCCGCCGGCCACTGTGCCCACGATGGCGAGCAGGATGATCCAGATGGCCATCTGGGTGAGACCCACAAGACCCACGCCGATGATCTTGCCCAGCATCAGCTGGAAGGGGCGGCAGCTGCTCACGACGACCTCGACGATGCGGTTGGTCTTCTCCTCGATGACGCTGTTCATGATCATCGCGCCATACATGAGCACAAACATGTAGGTGATCAGGGATAGCATCAGTCCCAGACCCATTGCGGCCTCGGTCGATGATGCCTGCTCGTCTCCGGCCTCACTCCACTTGATGGCGCGCACGTCCACATCGACATGGGCTTTCTCTATCATCTGCTGGATGTCGGGGATGCCCATGGCCGTCAGGTGAGCGGCCTCGATGGTGTCGGTGAGAGCGCTGCGCAGGGTTGATACAAGGGCGGGGGTGATGGTTCCCTCGCTGTAGATGTTGACCACGCCGGTGCTGTCCACGTCTATAGGAATGATGACAATGGCATCGATGCTGCCGTTGGACTTGTCATAGAACTCGCGGGCATCGGTCACCGTGTCGCCACGCAGGGCGACAAAGCTGTACATGTCGTCGCTGTGCAGCGCCGCGGCATAGCGGCCCGTCTCGTCGATGACGGCAATCTGCTGGGTGTCGCTGCCCTTGTCGTTGAGGTAGGCCAGCAGCACGGGGACGGCACCGATGAGTACAAACAGCAGGGGCATACCCAGGGTCATGAAGATGAATGACTTGCGCCCGACGATCGACATGTATTCACGGGCGATGATGAGGCGTAACTTATTCATTGTTCTGTGGTGCGTTTTGGGATTTGACGGTCTCGATAAATATCTCGTTCATGCTGGGCAACACCTCGGTGAATCCAGTGAGCACATAGTGCTCGTTGAGCCAGGCGATGGCATCGCGCACCTGCACGCCTTGAGCCAGCTTGATGCGTGTATCATGCTTGACAGGGTCGCTGGGAAGCAGGGTGAACAGTGCGTCATTTGGTTCGATGGAATCGGGGGTCTCTACCGCGATAATGTTCTTCTTGTGCTGCTGCTTCACCTCATCGACGCTGCCGTTGAGCACCACCTGGGCGTGGTTGAGCAGGGTGATCTGCTGGCACACCTCCTCGACCGATGACATGTTGTGGGTCGAGAACAGGATGGTGCTGCCCTGGTCGCGCAGGGCCAGGATCTCGACCTTCAGTTGCTCGGCATTGACGGGGTCAAAGCCCGAGAACGGCTCATCAAAGATCAATAGCGGCGGACGGTGGATGACGGTGCCGATGAACTGCACCTTCTGCTGCATGCCCTTAGAGAGGTTTTCCACCTTCTTGTTCTCCCACTCCTTGAGGTCAAAGCGGTCGAGCCACCAGTGCATCGAGGCCACAGCATCAGCCTTGGTCATGCCCTTGAGGCGGCCCAGATAGACGATGTGGTCGCCCACCTTCATTTTCTTGTACAGGCCGCGCTCCTCGGGCAGGTAGCCGATGTGGGTGATGTCATCGTCGGTCATCTGCTTGCCATTGAGCGTCACGGAGCCCTCATCGGCCGCGAGGATGCGGTTGATGATGCGTATCAGGGTGCTCTTGCCGGCACCGTTGGGCCCGAGCAGGCCATAGATGCAGCCTTGTTCCACCTGCATGGAGACGCCAGCCAGGGCGGTATGCCCCTCGTAGCGCTTCACCACGTTATTAATATCAAGATAAGCCATATTTTAGTCCTTAGTCCTTAGTCCTTAGTTTTTAGTTGCAAAGATAATCAACTGTTGCCCTTTAGACGCAAGGGGTGGGTAAAAAACTACACGTGTTACCTGTTTTTTCATCTTTCTTGAGTAATTATGAAGGAAGAAAAAACGGCCAGGAGAACCGATTTGGATTCTCCTGGCGCGATTACTCTAATGTGAATGGGATTGATTACTTCTCGGGACCCATCACAAGTTCAATCTTGTTGCCGGCGCCGAAGAGCTGGCGGGCAAACTCGGCAATCGACTCGGGAGTCTGGGCCTTTACAATCTGCTCATAGCTGGTGACACCGTCATAGCCGTGGATCAGGTATTGCTGGATGGCGCTCAACCAGAACCAGTTCTCCTTGGAGTTGGTGGTGTAGTCCTTGAGCATCTGCTCGGCGGCCTCGGTCAGGGCGGTGGCATCAATGGTGGTGCAGGCGTTCTTCATCTCCTCATTGATGATGTTCAGGGCCATCTCCTCATACTCGGGATTGACGGGGCAGACGGCGAGCACCATTGTCATGGGCCTGTCACCGGCCATGCCGGTCTGTCCGACAGCGTCGGTCGAGTAGGCGGCTCCGGCATCCTCGCGGATCTTCTGCAGATAGACGCGGCTCAAGCACTGTGCAAGCATCTCGGCCTTGACCTCATTCTCAAGGGTGTGGGGCAGATCATTGTTGTGCCAGATGACGATCTCATACTCCTTGGGCGACTCCATCTTCTTGTTGAAGTGGCAGAGCACTTCACCCTTGGGCATCTCCATGAAGTTGACCCAGTTGGTCTTCTTGCCCTTCTTGGCGGGCAGGCTGGCGATGTACTGCTCGATCAACGGGCGGATGGTAGCCTCGTCAATGGCACCGATGAAGGTGAAGGTGTAGTTTGCGGCGTTGGCGGTGCGCTCCTTGGCGATCTCGAGGATGCGGTCCAGGCTTACCTGCTTCAAGTCCTCGACATTAAAGGGCTTGCCGCGCCAGCTGTAGTTGCTCATGATGTACTGCAGCGAGTCGCTCATGGCGGTCTCGGGCATGAGATCCTTGTTCTTGAGCTGGGTCTCCATCAGGCTCATCGTCTGGTTGAACTTCTTCTCGTCCTTGTTGAGGGCGGTGAAGTTGAGATAGATGAGCTGGAACATGGTCTCCAGATCCTTGACGGTGCTGTTACCCGACAACTGGTCGGTGTACTCGCCCACATTCAGATAGACACCCACCTGCTTGCCGGCCAGAGCCTTCTGCAACTCAGAGTTGGAGAAGTTGCCCACACCGGTAATGTTGCTCAGTGCGCTTATCATGTTCAGGTTGGCCCAATCGTTCTCGCCATAGAGTGACTGACCGCCACGCTGGAAGGCGCTCATGCGGATCTCGTCCTGTTTGAAGTCGGTCTTCTTGAGGATGACGCGGGCACCGTTGCTCAACTCGAGCTCCTTATAGTCCCACTGGCTGTTGTAGCTCTCCTTCTTGATTTTACCCTTCTTGGGTAACTTAGTCATCAGGGGCTCGTTCTTCACGTTGTCGACATAGGGCTGGATGTCGGCTGCGGTGGCTGCTTCATAGGCGGCCTGCAGCGCCTCGACGGTGGGATAGACGGCACCCTCCTTCTCCTGGTTGGTGTTCATGATGACGAGGTTCTTGCCGTCGGTGCTGATGAGTTCGGGCATCACCTGGTTGATGAAGTCAACGGTGATCTGGGGGGCAATCATGCCCATGAGCTGGTAGCGCTGCTCAACCGAGGGGATGGGCTCGCCATCCAGGTAGTTGCTGCAGTACTGGCGGCCATAGCTCTCGTTGGAGATCTTGTCGCGCTCATTGTAGCGTTTCTCGAGGCGGCTCATGTACTCGTCGCTGGCGCGCTGGTATTCGCTGGCGGTAAAGCCGTGCTTAGCGGCGCGCAGGGCCTCGATGATCACGGCCTGGGTTGCGGCCTCGGTCTTGCCCTCCTTGGGCATCACGTCGATGGTAAAGGCATCCATCGTGTTGGCCAGGATGTATTCAGCGTCATAGCAGTAGGCGCGGTTGAAGGGGCAGTCGGGCTCCTGTGCCATGTCGTTGAGTCGCTGGTTGAGCATGTCCACAATCATGTCCTTCATGTAGTCCACCATGAGGTACATGAGGTCTTTCTTCTCCTCGGGAGTCTCGGTCTCGTGCTTGAACATCACGCTCACCTCGCTATATTGCTGCTCCTTGTCCTTATCTACCACGATGATGGGGGTATCGTTGTCGGGAACGGACTCGCGAACCACCTGGGCCGCGTTGGGGTCGAGGGTGTATCCATTGTACATCTCCTTGATCTTGGCCTCGATGTGGTCAACATCGACGTCACCCACGATCACCAGGGCCTGGTTGTCGGGACGGTACCACTTGTGGTAGTAGTCGCGCAGGTCCTTGTAGGGGAAGTTGTCCACCACGCTCATCAGACCGATGGGCAGGCGCTTGCCGAACTTGGAGTCGGGGAACAGCGTCTCGAGCTGGCGCTCCAGGATGCGCATCTGTGCGCTCTGGCCCAGTCGCCACTCCTCGTGGATCACGCCACGCTCCTTGTCAATCTCCTCGTCGGTGAGCAACAGGCCGTTGCTCCAGTCCTTGAGGATGAGCAGGCAGGAGTCGATAGCGCTCTGGCGGGTCGAGGGCACGTCGTTGATGTTATAGACGGTCTCGGCGATGCTGGTATAAGCGTTCAAGTCGCCGCCGAAGTTCACACCCAGCGAGCGGGTGTAGTCGATGATACCCTTGCCCTCGCCGTTGAAGTGCTCACTGCCGTTAAAGGCCATGTGCTCCAGGAAGTGGGCGAGGCCACGCTGGCTCTCCTCCTCCTGGATGGAGCCCACGCGCTGGGCGATGTAGAAGTTCACGCGGTGCTCGGGATAGTCGTTGTGACGGATGTAGTAGGTCAGACCACAGTCCAGTTTACCGATGCGCACGGCATCGTCCACAGGAATGGGCGGCATCTCCTGTGCCGTCAATACGTTGAAACTGAACGCCATCAGCATCAGTAACAACATCGAAAAGATTTTCTTCATGTTCATAATTCTCATGATTAAATTGATAAATATTATGTATTGGTTTTAGCTATTCCTATGAATTGGACGCACCCTTGGTTACAAAAACTACACAAAAGTACAATTTTTACACAATTTCAACGCATTTTGACTGAAAAATCGCAATTCCACCTTGTACAGTAGTCCGAAAAGATATAATGCAAGATCGGGAGCAGGAGGGAGTATAGCACTCTTACTCCCCATGTGATTATCCCAATTCTTTTTTACAGGCGGGTGACATCTTGCAGCCAGTTGACGATATCCTCCAGCACCTGGGGAGCCATTGTCTCGCGGATGACGGCATACTGTGTGCTGCCCAGCCATCCGCTGCACGTCTGGAAGAAGTGGTTCAGTCCCTCATAGGGCTTGACCGTGGCATGTGGCACGAGCCGCTTGATGGCCTCCAGGTTCTCCTCGCAAGCCACTTGGGCATCCAGCGTGCCGTTGATGGCGAGCATGGGACACTTGACGCGCTTGAGGTTCTCGGTGGGGTCATACTGGAAGATGCAACTCGTGATGAGCGTCATGTCCACAAGTTGGTCGATGGTCACCTTGTCACCCATGTCTTTCAGTTGTTCGGGGTGGCTCTGATAGAATGCTATCATCTTGTTGCGCAGCGTGACAGAATCTTTCTCGGCAGCGATGATCTTGAACAGTTCCTCATTTAAGCGCAGATCTGCTGAATCGGGTTCCGTTCCCATGGCTTTACTCAAGAGCTTGACTTGCTGCATTCCCAGTTCAACGCCGTCAACGCCGGTTCCTGCAAGCGACACGATAAAGGGGACTTCGTCGGGGTGCTGTGCCGCGTTCATGATGGCAATCATGCCGCCCTCGCTATGCCCCATCAGACCCGCGCGTGTGGCATCCACCTCAGGGCGTGACTTGAGGTATCGCAGGGCTGCCATGGCATCGGTGGCCAGAGGTTCGGTGGGAGCAAACGGGTCACCACCGACTGTAGCGCCCACACCACGCTCGTCGTAGCGCAGCACGGCAAATCCGTTGCGGCTCAGCGCATCGGCCAGCAGCAGGAATGGCTTGTGGTTAAAGACCTCCTCGTTGCGGTCGTGGGGGCCTGACCCGGCAATCAGCACCACTGCAGGGAAGTTGTTGCCACTGTTGGGCAAGGTCAGCGTGCCGGCAAAGGTGATGCCGTCGTTGGTGAAGGTCACCTCCTCGGCATGGTAGGGCTTGTTGCCGTCGGCCTCAATGGCGGCTTCCTGGGGACGACGGTTGTTGTCGCCATCGCCAGCCTTGCGGGTCAAGCGCAGGGGCATATTGGCTCCTTGGGTGAAGACGCCGTCCAGCGTGTCGCCCACCAGCGTGCCCTTGTACTTGGCATAGTAGTCGGGAATGTCCACGTCCAGTTCATTGCCTGTGATGGTGGCTGTGGCTGGCAAGTTGAATCCGCCCTGGTCGGGTGAATCCCACGTGAAGGTGACGCCTTGGTCGTTCTGCTCAATGTGGAACACCAGTGTCAGTGAATAGACGCCTGCCTCCAGGGTCCCCTCCCACGTGCCGTTGAAGTCCTGGCCGTGAGCCGCGTTGCTGAATCCTGCCATTACCATGATGATAAGGCAAATCATCGATTGAAAACTCAGTCTTTTCATTCTCATTTGGGGTTAAAGATTAGTATATGTTTGATTGGATTGCGTGATTAGGCTGTGATGTGCCTCAAGACGATACTGGTCACGAGGGTGACGATAGCAACGACGACTGCGGTTGCTGTGGCTACAAATGCTTTCTGTTCCATATTACTGTTTTTATCGGTTAATTATTGGCTCTTGGACGACGGGCTATCAGCCCCTTGTCGCACTGCAAATGTATCTCATTACTTCTCCTCTGGCAATTATTTTTCATCAAAGAATGGAATTTGTCTAAATTCTATACAGTAGAGTGTCAAATATTTAGACAAATTCCATTCATGATGGCTTCATTCGATTAATTTGTCGATTGTTCTTGGTTACTTGGCTAGGTAGTCGCTGTAGAGATTCTGGAGCTCGGCAGGGGTGACACCCACAGCCTTGAGCTGTCCCAGGAAGTATTCCATCTCGCCCTGCATCAGCTGTTCACGGCGCCGGCTGACGATGGTCTCCCTGGCGTCAGGGCTCACGAAGTAGCCCAGTCCGCGCTTGGTGTAGATGACACCGATGTGCTGCAGGTGGTCGTAGGTGCGCGCCACGGTGTTGGCATTGACCTCAATCTCGGCAGCGAGTTCACGCACGCTCGGCACTTTCCCGTCGGGTGTCAGCGTCCCTGAGAGGATCTGGTCGCCAATGCGGTCTGCAATCTGCAGGTAGATCGCTTTATTATCCTTGAAATTCATGATTCTATTCTTGTTTATTTATTTCCACCACTTGAGTGAAATGACATCTTTACGCTTAAACAGGTACCAGGCCAGTGAGAAGTACAGTACCACCTGGAAGGCTGTGATGCAGATCATGCTGATTGAGAACCTGCCACCCATGATGAAGCGGAGAAACCACTCGATCAAAGCCTCTCCGTCGCCGAAGAAGTAGAACAGGGGCGCTGCGATGATGAACAGGGCGAACTCGATGGCATACATGGCGGCAAATGTCTTGAGCAGCGACAGGCGGGGCCAGATGACACTGCCCAGCAGGTACAATCCGGCATTGGAGATGATGCCAATCCATATGGCTGCCTTGAAGCCCGTCGCCAAGTCGGATAGCTCTTCAAGATTGCCAAAGCGTTCGCCCATGTAGGAGAGGCTGTTGAGGAAATTGATGGGACCAGGTACATAGAATGCATCGCTCCTGAAGGAGATCAGGACGGCAATACGGGTCAAGTCGGCCAGTTGGGCGCAGGCAAAAAAGACTACTATAATCCCCACGGCATAGATGAGCACATTGACCAGGAATTTCTCGAGCATCGAGGAGGGCAAGGTGAACAGATTGGCACGGCCAGTCTTGGTCGTCAGGTTGTGGAAGGCCAGCGAGGCCGAAATACAAACCACAAATCCCAACATGCCGCCCACGAACGTTTGAGGCATGTGATTGTTCATTGTATCATAAATGTCGTCGCCAAGGCCTGTGAATAAATTGCCTAGGATCATGATGAGCGTGAGAAAACCGTAAACGCCGATGACGGTGAACAACAGGGCGCGCTTGTTCTCAACAACTTCCTTGCGCAGCGTGGCCGTGAAACGGCTCCAGTTGAATGTTTGATTAACTGAGGTATTCATAGTGGTGGTCATTTTTGGGTGGTGAATAATTGGTTGATTGCCTCGGGGTTCTGGAGCGCTGCATTGAAGAGCATCTCCAGGTCAACTGCCGTTTCCTCGTCAGCACTGGCGGGAACGGCTGCCAGGGGACCGAAAGGACTTTGAAGTACAAATAGAGGCTGGTCGCCGTCGCGCAGCGGTCGGAAGGCCACCTTGCTCGTCACGTCGTTGAAGCTGGCGTTGAGCAGCACGCGGCTCTGGTCGATGATGACCACATGATCCAGGATGTCGCTGATGTCACGCACCTGATGGGTAGAGATGAGCATCAGCTTGTCGTCGGTCATGCCCGTGGTGACGAGTTTGCGGAACTGGCTCTTGCTGGGAATGTCCAGACCGTTGGTCGGCTCGTCCATGATCAGGGCGCGGGTGTTGGTGGCAAAGGCGAAGGCCATGAACACTTTCTTCTTCTGACCCATTGAGAGCGCGTGGAGTTTCACGTCCATCATGTCGCTCATCTCAAAGATGTCCAGATAGCGCTCCATGTCTTCCATCGAGAAGCGGGGATAGAAGGGGGCGTTGAGGCTCACATACTTCTTGAGCGTCAAGTGCGGCATTTCAAACTCCTCGGGAACAAGGAAGATGTCGCTCATCGTCTGGGGTAGGCGACGACGCACGTTCACACCGTCAAGTGTCACCTCACCTTCCTGAGGCGTGAGCAGGCCCGTCATCAGGTAGATGAGCGTCGACTTGCCGGCTCCGTTCTTGCCAAGCAGGCCATACACGTTGCCGGCATTCAATTCAAGCGAGAAATCCTGGAAAAGATTTCCTGTGCGCTTGTTGTAGCCAAAACTGATTTGATTGAAATTAAACATAATAGATAGATATTTAAATAGGTTAATAATTTACTTATCTAGTGTACTACTTAACTAGTACACTGCAAAGGTATGACAATGTTTCTGAATCCACCAAATTTCTTAACATTTTTTAAGATTTTTACTTTGTCCGGGTAACTCTTCAGCGACTCAATCTCACGCTAAGCCGCCAAGCCGCTAAGATATTATTTATAAGGTGCTTACATTATATATTCTCCAGGCATTCATTGATGTCTTGACACTGATATGTAATTCCCAGATTCTTGTAGATGGCAAATGATAAAATC
>JAFTEU010000185.1 GCA_017453505.1 Muribaculaceae bacterium
CTCGTGGCCGTGGAAGCGGTACTTCTCGTCTCCCAGGCCCAGTGCCTTGTGCCAGCGCAGTCGCTGCTCACGCCAGTAGTCAAACCACTTCAACTCCTCGCCGGGACGCACAAAGAATTACATCTCCATCTGTTCAAACTCACGCATACGGAAGATGAACTGACGGGCCACAATCTCGTTACGGAAAGCCTTACCAATCTGCGCGATACCAAACGGGATGCGCATGCGGCCGGTCTTCTGAACATTCAGGAAGTTGACAAAGATACCCTGTGCGGTCTCGGGACGCAGGTACACGTCCATCGTCGAGTCGGCACTGCTGCCCATCTGGGTCTTGAACATGAGGTTGAACTGACGCACGTCGGTCCAGTTCTTGGTGCCGCTCACGGGATCCACGATACCATAATCGACGATGATCTGCTTCAGCTCGGCCAGGTCGTTA
Source organism: Muribaculaceae bacterium (assembly GCA_017453505.1). Lineage (GTDB taxonomy): Bacteria > Bacteroidota > Bacteroidia > Bacteroidales > Muribaculaceae > Sodaliphilus. The sequence goes on from JAFTEU010000185.1 coordinate 440, forward strand.
TCGTTCATGGCCTTCTCGTAGCGGGCGTGCAACTCGTCACGCTTCTTCTGGTTCTCCAGCACGCGGGGGTTGGTCTGACGGAACATCGCCTCGTCAAACTTGTCGCCAAAGCGCTTGGCGGCTTTCTCACACTCCTTATTCATCTTCTCCTCGATCTTGCCGATCTCGTCCTCGATGAGCACGTCGGCGCGGTAGCGCTTCTTGCTGTCGCGGTTATCAATCAAGGGGTCGTTGAACGCGTCCACGTGACCCGAAGCCTTCCAGATGGTGGGGTGCATGAAGATGGCGCTGTCGATGCCCACGATGTTCTCGTGCAGCAGCGTCATGGCCTCCCACCAGTAGCGCTTGATATTGTTTTTGAGCTCAACGCCGTTCTGTGCATAGTCATACACGGCACCGAGTCCGTCATAGATTTCACTTGAAGGGAACACAAAGCCATATTCCTTGGCATGCGACACGATTTTCTTGAAAACGTCTTCCTGTTTTGCCATTGTTCAGTTGTCTTGTTATTATATTTTTAGGTTGATATTGTTCTTGTTAACAAACTGCAAAGGTAATGAAATTCCCCAAATAGCACAACACCTTGCTGGATATTAGGGTTATTTAACGGGATTTATACGGTTCCCTAAACCATGCACCGCCGACACTTAGGCCCAGGCTCCGAGCGATGACCGTCAAAGGATTCCTTGGAACACGTGATTGTAGAGCCAGCCTTCAAGATGGTATGGTGCAACAAGAAACAGCATTGACAGCGCTGTGCCGCCAAAGGCCCACAGGAACAGCAGTGCAAACAACGGATAGACAAAGCGGTTGACTGGAACAGTGTCCATATACTTTATCACGTCATCAAACAAGTTTACCGCATTAGAACTGGGAATAGAGGAAGGGCTGGACAGTGGCGCTGGCAAACTGGAGGACAAGCTGGATGAGAACAATAAAAATCACCAACTTTACTACCCAATGCACGTTGATGAACCAGTCACGCATCTTGTCCCAGATGCGGCGGGGCACAAAGTGCAGGCCGAAGATGATGGCCAGCATGATGCACCACGTCAAGCGACGCTCGATGAACACGGGCAGATAGGCCCACTCAAAGTCGGTGAAGATGCCACTGATGACCTGGCCAGCGGCCTCGAATGTGCTTGCACGGAAGAAAATCCACAGGAAAGCCACAAAGCTGAAGGTCAGCAACCAAGAGAAGAATCGGGTCACCGGGCGGCTCTCAATCCCGTCGAGCCATGGCTTGCAGATCTTGTGGACGCAGAGCGCGATGCCGTGACCGGCACCCCAGACCACAAAGGTCCATGCCGCTCCATGCCACAGGCCGCCCAGCAACATAGTCACCATCAAGTTGATGTGCTGGCGCACCTTGCCCTTGCGGTTACCACCCAGGGGGATATAAACATAGTCACGCAGCCAGAAGGAGAGCGTGATGTGCCAACGGCGCCAGAACTCGGTCACGTTCAATGAACGATAAGGATAGTCAAAGTTGATGCCCAGATTGAAGCCCATGATACTGCCGATACCTATCGCCATGTCACTATAGCCCGAGAAGTCGCAGTAGATCTGCATCGTGAAGCCCAGCACTGCCATCAACAGCTCAAATCCCGTGTAACCCGTGGGATTACCGAAGGCGATGCTGTTATACTGGGCGATATAGTCGGCAAAGACCGCCTTCTTCAAGATACCCAGCATGACGAGCCACAAGCCGCCATAGATCATCTCACGCGTGGCGGGCTTGTTCTCCTGCAGCTGAGGCATGAAGTCCTTGGCCCTGACGATAGGACCGGCCACCAGGCAGGGGAAATAGGACAAGAAGAAGAGGTAGTCGATATAGTCGTCAGTAGGCTGGATTTTCCCTTTGTACACGTCGACCACATAGCTGATGGTGCGGAAGGTATAGAAAGAGATACCCACGGGCATAATCAGGTCCAGTGGCTGGAAATTGCCGCCGATGAGGGCCTCGAGATTGGACATCACGAAGTTGCTGTACTTGAAGAACAGCAGTACGCTCAACGACAGCACCAGCGAAATCGTCAGCGCAACGCGCCGCTCGGTGCGGTTCTTGCTCGAGTCGATGAACTGCGCCAGCCACCAGTCAATGAACGAGGTAGCCACCAGCAGCAGGAAGAACCATCCGCTGGACTTATAGAAGAAAAACAGGCCGAAGGCGATGACAAAGAGCATCATCTTCTTACGCTGCGACTTGAGCATCGCATACAACGGCAGGAAAACCAGGAACAGCGCCCAGAACAAGCCACTGGCAAACAACATAGGCTCCTCGCTGTTGAACGTGAACAACGACAACAAGTGATTCATATCTATTGCGTTCAGTATCATGGCATCAAACGGGAGGTTGGAATACAACGATGTGGGATGCGCGGCCGATGCCCTCGCCCGGATAGTCGAGGCGTATGGGATGGGAGCCCGTGGTGTTGATCCACTTGACGACACGGTCCATCCACTGGTGGGCCGAGGCACGCGTGGGGTGTGCGCCGTCACGGCTGCGATCAAAGTGGTCTTGGGCACTTAAGTAGAAGCAGCCCTCGTCCACTTCCTGTGCAATCAGGTCATTGATGCCGGTGTCCTCGTCCCAGTTGGGCGGGCCGATCCAGACATAGGGGATGTCACCGATCTCGGCAAGGATTTTCTTCATGTGTGGACGACGCGCGTTCTTGATGTCGGGCACATACAATTCATTGGCACCCAGGCACACCATGATGTAGTTGGGATGATATTCGTTGATGAGTTCAGTCAGGCGGCCGGTCTCGCCCCAGCACAAGGTGGAGCTGCTGTACCAGATGACCTCGATGAGCTTGTGGCCATTCTTGTCACAATAGGATGCTAGGCGCGGAGCCAGACCCTCAAGCATCGAGTCTCCGATGAAGAGGATGGTCTTGGCCGTGGTGTCCATCGGGGCACGCCACCCCTTGGGATGACGCCCGTTGGGCAATCGCCCCTCGGCATCGAGGGTGTCGGCAGCCGTCGGTTCCTTATCGACCGGCAACATGTTTTTCACAGTTTGAGCAAAGGATGGTGTCTTTATGTTCATGCCGCCAACACGAAAGCCATCAGGCCAGAACGACATGACGGCAAAGAAAGTAAAGGCGGTAAGTAGCAGGGCCCACAGTCCCCAGTAATGTTTATTCATTCAGTGTTATGTGTCGTGAAATAAGATTTAATGAGGGCGGTTCTCCTGTTATGACCCAAGAGAACCGTCCTTCATGAGTCAATGTTCGTGTTTATTTGAGCAGCTCGATGCCCAGGCCAGGCCTGTCGTGCAAAGTGATCTTGCCGTTCTCGACAGTCATGCCCGTGAAGCGGTCGTTGGCGATGAGCAGGTTGCCGTCCAGGTCGGCATAGTCAACGACTGGCGACAGGTTGGCGGCGGCAGTCACGGCACAGGAGGTCTCGGTCATGCAACCAATCATCACCTTCATGTCGAGGGCGCGGGCCAGTGTCACCATCTTGTGGGCCTCATGCAGGCCTGTTGACTTCATCAGCTTGATGTTGATGCCGTCATAGACACCCTTGAACCTCACAATGTCTGGCAGACGCTGGAAAGCCTCGTCGGCGATGATGGGCAGTGGCGAGCGCTCGCGCAGCCATGCCGTCTCGTCGATCCAGGTCTTGTCGAACGGCTGCTCGACAAACAGGCAATTGCGCTCGGCCAGCCAGTGGCACATCTCCAAGGCATGCTCCTTGTTGTCCCAGCCCTGGTTGCAATCAACGCAGATGGGCACATCGGGCATCATCTCACGGATGATGTCGATGGTTTCTTGGTCTCGGTCCAGACCCATCTTGACCTTGATGAGCTTGTAGGGACGGGCCTCTTCCACCTTCTGGCGGACAACCTCAGGGGTGTCGATGCCAATGGTGAAACTGGTCACCGGGGTCTTCTCGGGGTTATAGCCCCAAATCTTGTACCAGGGTTGACCCATAATCTTGCCCAGCAGGTCATGCAGGGCGATATCGATGCAGGCCTTGGCCGCACGGTTATTCTCATCAACGTGGTCAACATAGTCCAGGATGTCCTCGATGCGGAACGGGTCGTTGAACTGTTCCAGATCGAGCTTGTTGAGGAACGTGGTAACGCTCTCGACACTCTCGCCCAGATAGGGAGGCATCGAAGCCTCGCCGTAGCCCGTGATGCCCTCATACTCCAGCGCTACCTGCACGTCGGGGGTGGTGGTGCGGCTGTAACGCGCCAGGTTGAAGGCATGACGCAACTTGAGTTCGTAGGGGAAGAATGACAATTTCAATTTCCCTGTCTTGGGCACTTGAGCGACACGGGGTACCGCACGGCGACGACCCTTCTTAGCTACACGCTCCACGGCATCAATCGACACAGGCGCTGCTGCTGCAATCGCCGTTAAACCCATTCCTGCAATAAACTTTCTGCGATCCATATATTCTTGATTTTTAAGTTGTTATTTATTAACTATCAAAGTAGCAACCACCATATAGCTCGTATCTATTAACTGTTAACTGCTAAAAGTACCATGGATGGTTCCTCAAGGCGGTGATGCCCTTGGTTCCCACCATGCCCTTGATGCGGCTGGCGCTCAGGGGTGAGTACAGATAAGGATAGTCGCTGGCCTTGGGATCCAAGCTGTTGATCTTGACCTGTCCCGAACAGTGGATGTACTTGCCGTCACGCAGGTAAATGCCCACGTGGGTCACGCGGCCCGTCTTCTCGTTGCCGAAGAACAACAGGTCACCCGTCTCATACTGGTGCCAGTCGGTACCTCGCTTGAAGATCTTGCCAGTCAATGCCTGCTGCGAGGCATCGCGCTGCAGGATGATGCCGTTGCTCAGGTAGCTCACCTTTGTCAAGCCCGAGCAGTCGGTCACCTTGGTCGAGGTGCCGCCCCACAGGTAGCTAGAGCCCATCATGCGGCGTGCAGTCTTCTCGATCTGAGCGGCGCTGAAGCCCTGCTGACTCCATTGCGACAACTCGGCTACATCGGCAGCATCGACCCACCCCACTCGACCGTCGGGTGTAGCCAGTTTGAGCCACTTGCCAGCCTCGGCTTTGAACTCGAGGATGTTTCCCATGACCAAGTCGCTCACGGTCTCATCGCCATGAGCCTCGGTAACCAGTCGGGAATCATAGGCGGTGACGATATAGCGTTTGGACTGTCGCCACGACTTCATCTGGGCCTCGGTCTTGAAGGCCAACGAGCTCTCAGGGACATAGGCGATATAGTCATCAGCCAACTGCACGCGGTACCAGTCATCGCACTTCTGGAGTACCTTGACAGGAGCGCCCATGATGCCTTGGGTGGCGATTTCGGCACTATGCTTGGGCTCGGTGCGCAATGTGGCGATGCTCAACTTGACCAGTGCCCACTTGCGGGCGGCAGGGATGCCATCCTCGAGAACGGTGATCTTGTCGGTATAGCCACTGTAGCCGTTCTTGATCATCGCGGCTTGGATGGCCTTCTTCTGGGCCTGAGTGCCCACGGTGCCCGTTAGCACCCACTTGCCGTTCTGCTGGGAGGCCTTGACATCCCACACGGCAGTGCGCTTGTCGGGAGCGATGCGCTGCTTGAGGTCGGTCAGGGCCTCGGTCGGCGTGATGGCCATTGTAGTGAGGCTTGCCACCGCCAGCACCATCGCAACAATTAATGACTTGATTTTCATTTATTTATCGGTGTAATTGAGTTAACTTTCAGATGACTGTCCCACTTGTCATAGAACAGGTTACCCTTCCTCCACTCGACCTCGCCAGGCTGGAAATCGACGGTCTCGCTGCGGATGTAGGTCTTGGCTGGGCTCAACACGTCGCCCACGCCCTCGTTGCTCGCCATGCGGTACAGGTCGATACCCGTGGCATAGTAATCGTTCAACGCTGTACCAACAGCGCTGCGGCCGAACGATGGGTCAGTGGGAATCCAGCCGATGCCCTCAAAGTAGGTCTCGCACCAGTCGTGGTAATTGATTTCACCGGGATGAAGCATCCAGCCGCTCTCCCAGCGTGCGGGAATGCCAAGCGAGCGCGCCAGCGTGATGTAGAGCAGGCCCACCTGCCCGCAGTCGCCATGCCCGTTCTCGATGACATACTGCGGGATGTTGGTCAGCGTGCTGTATTCACGGGCACCAGCCCACGGCAGGTTGTAGCCAATCCACTCATAGATCTTGGCCGCCTGCAACACGGGATTAGTCTCACTGCCAACAATCTTGCGGGCCAGAGTGCGCATCTCGTCGGTGATGATCACGTGTCGAGGCTCGTCGCCCGCGTAGCGCTTGTATTCCTCGCTGTTCTTGTTATAAGGTTCCAGCATGGCGATCAGGTCTTGCTGACTGTAGTGGCGCTCGCCCACGTCATAGGAGAAGGTGTACTCAAAGTGGGTGGGCTTGCCTTTCTCGGCCACGGCTTCCATGTAGACCGTGTGGTGCTTGCTACCCTCACTCATGGTAACAGGGCGATTGCTGTTCTCGAGGCGGATGTTCTTCTGCCGCAGGTTCTCGTAGGGGAACGGCATCCACACCCTCAAGGTCTCACCGGCGGGAACGGCATCGGCATCCACGTCGAGGGTAAAGGTGATATTCACATGACGCCAGTCACGCACACCATTGGCATCGGCGGGGGTGCGCATGGCCTCCAGGTAATACTTGCGGCGCGTGAGGAAGCTCTCGTGGTTGTCCGCTGCATTCTGCGCGGCAAATTCCTTGCCCAGCAGCCACAGGTTTCCTACACTCTTGCGGAACCACATCTCCTTGCCGTCGATGTTCATCACCTCGAGGGCACGGGTGGCCTTCCAGTGCTGGATCTGGGCATCGGTGGCCTCTGGCATCTTCTCGCGTATCATCTTCACGCCTTGCTCTGGCGTGATGCGGAAGTCGGTGCGGATGCGCTGCATGATAGTGCGCAGCGAGTCGATGCGCACGGCATCAGCCTGACGCACCTGCTTGGGCAACGACTTCATCACCTTCTCGGCACGGGCAAACTCGCCCTGAGCGATCAATTCATCCACCTGGCTCTGCCAGTCGGGCTGAGCAGCCATGCCCGTCAACGACAATGCGCTAACGGCCAATGCCCATAATTGCTTTCTTAATCCTTTCATATCGCCTCTTACTTTGGTTTTAACGTGCAAAGATACTTCAAGACGGACACAATCGCAAGAATTATTTTGATTTTATTGATAAGCTGCATGACTTATCAGATTTTTCTAGCTTATGAAGGGCTCCACTCGGTGATATGGAAGCCCACATCGCTAAACAAATGGCAGAAAAGCATCCGATTTTTATAAAAAAAGCAAGATTATCAACATATTTAATAAATAATTTGCACAGCACATCAGTTTTTATTACATTTGCATCGTTGATATGAGATGCTTCTGCTTCATGGCAATCGCCGATGGCAGAATTCAACTCAGGACAATAAATTTGGATGATGAACCTCAATCTGGACACGGTTCGTAGCTTTGTTCAGTTTTTGGTGTATAATTAATAGGTTAAATTTTTCATACAAACTGGATGATGAAAAAATTACTTTTATCTTTGTTGCTGGTGGTAATCAGCACGTTTGCTTATGCTCAAGAGACCACCATGACGCCAGCTATCATCTTCAACCAATTTGATGATTATCTGGAAGTTCACATCTACTGTCCTGAAGAAGCAGTGCTCTATGTGAACGACGAGAGCGTGGGACGAGTCAGCGATGAATACGTTTATCTGGTTGACCGCACCTACGAGGAGCAAACCATCACTGTGACGGCTTATGCCCAAGCCGATGGTAAACTCCCCAGTCCCGTAGTGACTGAGAGCTTCGTCCTCTACCCACGGCCCATCGAACAGACGGCTATGCCCGTGATCTATGTCACCACCTTCGATCACGGGGGCTGCCAAGTGACCATTTCTATTGACCAGGATGACCCGAATGCAGAAATCCTCTACGCCATTCAGTACTCTTATGGCGAACAGACCGACTGGATGCACTATGACGGCACGCCCCTCATGTTTACTGAAGAAGGCTTTTATACCGTCATGGCCTATGCCAAGGCCGAGGGCAAGACCGACAGCGAAGTCACCACTATACAATTCAACGTCGATCAATACAAGCCCGAGATGGCCACGCCACCGCTCATCCACCCCCTGCAACTCTCACAAGGCGGCACGTTGAGGATGAACATCATCCCCGACCCGCTCTATGTTGAATACACTATTGGATACAATCCAGAGCCTTATACATTTATCAACGCTGATGCCTACTATTACAGCATCAACGGCGGCAAGTTGATGAGCACTGGTCCTGAAGGCGGAACGATCAGCCTGCCAGGCTATGGCCATTACACGATCGAAGCCTACGGACAGGCCAACGGGGCCCTCGACAGTCATCAAGTCACAGCAATCATTGACTATGACCAATCAGGCTATACGACCTTATTCGACAACACTATCGTTCACAATGGCATCATCTATGAAATCCAAGATGACAATACCCTATTATTGTGTTCGCCTTTATCACTCCTAAGACCAGGTTTCTCTCTTTGTTACGAGGGTGATATTGATATTCCAGCCTGCATCACGATTGATGGAAATGATTACACTGTAGTGGGTATCGA
>JAFTEU010000186.1 GCA_017453505.1 Muribaculaceae bacterium
GAAATCGATTAAATGATGTTAAATAAAGTTAAGATTAAAAAATATTTGCGATTAATAAGTGGCTAAAAATGACTGATTTTGGTTGTATGGTAGTGATTTACAGTTAGTTGTATCCTGGATTGATTTTTACCTTATATATAAAATAAAATGGGTAAAAGTTTGGCCATGTGGAGAAAAGTGAGTAATTTTGCATCGCTTTTTTGCGCCGAAAGGCACTGAAATGACATCTAAACGCTTGATAGCGTGCAGAGTTAAGTGCTGAAAACGGGGCTGGGAGCAAACTGAAAAATATTTGTCAAATTAATTAAAAACTAAACAAGAACTAAGATGCCTACTATTCAGCAATTAGTAAGAAAAGGCCGCACTGCGCTGGAATCGACCAGCAAATCGCCCGCTCTGGACTCGTGCCCTCAGCGTCGCGGTGTTTGTGTTCGTGTTTACACGACCACGCCCAAGAAGCCGAATTCGGCTATGCGCAAGGTTGCCCGTGTCCGTCTGACCAACGGTAAGGAGGTGAACTCCTATATCCCTGGCGAGGGCCACAACCTGCAGGAGCACTCGATCGTCATGGTACGCGGTGGCCGCGTTAAGGACCTTCCCGGTGTTCGCTACCACATCATCCGTGGCACTCTCGACACCGCCGGTGTAGAAGGCCGCACCCAGCGCCGCAGCAAGTACGGTGCCAAGCGTCCCAAGAAGAAAAAATAAGACTTGAGACCCACAAGGCCCTGACTTACTAAAACAATTCAAAAAGTAAAATTAATTTCAAACTTAGTTTTCAGTTTTATTGGATTGGATTACTGGTTGAGTAAACGCGCCGCAGCGGCGGGCGTTGAAGAACAAAGCAAAAGACAACCAAGCAGACTTAAAACTACAACTGTGTTTAAAAAAAATGAGAAAGGCTAAGCCAAAAAAACGGATCATCCTTCCCGATCCTAAGTTCGGTGACGTTCGTGTAACTAAGTTCGTCAACCACCTCATGTATGATGGTAAGAAGAACACTTCTTATCGTATCTTCTACAGCGCCCTGGAACTCGTGGGCAAGAAGATGGCTAGTGAAGAGAAGACCCCTCTCGAGATCTGGAAAGCCGCTTTGGAGAAGATCACTCCCCAAGTCGAGGTTAAGTCCCGCCGCGTCGGTGGTGCTACCTTCCAGGTTCCTACCGAAATCCGTCCCGACCGCAAAGAGTCGGTTTCAATGAAGAACATGATCATTTTCGCTCGCAAGCGTGGCGGCAAGACTATGGCCGACAAGCTGGCTGCTGAGATCATGGACGCATATAACGAGCAGGGTGGCGCATTCAAGCGCAAAGAGGACATGCACCGCATGGCCGAGGCTAACCGCGCATTCGCTCACTTTAGATTCTGATTTAGCGACGACGTGAACTAAGGCAATGGGCACTGACGCACAACTGAAATATACACGTAACATCGGCATCATGGCACACATCGATGCCGGCAAGACCACCACATCGGAGCGGATCTTGTACTACACGGGCCTGACCCACAAGATGGGCGAGGTTCATGAGGGTACCGCCACCATGGACTGGATGGAGCAGGAGCAGGAGAGGGGCATCACCATCACCAGCGCCGCTACCACCGCGTTCTGGAACTATGACGGCAGCAAGTACAAGATCAACTTGATCGACACTCCGGGGCATGTGGACTTCACCGTCGAGGTGGAGCGCTCGCTGCGCGTGCTGGATGGCGCTATCGCCACCTTCTGCGCTGTCGGCGGAGTGGAGCCCCAGAGCGAGACCGTGTGGCGTCAGGCCGACAAGTATGAGGTGCCTCGCATCGCCTATGTTAACAAGATGGACCGCGTGGGCTGCAATTACCTCGATGTAGTGCGCCAGATCCGTGAGGTCCTCGGGGCCAATCCTTGCCCCATTCAGTTGCCTATCGGTGCCGAGGAGAACTTCAAGGGTGTCGTTGACCTGGTGACGATGCAGGCCCTGTACTGGCATGACGAGACGCTCGGTGCCGAGTACGAGACCGCTGAGATTCCCGCCGACATGATCGACGAGGTCAATGAGTACCGTGACAAGATGCTTGAGTCGCTCGCCGAGTTTGACGACGAGTTCATGGCCAAGTATTTTGATGCCCCTGAGGCTATCACCGTTGAAGAAATCAAGGCCGCTATCCGCAAGAGTACCCTGAACCGTGACATCGTCCCCGTGCTGTGTGGCAGTTCGTTCAAGAACAAGGGTGTGCAGACATTGCTTGATGCCGTCTGCGCTTACCTGCCCAGCCCTGAGGACGCTGGTGAGGTCAAGGGTGTGGCTGTTAATGATCCCGAGAAGGAGATCAGCCGCAAGCCGCTGTTCGAGGAGCCCCTGTGCGCGCTGGTGTTCAAGATCGCTACCGACCCCTATGTGGGCCGTCTGGTGTTCTTCCGCGTGTATTCGGGTCAACTCGAGGCCGGCAGCCAGATCTACAACGTGCGCACGGGCCGCAAGGAGCGCATCTCGCGCTTGTTCCAGATGCACAGCAACCGTCAGAACCCGATGGAGGTGATCGGTTGTGGTGACATCGGTGCCGGAGTGGGCTTCAAGGATGTCCACACGGGTGACACCCTGTGCAGCGGTCAGGACACGGCCATCGCCCTTGAGGCCATGGACTTCCCCGAGCCGGTTATCGGTATCGCCGTCGAGCCCAAGACGCAGAACGACCTCGACCGCATGGCGGTGGGCCTGGCAAAGCTTGCTGAGGAGGATCCCACCTTCCAGGTCGAGACCAACGAGGAGACAGGCCAGACCATCATCCGTGGCATGGGTGAGCTGCATCTGGACATCATTCTTGACCGCCTGCGCCGTGAGTTCAAGGTGGAGAGTAACCAGGGTCGTCCCCAGGTATCCTATAAGGAGGCCATCTCCCAGGCTGCAACCGTGCGTGAGGTGTTCAAGAAGCAGACCGGCGGCCACGGCAAGTTTGCCGACATCGAGTGCCGCGTAGAGCCCATCGATGATGACTTTGACGGAACGTTGCAGTTTGTCAACGAGGTCAAGGGCGGTGATATCCCCAAGGAGTACATGCCCGCCATCGAGAAGGGTTTCAAGAGCGCCATGCGCAGCGGTGTGCTTGCCGGATTCCCCGTGCAGAGCCTCAAGGTGACCGTGCTGGACGGTAGCTATCACGCTGTTGACAGCGATTCATTGAGCTTCGAGCTGTGCGCCATGCAGGCCTACCGCAGCGCATGCCGCAAGGCACGCCCGGTGCTGCTCGAGCCGATGATGAAGCTGGAGGTGGTGACCCCCGAGGAGAACATGGGTGACGTGATCGGTGACTTGAACAAGCGCCGTGCACAGGTCGAGGGCATGGAAACGGCCCGCAGTGGTGCCCGCATCGTTAAGGCCAGCACCCCGCTTGCCGAGATGTTCGGCTATGTGACTGCCCTGCGCAACATCACCAGCGGCCGTGCGACGAGCACCATGTCATTCTCGCACTTCGCTCCGGTAGCCACCCCGATTGCCATCAAGGTGCTGAAGGAACACTTGGGTCACGTCGAATTATTGCAATAATACAACTTACATTATTAAATAATATGAGCCAGAAGATTAGAATTAAATTGAAAAGCTACGATCACAACTTGGTTGACAAGTCGGCCGAGAAGATCGTGCGCACAGTGAAGAGCACTGGCGCCGTGGTTAGCGGTCCCATCCCCCTGCCTACCCACAAGCGCATCTTCACCGTGAACCGTTCGACTTTTGTCAACAAGAAGTCCCGCGAACAGTTCCAGCTGGCATCTTTCAAGCGCCTCATCGACATCTACAGCTCGACCGCTAAGACGGTTGACGCCTTGATGAAGCTTGAATTGCCCAGTGGAGTTGAGGTAGAGATCAAGGTGTAGTACAAAAGGATTGAACAAAACGAGTTTAACAAACAGCATTAACAAACAGTAATTTAAAATTTTCAAGAGAAATGCCAGGATTATTAGGAAAGAAAATCGGAATGACATCCGTTTTCAGTGCCGACGGCAAGAACGTGCCGTGCACTGTTATCGAAGTAGGTCCTTGCGTTGTCACTCAAGTGAAGACTGTTGAAACTGACGGTTACGAGGCTTTGCAGCTGGGCTTTGTCGAGAAGAAGGACAAGCACACCACCAAGCCCATGGCCGGTCACTTCAAGAAAGCCGGAGTGAAACCGCAAAGATTCTTGGCCGAGTTCAAAGGATTTAATGGAGAGCACAAGGCTGGTGACGAGTTCACTGTAGAGATGCTCAACGACGTTGAATTTGTTGATGTTATCGGCACAACAAAGGGTAAGGGCTTCCAGGGCGTGGTTAAGCGTCACGGTTTCGGTGGCGTAGGCCAGACGACTCATGGTCAGGACGACCGTCAGCGCGCTCCCGGTTCAATCGGTGCCTGCTCCTATCCCGCCAAGGTTTTCAAGGGCATGCGCATGGCTGGCCAGATGGGCAACAAGCGCTGCACCGCTCAAAACCTGCAAGTGATTAAAGTATTGCCCGAGAACAATCTTCTCATGGTAAAAGGCTCAGTACCGGGCAGCAAAGGTTCAATCGTAATTATTGAAATGTAATAATGGAACTCTCAGTATATAACATCAAGGGTGAGGACACCGGTCGCAAGGTGACCCTTAACGACGAGATTTTCGCCATCGCCGAGCCTAATGAGCATGCCGTTTATCTCGATGTTAAGCAGTACATGGCAAACAAGCGCCAGGGTACCCACAAGGCAAAAGAGAGAAGTGAAATCGCTGGTTCGACCAAGAAGCTTGGTCGCCAGAAGGGTGGCGGCGGTGCCCGTCACGGTGACATCAAGTCTCCGCTGTTCCATGGTGGTGGTCGCGTGTTCGGTCCCCGTCCCCGCAACTATGGCTTCAAGCTGAACAAGAAGGTGAAGGCTCTGGCCCGCCGTTCGGCTCTGACCTACAAGGCTCAAAACAACCAGATCATGGTTATCGAGGACATCAAGTTTGATGCTCCCAAGACTAAGGAATTTGTCAACATCACCCGCAACCTCAAGCTCGAGGGCCAGAAGTTGCTGCTCGTCCTGGCAGGCCAGGAGCGCAACCTGTTCCTGTCGCTGCGCAACGTTCCCACCGCAAGCGTGGTAACCGCAACCGACATCAACACCTACCGCGTGCTTGACAACCGCATGATTCTCGTTACCGAGAGCTCGGTTGATGCGCTGAACAATTTAAAGTAAGGAGGAGAGACAATGGAGAACATTCAGATCATTCCCGTTGTGACCGAGAAGGCCAACGCTATTACCGAGAAGGGTAACCGTTACACGTTCAAGGTATCTCCCGATGCCAACAAGTATCAGATCAAGGATGCCATCGAGAAGCTCTACGATGTGAAGGTGGTTGACGTGAGCACCATGAACTATGGCGGCAAGAACAAGCAGCGCTACACCAAGAGCGGCATCATCAAGGGCAAGACCGTGGCCTTCAAGAAGGCCGTCGTGACCATTGCCGAAGGACAAACTATTGATTTCTATAGTAATTTATAATAAAAAATGGCAGTAAGAAAATTGAAGCCCACAACACCGGGGCAAAGACACAAGATTATTGGTGTATTTGACGACATTACCAAGCGTACACCAGAAAAGTCTCTTACGGTCGGTAAGCGTTCCACCGGCGGTCGCAACAATGAGGGTCACCTCACCGCCCGCTATCGTGGAGGTGGTCACAGGCGCAAACTCCGCCTGATCGACTTTAAGAGGAACAAGGACGGTGTGCCGGCAGTAGTGAAAGCCATCGAGTACGATCCCAACCGTTCGGCTCGTATTGCTCTGCTCTACTACGTAGACGGCTACAAAGCTTACATCATTGCCCCCAACGGACTTGAGGTGGGTGCAACGATCGAGAGCGGTGAGAACGTGGCCCCCGAAGTGGGAAACGCGCTTCCACTGAGCAAGATTCCTGTTGGTACTTTAATTCACAACATCGAGTTGCGTCCCGGTCAGGGTGCCGCTATGGCACGTGCAGCCGGCACCTTCGCCCAGCTGACCAGCCGCGAGGGTAGCTACGCAATCATCAAATTACCTTCGGGTGAGACACGCAAGGTGCTTGCAGCTTGCAAGGCTACCGTTGGTGTGGTTGGTAACAGTGACCACGCTCTGGAGCAGTCCGGTAAGGCCGGTCGCTCTCGCTGGCTGGGTCGCCGCCCCCACAACCGTGGTGTCGTGATGAACCCCGTTGATCACCCCATGGGTGGTGGTGAAGGCCGCCAGAGTGGTGGTCATCCCCGCAACCGCAATGGTTTGTATGCTAAGGGCTTGAAGACCCGTGCGCCGAAGAAGCAGTCTTCGAAGTACATCATTGAAAGAAGAAAGAAGTAATTTGATTAAATTCGATTAATTATGAGTCGTTCACTTAAAAAAGGCCCTTACATCAGTGTGAAACTGGAGAAGAAGGTAGACGCCATGAACGAGAGTGGCAAGAAGAGTGTGATCAAGACCTGGTCGCGCGCATCGATGATCGCTCCTGAGTTTGTGGGACACACCTTTGCCGTTCACAATGGCAACAAGTTTATTCCCGTGTATGTTACCGAGAACATGGTAGGTCACAAGCTGGGTGAGTTCGCTCCGACGCGCACCTTCCGTGGTCACAGCGGCAACAACAAGAAATAATGGGCCCGGGATTATTTAACGTTTTCTAGAACAAAAAAGAATTAAATACAATGGGTAAGAGAAAAAGAGAATCTGCTAACTTGCACAAGGAAGCTCGCCGCAGCGAGTCCTTCGCAAAGTTGCGCAACGCCCCCAGCTCGCCTCGCAAGATGCGCCTCGTTGCTGACATGGTTCGCGGCGTGGAAGTCTTCAAGGCCCTCGGTCTGCTGCACTTTTCCAACAAGCAGGCTGCAAGCGACGTGGAGAAGCTCCTCAAGTCGGCTATCAGCAACTGGGAACAGAAGAATGGCAAGAAGGCCGAGAGCGGTGAGCTCTACATCAAGACCATCATGGTTGATGCAGCCCCGATGCTCAAGCGCCTGCGCCCGGCTCCTCAAGGCCGCGGCTACCGCATCCGCAAACGTTCCAACCACGTGACCATCTACGTGGACACTATTAACAACGAAAAAGACGCATAAGACGAAATGGGACAGAAAGTAAATCCAATCAGCAATCGTTTAGGCATCATCCGCGGTTGGGATTCCAACTGGTTTGGTGGCAGTAATTACGGAGATACTCTGGTAGAGGATGACAAGATCCGCAAGTATCTCAACGAGCGTCTTGCTAAGGCCAGTGTCGCACGCATCGTCATTGAGCGCACGCTCAAGCTGGTGACCATCACCATCTGCACCGCCCGCCCCGGTATTATCATCGGTAAGCAGGGTGCTGACGTTGAGGCTCTGAAGCAGGAGCTGATGAAGCTCACGAACAAGGACGTTCAGATCAATATCCACGAGGTAAAGCGCCCCGAGCTCGATGCACAGCTCGTCGCTGCCAATGTGGCTCATCAGATTGAGGGCAAGATTGCCTATCGCCGTGCCGTGAAGATGGCTATCGCCAGCACCATGCGCATGGGTGCCGAGGGCATCAAGATCCAGGTCAAGGGTCGCTTGAATGGTGCTGAGATGCGCCGCAGCGAGATGTTCAAGGAGGGTCGTACGCCGCTGCACACGCTGCGCGCTGATATCGACTATGCACTGGTTCCCGCACACACCAAGGTCGGCGTGATCGGCGTGAAGGTGTGGATCTGCCGTGGCGAGGTCTATGGCAAGCGTGACCTGGCTCCTAACTTTGCCAACAATGCCGGCGAGCGTCGCGGTGGCGGCGGTCGTGGTGGAGAGCGCGGCGAGCGTCGTGGTTTCCGCGGTGGCAAGAGAAACAACAATCGTTAAACCCAGTCACAACCAAGTTGATTGAAGTGTGACTATAAAAAACGAAATTTAAAATGTTACAACCTAAGAGATTAAGATACCGTCGTCCTAGTGATGGGCATCCTCGCCAGTACAGCAAGCGTGGTAACCAGCTCGCCTTTGGTTCCTTCGGAATCAAGACCTTGGAGAGCAAGTGGATCACCGCTCGCCAGATTGAGGCCGCCCGTGTCGCCGTGACGCGTTACATGCAGCGCCAGGGTCAGATCTGGCTGCGCATTTTCCCCGACAAGCCCTACACCCGCAAGCCTGCCGATGTCCGCATGGGTAAAGGTAAAGGTGATGTTGCAGGTTACGTCGCTCCAGTTCATCCCGGTCGCATCCTCATCGAGGTTGACGGTGTGAGCTTTGATATCGCCAAGGAAGCCCTGCGCCTCGCCGCCCAGAAGCTCCCCGTGGCTACTAAGTTTGTCGTTCGCCGCGACTATGATCCCACTCAACTCGTATAATACATTTTGACCAGATTATGAAAAAGGAAAATATCAAGGAATTAACCGATAAGGAATTGCAGGATCGCCTCGACCAGGTCCAGAAGGAGTATGTTCAGGAGAAGATCCAGCACACTATTTCTCCGCTCGATAATCCGGCCAAGATCACGCTTGACAGGAAACTGATCGCGCGCTTGAAGACTGAGATCCGCGCTCGTGAACTCAAGAACAAATAATCCCAACCAAGAACCACTACAATGGAAGAAAAACGTAATTTAAGAAAAGAGAGAATTGGGGTTGTTTCCAGCAACAAGGGTGACAAGACCATCACTGTGACCATCAAGTGGAAGGAGAAACACCCAATCTATGGCAAGTTTGTCAACAAGACAAAGAAGTACCACGCTCATGACGAGAACAACGAGTGCAACGTGGGCGACACCGTTCGCCTGATGGAGACCCGCCCGTTGAGCAAGACCAAGAGGTGGAGATTAGTTGAAATCATCGAAAAAGCCAAGTAATTACAGATTATGATACAGACTGAAAGTAGATTGACAGTTGCCGACAATAGCGGTGCCAAGGAAGTCCTGTGCATTAAGGTGCTGGGCGGTTCGGGCCGTCGCTACGCTTCGGTGGGTGACATCATCGTTGTCACCGTCAAGAAGGCTATCCCCGCTTCGGAGGTGAAGAAGGGTACCGTTTCCAAGGCTGTCGTTGTTCGCACCAGCAAGGAGATCCGCCGTCAGGACGGTTCCTACATCCGCTTCGACGACAATGCCTGTGTATTGCTCACTAATACCGGCGAGTTGCGCGGAACGCGCATCTTCGGTCCCGTTGCCCGCGAGCTGCGTGCCACGAACATGAAGATCGTTTCCCTCGCTCCCGAGGTTCTTTAATCATCATTTTAAAATAGCAATAAACAATATATGGCTACGTTAAAAATCAAGAAGGGTGACACCGTCTATGTTCTCGCTGGTGACGACAAGGGTAAGACCGGTCGCGTGCTGAACATCCTGCCCGAGGAGGGCAAGGCTATCGTGGAGGGTGTCAACATCGTGTCCAAGAGCACGAAGCCTAATGCCAAGGCCCCCCAGGGTGGCATTATCAAGAAGGAAGCCCCGATCCACCTGAGCAATCTGGCCGTCGTTGACCCCAAGAGCGGTCGCGAGGCTAAGCCCACCCGCGTGGGTTTCAGGATGGACGAGAATGGCAAGAAAGTACGTTATTCTAAAAAATCTGGAGAGGAGATTAAGTAATGAGTACCACGCTGAAGAAACAATATGACGAGAAGATTGCTCCCGCTTTGATGAAGCAATTCAACTACAGCACACCCATGCAGATTCCGCGTCTGGTCAAGATCGTCCTCAACGAGGGTCTGGGTGATGCTACCCAAGACAAGAAGATCATTGAAACCGCTATCAACGAGCTCACCGCCATCACTGGCCAGAAGGCCGTTCAGACGCTCTCGAAGAAGGATATCTCCAACTTCAAGGTGCGCAAGAAGATGCCCATCGGTGTCCGCGTGACCCTGCGTCGTGACCGCATGTACGAGTTCATGGAGCGTTTCATCCGCATCGCCCTGCCGCGTATCCGCGACTTCAAGGGTGTTAACGGCAAGCTTGATGGCCGTGGCAACTACACCGTCGGTGTGACCGAGCAGATTATTTTCCCGGAGATCAACATCGATAACGTGACCAAGATGACCGGTATGAACATCACGTTTGTAACCACCGCTAAGACCGACGAGGAAGGCTATGCCCTGCTCAAGGAATTCGGAATCCCGTTTAACAACAAATAATTGATAGAACAATTATGGCAAAAGAATCAATGAAAGCCCGCCAGGCCAAGCGTGAGCGTCTTGTAGCCAAGTATGCTGCCAAGCGCGCCCAGCTCAAGAAGGACGGTGACTATGAGGCCCTGCAGAAGCTTCCCCGCAACGCTTCTCCCGTGCGCCTGCACAACATCTGCAAGATGTCAGGCCGCCCCAAGGGTTACATGCGTCAGTTCGGCATCTCACGTATCAACTTCCGCGAGATGGCTTCTAACGGTCTGATTCCCGGTGTCCACAAGGCCAGCTGGTGATTTTCAACCACATTATCTTTAAAACAACATTTTTACAGTATTAAATATTGTTCGACAAGGTCGAATCAATTTAAACAAAGTTACAAAAATGACAGATCCTATTGCAGATTATCTGACTAGATTGAGGAATGCGATCAAGGCACAGCACCGTGTCGTTGAAATCCCTTCTTCCAAGCTCAAAAAGGAGATCACCAAGATCCTCTTCGACCAGGGTTACATCCTGAACTACAAGTTCGTCGAGGAAGAGAACTCTCCCCGTGGCACTATCAAAATCGCGCTCAAGTATGACAACGTGGACCACGTTAGCGCCATCAAGTGCCTCACACGCGTTTCAAGGCCCGGCCTTCGCCAGTACACTGGCTACAAGGACATGCCCCGCGTGCTCAATGGTTTAGGTATTGCCATCATCTCGACTTCCAAGGGTGTGATGACCAACAAGGAAGCCAAGAACCAGAAGATCGGTGGCGAAGTTTTGTGTTACGTTTATTAATGGAGGAGAAGCGCTATGTCAAGAATTGGTAAATTGCACATCGCCATCCCCGCTGGCGTAACTGTTGAACAGAAGGATAACGTCCTCATCGTGAAGGGCCCCAAGGGCGAGCTCAAGCAGACCCTGAATCCCGACATCAAGGTAGAGGTCGAGAATAATGAAATCAAGGTGACCCGCCCCAATGACGAGCGTGAGTCACGTGCTCAGCATGGTCTGTACCGTGCGCTGATCAACAACATGGTTGTCGGTGTGAGCCAGGGTTTCAAGAAAGAAATGGAGATTGTCGGTGTCGGTTACCGTGCTACCAGCAACGGACAGGTTCTGGAGCTGGCTCTGGGTTACTCGCACGCTATCTACTTGAAGATGCCTCCCGAGGTGAAGGTTGATGCCAAGACCGAGCGCAACAAGAACCCGCTCATCACCCTCGAGTCGTGTGACAAGCAGCTCCTTGGCCAGATCTGTGCCAAGATCCGCTCGTTCCGCAAGCCCGAGCCTTACAAGGGTAAAGGTGTTAAGTTTGTTGGCGAAGTTATTCGTCGTAAGTCTGGTAAAACGGCAGCTGCCAAATAATTAAGTAGAAAGGAAACATCATGATATCCAAATCAGATAGAAGAAACAAGATCAAGGCCCGCATCCGTGGCCGCATCAGTGGCACTCCGGAGCGTCCCAGGCTGTGTGTCTTCCGCAGCAACAAGCAGATTTATGCACAGGTCATTGACGACGTGGCTGGTAACACCCTGTGCTCGGCCTCCTCAAAGGGAATCACCGAGGGCACCAAGAGTGAAATCGCCGCTAAGGTTGGTGAGGCTGTTGCCAAGAAGGCCCTCGAGGCCGGCATCAACACTGTAGTGTTTGACCGCAATGGCTTCCTGTTCCATGGTAGAGTTAAATCGTTGGCCGACGGCGCACGCAAAGGCGGACTTAAATTTTAAGAATCATCATGCTGAAGAAAAATAATAGAGTAAAGATCGCTGCCGACGCCGAGTTGAAGGAGCGTCTGGTTGCCATCAACCGCACCACCAAGGTCACCAAGGGTGGTCGCACGTTCACCTTCGCCGCCATCGTTGTCGTTGGCGACGGCAATGGCGTTATCGGCTACGGCTTGGGTAAGGCCAATGAGGTTACCACTGCAATTTCCAAGGGTACCGAGGTGGCAAAGAAGAACCTGATCAAGGTCCCCATCCACAAGGGCACCATTCCTCATGAGGTAGTCGCTAAGTTCGGCGGCAGCCGCATCATCATGAAGCCGGCAAGTGCCGGTACCGGTGTGAAGGCTGGTGGCGCTATGCGTGCCGTCTTCGAGACCGTGGGTGTGACCGATGTTATTTGTAAGTCCAAGGGCTCGAGCAACCCTCACAACCTGGTGAAGGCCACGCTCAAGGCTCTCGACGAGATGCGCAGCCCGGCTACCGTGGCTCACTATCGCGGCATCAGTGTGGACAAGGTGTTTAACGGTTAAAAATTTGTTTACAACTCATGGCAAAGATTCAGATTAAACAAGTGAAAAGCCGCATCAATCGTCCGGCTCGCCAAAAGAGGACCCTCGACGCTCTGGGTCTGAGGAAACTCAACCACACCGTAACGCTGGAGGCTACGCCTCAGGTATTGGGTATGGTAAACGCTGTACGTCATCTGGTGGAAGTCACCAATGTTGATTAATTCTTAATTTTTCAAAAAACGAGAAACAACATTATGGAATTACATGATTTAAAGCCTGCTGTAGGTTCAAATAAGAAGAAAACTCGCATTGGCCGCGGTCCCGGTTCGGGCAAGGGCGGTACGTCCACTCGTGGTCATAAGGGTGCAAAGTCGCGCTCAGGTTACAAGCAGAAGGTCGGCTTCGAAGGCGGCCAGATGCCTCTGCAGCGTCGCGTCCCCAAGGGTGGTTTCAAGAACATCAACCGTGTGGAGTACAAGGCCATCAACGTTGCTGTGCTTGATGCACTCGCCGAGCAGAATAGTCTCGAGAAAGTTACCGTTGCCGACCTGATTCAGGCTGGAATGGTACGTAAGAACCAACTTGTTAAAATTTTGGGCCAGGGTCAGCTCAGCCACAAGCTTGAAGTTGAAGCCCATGCTTTCTCTAAGAAGGCCGAGGAGATCATCACCGCTGCCGGTGGCTCAATCGTAAAACTCTAACCCGACGATGAAACTCATTGAAACATTAAAAAACATCTGGAAGATTGAGGACCTGCGCAAGCGCCTCGTCACCACGTTCCTGTTCATTGTGATCTATCGCTTTGGATGCCACGTGGTACTGCCTGGAATCAACCCCACGGACCTGGAAGCCATGCGCAACTTCACTAACAGTGGTCTGATGCAGCTGCTCGACATGTTCTCGGGTGGTGCATTCGGCCAGGCCTCGATCTTCGCATTGGGTATCATGCCCTACATCACCGCCTCGATCGTTATCCAATTGATGGGTATGGTCGTGCCTAGCTTCCAGAAGATGCAGCGCGAGGGCGAGAGTGGCCGCATGAAGCTCAATCAGTACACCCGTTATCTCACCGTGATCATCCTGATCGTGCAGGCTCCGGCCTATCTGCTCAATCTCGAGTATCAGGTCAACGCCGCCGGTGGCCATGCCGCAATGGGCTTCTGGATGAAATTTTATCTGTCTATTGTGCTCACAGCGGGTGCGATGTTGATTATGTGGCTCGGTGAGAAGATCACCGACAAGGGTATCGGTAATGGTATTTCCATCATCATCTTGGTGGGTATTCTTGCCCGTTTCCCTGGTGCCATTGTTCAAGAGTTTACTGGCCGTCTGAACACCGCTCAAGGTGGTTTGGTGATGTTCCTCGTGGAGATTGTCATTCTGTTTGCCGTTACCGCTGGTGCAGTCATGCTGACTCAGGGTACCCGCAAGGTGCCCGTGCAGTATGCCAAGCGCATCGTGGGCAACAAGCAGTATGGCGGTGCCCGCCAGTACATCCCTCTGAAGGTCAATGCTGCTAACGTGATGCCTATCATCTTTGCTCAGGCCCTCATGTTCATCCCCATCACGCTGGCCGGCTTCGGTGCCCGCCAGAATGAGGCTGGTTTCCTGGGTACGCTGTCGCGCACCTTCGGTGACATGAACGGTTTCTGGTACAATGTGGTATACTTCCTCATGATTGTTGCCTTCACCTACTTCTATACCGCTATCACGGTGCGTCCCACCCAGATGGCTGAGGAGATGAAGAAGAACAGCGGCTTCATTCCTGGCATCAAGCCGGGCAAGAAGACTGCCGAGTATCTTGACTCGATCATGTCGCGCATCACCCTGCCGGGTTCAATCTTCCTGGGTATTGTCGCCATTCTGCCTGCATTTGCTCGCTACTTCGGCGTCAACCAGCAGTTTGCCCAGTTCTTCGGTGGCACGTCACTGCTCATCACTGTGGGTGTTGTCCTCGACACGCTCCAGCAGATTGAGACTCACCTGATGATGCACCACTATGATGGTCTGATGAAGTCTGGTAAAATCAAGGGTCGTACCCGTTAAATGAGACGTTACTGGATTTAAACTGATTTCAATCGCACAATGATATATCTCAAGACAGACGAGGAAATCGAGATGCTGCGCAAGGCCAATCTGGTTGTTGCTGGTGCCCTGGCTGAGGTGGCCAAGGTCGTCGCCCCCGGGGTGACCACCAGGCGTCTGGATCAAATCGCTGAGGAGTATATCCGTTCTCAAGGCTGCACGCCCGGCTTCAAAGGGCTGTACGGCTTCCCCGCCACGCTCTGCACCTCGGTTAACGAGGTTGTGGTGCACGGCATCCCGTCGAACTACGTTCTCGAGGATGGCGACATCGTGTCGTGTGACTGCGGTGCCGTCACCCCCGAGGGGTTCAATGGCGACAGCACTTACACCTTCTGTGTCGGTGACGTTGCTGAGGAAACCCTGCAACTGCTTCGCACGACTAAGGAGTCGCTCTATGTTGGCATCCAGCACGCTGTGCCTGGCAACCGCATCGGAGATATCTCCTGCGCCATTCAGCAGTATTGCGAGCGTCGCAACTATAGCGTTGTACGGGAAATGTGTGGTCACGGCGTGGGCCGCAAGTTGCACGAGGATCCTGAAGTCCCCAACTACGGCCGCCGCGGTACCGGTCCACTGCTGCGCAACGGCATGACGATTGCCATTGAGCCCATGATCAACATGGGTGGCAAGAACATCATTACCGAGCGTGACGGATGGACGACCCGCACCCGCGACCGCAAGCCCAGTGCGCACTTTGAGCACTCAATAGCCATTCATCATGGCAAGCCCGACATCTTGTCCTCCTTTGATCCAATCAAGGAGGTCTTGGGTGAGAGGTTCATCTGAGATCAGATTGTATATCATTTTAAGTCAATAGAAACAGTAAACGTTAAATTTTTCATAGGTTTTATATGGCAAAACAGACAGCAATTGAATTAGACGGCACTATCGTGGAGGCCTTGTCCAACGCGATGTTCCGCGTGGAACTCGAGAACGGACACCAGATCACTGCCCACATCAGCGGCAAGATGCGTATGCATTACATTAAAATCCTGCCTGGTGACAAGGTGAGAGTGGAAATGTCCCCCTACGATTTGTCCAAAGGAAGAATCTCTTTTAGATACAAATAACAAAACCACAATACATTATGAAAGTTAGAGCATCTATCAAAAAGCGCAATGAGGACTGCAAGATCGTACGTCGCAAAGGGCGCCTCTATGTGATTAACAAAAAAAATCCCAAGTTCAAACAGCGTCAGGGATAAAAAAAAGTATTAACTTTGCAAAAATTTTTGAATTAGATATATGGCAGTAAGAATTGTCGGGGTTGATATCCCCCAGAACAAGCGCGGCGTGATCGCTTTGACCTACATCTTTGGTATCGGGCGCAGCTCAGCCGCTACAATCCTGAAGAAGGCCGGTGTGGACGAGAACACCCGCGTTAAGGATTGGACCGATGCCGAGGCAGCCGCAGTGCGCGAGGTGATCGGTAACGAATATAAGGTAGAAGGTGACCTGCGCAGCGAGGTGCAGATGAACATCAAGCGATTGATGGACATCGGTTGCTATCGTGGCATCCGTCACCGCAATGGTCTGCCCGTGCGCGGACAGAGCACTAAGAACAACGC
>JAFTEU010000187.1 GCA_017453505.1 Muribaculaceae bacterium
CGGGACTTTCCCCGGACACCCTAATAATAAAAATTCTACTTCCTGTTTTCTCGAGTTAATGTGCGACTAAAACGTCAGAATAAGTAAAGTTTATTTGGGAATTGAATTTTTTACGTCATTTTGATTGCAAGATAATTTAAAATGTATTTATTTTGCAGTCATAATGACATAAATTTATCGTACTATTATGGCACAAGTATCAATGACAGTCCGCATGGACACAGGATTAAAAGCTGCGTTTGAAGAGTTGTGTGCACAGTTTGGCATGAGTGTAAACACGGCAATGAATATCTTTGCCAAGGCGGTGGTGCGTGAGCGTGCCATCCCCTTCGAGATCAAGGCATCCAAAAATCAGGAAGATGTGACAATGCGGGGCATAGAGGCATTTAAAGCCATTAGAGCCCAAGCCGAACAAGGCTTATTGCCTGACATGACTTTGGATGAAATCAATGAGGAAATCAGATTGGCACGAGAAGCAAGGAAATGATACATGCAGTTATAGATACCCTTGAATCACAAGAACACTGACACCCTTGATTCCTGTTGTTAATGTTGTAACTGATGTTGTCCTTGTTGTCTGAAGATAAGGAGGATGAGAAGGGAGGCCGCAAGGCCGTAATAGACGGCATCGCCGGGCATTGAGGTGAAATTGGCCAGGAGCATGGCGGCGACACCCACGGGCATCGAGAGCAAGACGCGGCTGGGCTGGAAACGGCCAGGGCACCACAGGGCAAAGCACAACGGGAAAAGGATGGCCACGGCACGCAGACCCAGCGACAAGAAGCCCAAGTCGTTGATGAAACTGCTGTGGAACAGCAAGGTGGCGATCACCGCAGCAGTGAGGATGCCCACGATGGACAGGCGCGTTTGTGCCAGCTGTGACAATGGAGCGGAGGTCATGCCCATGCGCCGCTTGAAGTTGCCGTACACGTCACGCACCAGAATCGTGGCCGCTCCCAGCGACAGTCCGCTACCGCACCCCAGGATGTTGACGAGCATGGTTCCCAGCATCAATCCGCCCAGCCAGGCGGGCAGGTGCTTGAGGATGAATGCGGGAAACGCCTGTGCTGAATTCTCGATGATGCCTATTCCCGCGGGTAGAGACTCGCCTGCGGCCTGCAAGGCCGCGGCTTCATCGGCGGTGACGTAGTGCCCACGCATGTAGATGCCGACTAAGGTGCAGGCGGCTCCGATGATGGGCATGAACAGGGAACACAGCACGGCACCTCGACGGGCTTTGGGAGTGCTCGCTGCCGACCAGATGCACTGGGCATAACTCTGGGTGCAAATGACACCCAGGATGAGCGACAGGCAACCGCCCAGATCCTTGAACACACCTCGGGCAAACGGGCTGCCGTAGCGGTGATGGATGCTCTCGATATCGTTCAGGTCGTTGAACTGGGCGAGGGTGGGGGACTGATAGATGCTGTCCACACCATCGCGCAGTCCTGACACCCCGCCAGCCACTTGCCACACGACAATGCCCGCCACAATCGAGCATAGGTACAGCAGGATCAACTTGACGATGCCACCCACACCAGCGCTGCGGATGCCGCCATACAGCACCATCAACATGATGAGTACCGCACCGGCAATCGAAGCCCAAACGGTGGAAATGCCAAACAGGCTGCCGATCATCGCCGACGACGACAATACCTGGGACATGATGCTGATGAAGATGCCGATCAGGAACAGGATGGAGCCTACCGTCTCGGCCTTGTGCCCATATTCACGGCTCACAATCTCAAGAAGGGTAGAACAGCCACTGCGTCGCAACGGGCCGGCATAAAACAAGCCCAGCACCAGTGACCCCAATCCGGCCCCGATGGTGAACCACCAGGCCGACAGGCCGTAGCAGAAGGCCAGCTGTGCCGTGCCGATGGTGGACTGTCCGCCAGCCAGTGTTCCCAGCAGCGCGCCGCACACCATCCAGCTGCCGCTGGTGCCACCAGTGGTGAAGCTGCGTGCGTCCTTGACCTGCCGCCCCGACAGCCAGCTGACTGTCAGCAGCAGGGCAACCGTGAGAACTACCCCTATGAGATGAACTGTAGATATCATATCAACAAAGAAAACGTGGCTAATGGTACAGCACTACGGTTTTCGGCCTGCAAAGGTACTAAAACAATCTATTCCTTGGATAATAAAATCTCATCATTGTTGCTGCAAATTTTCGCTTTTGGAAAACTTTTTCGCTTTTTTGTGCCCGTCGTGTGCAATTTAGGGAGAAAAATGCCGATTGTTAATAACTATTGTGGTCAAAAACTTTGCGCTTTGAACTAAAATGATGTAATTTTGTAGGTTGTATATTAGATGCGGCATTAATTATGGAATATAATTTAACCTAAAAATATTTATGAACATGAGATTAACTACGCTACTTTCGTTGATTCTTTTGTCAACAGCAATGGCATTGGCAGGGCCCCGCAATTACTCCAGTAACATCGAGGGCGATGTCAACGCCGATGGTGATGTCAACATTGCCGACATCAATGTCGTTATTGACGCGATCCTGAGCAGCTCGCCTGATATCAGTGCCGATGTCAATGGTGACGGTGATGTCAACATTGCCGACATCAATTACTTGATCGACATTGTCCTGACCGGTCCCAAGGTACACCGCCTCGATCCCGGCATGTACATGGGTGTCATCGGTTTCAACCAGACGCTCAACACCAAGCCGATCGCTTGTCTGGACTCGACTTCAATGCTCGACTTCACGAGCTTTGTCTCCTCACTCAGGAGTCAGGCTGGCCGTCTGCTCTACTATTCGTTCGACACGGCGCTTGATCAGCTCAACACTGCCGGCTTGCCCGACCATCTGCAGAATGTCGCTATCGTTACCTTCACCGAGGGTCTCGATCAGGGCTCGCTCATGATGACCGACAAGTATGACACCGAGGCCGAGTATGCTGCAGCGCTAAAGAACCGCATTACCAATGAGCGCGTCTATGGACGTTCACTCAAGGCCTATTCGGTGGGCTTGCTCAACGAGAACGTCAAGGATGCCAACCAGTTCCGCTCCAACCTGTATGCCTTGTCGAGTGACTCGACCAAGGCCATGGAGGTCAACTCGGTCGCCGAGGCCAACACCCGCTTCCAGGAAATCGCCGATGATCTGGTTAGCCGCAACATGTCCGAGAAACTCACCTTGATCTTCCCTGGTGTGGGTACCGGCACTCGCATCCGCTTCACCTTTGACGAGGTGGACGATGCCACTGTTGATGACTCACAGGTTTATATCGAGGGTACTTTCTCGCTCAAGACCCGCAGCTTGACCAACATCACTTATCATGGCATGACCTGCACCGCTGGCGACAGTGTCGCCGCATCGAGTGTTGACGGCATGTTTGTGACACTGGTCTTCGACGGCATACAGCTTGACAGCGAGGAGCGCATCGAGAAGAAGGACATCAAGGAGTGGTACTGGGTGGAGGACCTCAATGCTTGGGAAGCCAGCACCGAGTTCTCGGCCGACCGTCTGCCTGATGTCGAGAGTACTTATTCCAGCGCCCTGGTCATGCTGCTGCTCGACTGCAGCTCAGTCATGGACGAGAACTTTGACGAACTCAAGGTAGCTGCCAACTCCTTCATCGAGCGCATGCTCAACTACAACACCATCCCTGGCATGTTCACCGTTAACGGCGTTTCCTTCCAGATGGTTGCCGTCGAGGGTGGCACCTTCACGATGGGTGTTGACAGCACGGCTGTCGAAGCAGGCATCGCCAACATCGATGAGCTTCCGGCCCACGAGGTGACCCTCTCACCCTTCAGCATCGGCCAGACTGAGGTGACCCAGGAACTGTGGCAGGCTGTCATGGGAACTAACCCCAGCAGCTTCAGCGGCGACCTGAATCGCCCTGTCGAGCAGGTAAGCTGGGACGATTGCCAGGAGTTCATCACCCGTCTGAATGCCATCACCGGCAAGAACTTCCGCCTGCCCACCGAGGCCGAGTGGGAATATGCCGCCCGTGGTGGCAACAAGAGCCGTGGCACCCTGTATGCCGGCAGTGACGAGATCGCTGATGTCGCATGGTACTATGGCAACAGCTATGCCGTCGGCAGCGACAATGAGGACTACGGTACCCATGTCGTGGGCACCAAGCACAGCAATGAGCTGGGTATCTATGACATGTGCGGTAACGTCTTCGAGTGGTGCAGCGACTGGTATGGCGCTTATGGTGAGGATGCTCAGGTTGATCCCGTTGGCCCCGAGACTGGCATGCGCCGCGTGACCCGTGGTGGCAGCTGGTTCAGCACCAGCCGCGAGAGCCGCACTACCTTCCGTAACTACGAGGCACCTGGCAGCCGCAGCTATTCGTTGGGCTTCCGTCTTGCCTTGTGATAACGTCTGTTGACAAGACCTGATTGAATACAATGCACCCGATGGCGACTTCATCGGGTGCATTTAATCAAGTCATGGGTCATGACACAGTAATACATTAATCGATACGACAATATGCTACTTGTTATTGCAACCGCTTTGATACCTGCGTTGATCTTGGGCTGGTGGATTTACCGCAAGGATTCAGCCAGGCCCGAACCGCCCCGCATGCTCATCAAGGCCTTCCTCTATGGTGTGGGCTCCACATTCGTCTCCTTGCTCATCTCGACGTTGCTCGGTGTGATGGGAATCCTCGTCTATGACTTGGATAGCTTCACGGGGGCTGTCTCGACAGCCCTGTTTGCCGCCGCCTTGCCCGAGGAGACCGCCAAGTTACTCATGCTCTGGCTGCTCCTGCGCAAGAATCCCTATTATGACGAGTACCTTGACGGCATTGTCTATGCCGCCTGTGTGGGACTGGGCTTTGCTGCGACCGAGAATGTGCTCTATCTGCTCCAGAGTGACGACTGGGTGGGTACAGGCATCGTGCGTGGCTTGACAGCCGTTCCGGCCCACTTCGCAATAGCCTGTGCCATGGGTTACTTCTATAGCAAGTTCCACTTTGGCGACCGCAGTAACGTGACCAAAGTCTGCATCCTGGCGGTTCCCATCCTGATACATTGGATCTATGACGCATTGGCCTTCAGCGAAGGCATTTTCCCGGCTTTGTCGGTAGTGGTCAACGTGTTGTTTGTTCTGCTCATCTGGCGCGTGTACAAGTCCACAATGAGCCGCATCACCGAGATGCAGCAGCAGGATGCCGCTCGCATGACGCCTCCCCCGTTCCCTGGCGGCAACGACTCGACAACACCGCCGCCGCTCCCCGGCTAATAATTATGACATACGAAAACGAACCGCTCAAGTCTCAAGGACGACAAGCGGTTCGTTTTTTTGTTGTCAGTGACCCGTACCCACTAAATTAGCGTCTGGATCCAGTAGCATAGCATGCCGGCAAGGTAGCCTGCAAGGGCAATCGGCGTGATGCGCTTCAGGTACCAGCCGAAGGAGATATCCTCCAGCCCCATCACGACCACTCCTGCTGCCGACCCGATGATGAGCATCGAGCCGCCGACACCCGCACAATAGGCCAGCAGTTGCCAGAATGTACCGTCAATAGCCATGTCTCCAGTGGCTGTCAGTGGATACATCCCCATGCAGCCTGCCACTAGGGGCACATTGTCGACGATGCTGGAGATGATGCCGATGAGGCCCGTCACCAGGTAATGATTCCCTCCCGATACATTGTCGAGCCATTGACCTAGCGCCGTGAGCACACCAATCTGCTTCAGGCAGCTGACGGCCATCAGAATGCCCAGGAAGAAGAGGATCGTGGACATGTCGATGCGTGACAGCAGCCGGGCCACACGATGAGAGGCTTTCTCCTTGACCTTGAGATGGGCGTAGAACAACTCGGTAGTGATCCACAACAAGGAGAGCACAAACAGTATGCCCATGAACGGCGGCAGGCTGGTGAGATAACGGAACACTGGCACAAAGATCAGGCCGCCCACACCCAGCACAAAGACCAGCTTACGCTCCCAGGCGGTGAGCTCCTGATCGCTGCCAGTAGCATCATCGGCTCTACAGGGCTGCAACTGGCCCTTGAGGCCGAATTGCAACAGCAGGACGGGAATCAGCATAGACACCATCGATGGCAGTAGCAGATGCAGGATGGTCATGCCGGCAGTGATCATGCCTCCGTTCCATAGCATGATGGTTGTCACATCTCCGATAGGGGAGAAGGCTCCGCCTGAGTTGGCGGCAATCACGATGACTGAGTCATAGATGAGCCTGTCCTGCCGCTGCGCCACGAGTTTGCGTAGTACCATGATCAGGACAATACTTGTCGTCAGGTTGTCGAGGATAGCACTCAAGAGAAAGGTCATCAACGCGATGCGCCACAACAGCTTGCGCTTGGAGGCTGTTCTCAACATGTCGCGCACAAAGTTGAAACCGCCGTTCTGATCCACGACCTCGACGATGGTCATCGCACCCATGAGGAAGAACAAGGTCGTTGAGGTCTCTCCCAGGTTGTCCTCGATAGCCTCAAGTGTGGCTTCTACTGAATCATGAACGCCTGGGAAATAGATTCCAGGGGCTATCATGAACAGGGTCCAGCATGCCACAAACATGAACAGGGCAACAGCCGCCTTATTCACCTTGATGACACTCTCTAATGCAATGCATGCATATCCCGCCACAAAGACGGCAACAATCGCAATAGTCAACATTTATCGATGTGTGTATGGTTGATAGGATGATAGAGGTGTCAGTCAAATATCGTTGCTACTAGTTGTGCCTGCTCGCCCTCATAGATGGCGACCCTGCTGATGGGCTGATAAGTGTAATCTATGAACTGCAGCAACTGCAGGGCAACAAATCGCTTGTCGGCCGAGATGCAGGCATCAAGCTCGATGTTGCCGATTTCCAGCTTCTGCACACGGCAGGCCTTGACGGCAGCCGCAAGCCCCTTACCGTCGCTATCGATTACGCGTTGCAAGTGGGCAATGGCTTCAGGGTTGTAATTGTATCTATTCACCGAGACGGTAGCGCCGGTGGGGGTGTACACGAGTTTCTTGCTCAGGCCCATAAAGCCCGATACGGTATGCAGGTTGTTGTGTGACAGCAGTTCTGTTGCCATGGATAGTTTATTGAAGTTTGCCATAATCTTTTTTGTTTGGTTGTTTGAAATGTGTTGATTGTAAATGTGTTACGCCTTGTGTCCATTACATTGTGGGCCACAAGGTGGATACTCCTGCCATTATTGAGTGGGATGGCGGAGAAGTAATAAGATGATCAAATCAGGGGGAATGTGTTGCCCCAATCAATGGTCTAACACAACAACCGGCAAAGTTCTAGTACATAGAAGTGAACTGCTCTCGTTTCTCGCAACGGGGCGCTCATGCGCTCAATGACAAGGCGACCTGTTGCGGCAATAGGTGTGTAGATGTTGTCGCTCAGGCGATTGGAACTGCGCCTGAGGATGTTGGTGCGCATCAGCGACACCCGATTCTTGGCAATTGTGACAAGCCGCGATGACTGGTTGGGTGTAAATGCTGGGACTTGAACCGGCGCATTGAACACGAGGCCATAGTCATCGGTTACAGGCTGGGGGACTCCTTGAGCCTTGAATTCGCCCTGGATTTCTTGGCATGGCGCTGCTCCTGCGGGTACCTCTGGCATAATGACCCAGAAGAGTGCCGCAATCACGGTCAATAGAAATATTTTAATCCAGTGCTTCATCAAGACGCAGACAATATCAGAATGATGATAAATCGGTAACTACTTGGTACTGCCCTTCTTGACCAGGCGCTCGTACTCTGGATTGCCCTCACGCAGCAGGCGGTTGTAGCGCTCACGGTCGTTCAGCACCTGATAGGCGGCCTGCACGTCGTGGTTGCGGTGGTTGATGACAATGCTGTAGGCTCCAGGGTCGCCATAGACGTCACGGGCAATCAAGCCCTTGATGATGTCCTTGAGCAGCTGCTCGCTGGTACGGTACTTCTCCTCGTCATACTTGATGCTGTCCTGCTCGCCCATGGCGATGAAGTCTCGCATCATCTCATCGGTCACCACAAAGCCGCGGTCAAAGTCCTGGACTGTCTTGAACCGCTTGCTGATGCCCTTGCGCTGCTTGTCCACATACTTGATGGCATACTGGTTGATGATGCCCTTGGCCGACAGGTCGCGGTAATAGGTGGAATACTCGCTGGTATCGACGGGGACATAGATGTCGGGCATGACACCGCCGCCGCCGTAGATGGTGCGGCCGTTCAGCCGTGTGGTGTAGCGCAACGAGTCATTGAACTGGATGCTGTCCAGACTGTAGTACTCGCCCTCGTTGGCGCGGTCGAGAAGCTCTTTCTCATAGGCCTTCTTGTTACCCAGGTCATAGGGCTTCTGGATGCAACGTCCACTGGGCGTGTAATAGCGGGCAACGGTCAGGCGCATCATTGAGCCGTCCTCAAACTTGAAGGGCCTCTGCACCAATCCCTTGCCGAAGGTCCTGCGGCCCACGATGACCGCACGGTCCCAATCCTGCATCGCGCCGGCAAAAATTTCGGCGGCCGATGCCGAGTACTGGTTCACGATGACCACCAGGTGCAGGTCCTTATACTCACCCCAGCCGTTGGCGTTGGCCTCGAGGCGGGGGCTGTTCTCGCCCTCGGTATAGACCATGAGCTGTCCGCGGTCCAGGAACTCGTTGCACATGTCGGTGGCGGCATTCAGGTAACCGCCGCCATTGTCCGCCAGGTCCATGATGAGCTGCGTCATGCCCTGTTTCTTGAGGTCATTCAGTGCATCCATCATTTCCTCATGGGTCTTGGCACCGAAGCGCGAGATGCGCAGGTATCCTGTCCTCTCATCGAGCATGTAGCTGGCATCGATGCTGTGCACGGGGATGTTGTCACGCGTGATGCGGAAGGTGATCAGCTCCTTCACGCCTGCGCGTTTCACTTGGATGGTCACTTTGGTGCCTTTCTTGCCGCGCAGCCGCTTCTGGATGTCGCTGTTCTTCATCTTCACACCGGCGATGGTGGTGTCGTTAACGGTGATGATGCGGTCGCCGGCGAGCACTCCCACGCGTTCACTGGGGCCGCCAGGCACCGTCTGGATGACGTATAGGGTGTCCTTGTTCATGTTGAACTGGATGCCCACACCGCTGAACTCGCCCTGCAGGGGCTCTTCCAGTTCCTTGGTCTCCTTGGCGTCGGTGTAGGACGAGTGGGGGTCTAGGTTCTCAAGCATGCCCTTGATGGCATCCTCGACCAGTTTGTCCTCGTTGACGGTGTCAACATAGAGTGACGAGATGGCATATTCGGCATTCAGCAGCTTCTGCATCGCCTGTGGCATGCCGCGCTGGGCGGTGCTTGTGATCGACAATGCCATGAACAGGGAGATAGCCAGCAATATCTTTTTCATTTTAGTGGTCAGTTTGACGGATAAATGGATTTAGCGGATAAAAAAACGGAATTGTCGACGGCGAGTCTTGACTCTTCCTCATTTGGGCAACTGAGTGATGTCGGCATCCTTGGGGAGGTAAGGAGTCACGTCCTGGCCGTAGCGCACCAGCTCGCGCACGATGCTGCTGCTGATGTGGCTGTACTCGGGCAGGGTGTAGAGCAGGATGGTCTCGATGCCGGTGAGGTCGCGGTTCACCTCGGCCAGATGCTTCTCGTTCTCGAAGTCCTGGATCAGCCGCACGCCTCGCACGATAAACTGCGCGCCCACCTCGCGGGCCACGTCGACGGTCATGCCTGTATAGGTGATGACCTCGACGCGGGAATCGTCCTTGAAGACGCTCTCGATCCACGCCTTGCGCTGCTCCATCGTCATGAAGGCGTGCTTGTCGGCATTCACCCCGATGGCGATGACAAACTTGTCGAACAATGGCAATGCGCGCTTCACGATGGACTCGTGTCCACGGGTAAACGGGTCAAAGGAACCCGGGAACAATGCGATGCGCTGTCCCTGTTGTGTCTTATCAGTGCACTGTGATGTCTTCATCATCTTCGTTTACTAGGTTGTCAATAATAAAGCTCTGGCGCTCCATCGTGTTCTTGCCCATGAAGAAGGCGAGCATCTGCTTGACGGAGTCCTCCTTGCGCAGCTGCACGCGGTCCAGGCGCATGTCGGGGCCGATGAAGTCCTTGAATTCGTCTGGTGAAATCTCACCCAGACCTTTGAATCGGGTGATCTCGGCGGCATCGCCCAGCTTGTTGAGGGCAGCCAAGCGCTCCTCGTCGCTGTAGCAGTAGTAGGTCTCTACCTTCTGGGGCTTGGCTTCACGCTTGGTGCTGCGGTTCTTGCGCTTGGCCTCCTTCTTGTTGAGCACGCGGAAGAGGGGCGTCTGCAAGATGTACAGGTGGCCCGTCTTGATGAGCTCGGGGCAGAACTGCAGGAAGTAGGTCAATAGCAGCAGGCGGATGTGCATACCGTCAACATCGGCATCGGTGGCGATGATGACCTTGTTGTAACGCAGGCCGTCAATGCCGTCCTCGATGTTGAGCGCGGCTTGCAGCAGGGCAAACTCGACATTGGTGATCACCTTCTTGGGGTCGAGGCCATAGGTGTTCAGCGGCTTGCCTCGCAGCGAGAAGACCGCCTGGGTCTCCACGTCGCGTATCTTGGTGATCGAGCCGCTTGCCGACAGACCCTCGGTGATGAAGATGGAGCTGTCGTCACGGCGGTCATTGTCCTTGGGGGCGCGGGCATCGTTGAAGTGGACGCGGCAGTCGCGCAGCTTGTCGTTGTGCAATGCAGCCTTCTTGACGTTCTCGCGCACCTGCTTGCTCACGCCGGCGATGGCCTTGCGCTCGCGTTCATTGTCCTGGATCTTCTTCAACAGCACCTCGGCCGTCTCGGGAGCCTTGTGCAGGTAGTCGTCCAGTTCCTTCTTGATGAAGTCGTTGATGTACTTGTAGATCGTGGGGCCGTCCTTCCACATGATGCTGCTGCCTAGCTTGATCTTGGTCTGAGACTCAAACACGGGTTCCTCGACCTTGATGCTGATGGCGGCGACGATGCCGTTGCGGATGTCACTGTACTCAAAGTTCTTGCCGTAGAACTCCTTGATGGTCCTTGACAAGGCCTCGCGGAAGGCACTCTGGTGCGTGCCGCCCTGGGTCGTGTGCTGACCGTTGACAAACGAGTAGAACTCCTCGCCCAGCTGTGCCGCATGGGTGATGACCACCTCGATGTCATCGCCGGTGAAGTGCATCAGCGGGTACAGCGGGTCGTTGGTCATCTTGTCCTTTACCAGGTCGCTCAAGCCGTTGCGCGAGTGGTACTTCTTGCCGTTGAACATGAGCGTGAGACCCGTGTTCAGGTAAGAGTAGTTCTTGATCATCGCCTCGATGAAATCCTCATGGAACTCATAGTTCTTGAAGATGGATGCATCGGGCTTGAAGCGCACGAGCGTACCGTTCTCCTCGCCTTCGTTGGCAGCAATAATGCCGCTCTCCTCTTGAACGAGGCCCTCGTGATAGAGTACCGATGAGCATTGCCCGTCACGCACGCTGCGGATGTAGAACTCGGTGGACAGGGCGTTAACCGCCTTGATGCCCACACCGTTCAGGCCGACAGAGCGCTTGTAGGTCTGCGTGTCATACTTCGCACCCGTGTTCATCTTGCTGGAGGCATCCTTGACCTGGTCCAGGGGGATGCCGCGGCCATAGTCGCGGATGGTCACCGTGCCGTCCACCACATCGATGTCGATGGTCGGCTTGGCATAGCCCGTGTTAAACTCGTCGATGCTGTTGTCGATGACCTCCTTGATGAGGACATACACACCGTCATCGTCCTGCGAGCCGTCGCCCAGCTTGCCGATGTACATGCCCGGACGCTGGCGGATGTGCTCACGCGGTGACAGCGTGACCAACTTCTCGTAGCCGCCGAAGTCGCTCCCCTGTTGCGGTTCCTGGCCCGGATTCACCTCGGGCTCTTCCATTATCTGATTCTGCTTGTCTTGTGACATTCTTTTCTCTAAAATCTGCGTTTTAACCTGCAAATTTACAAAAAATCCCCCAAACACCGCCCCTCATCCCCTCATCTATAAGGTTTATTAACGATTCTTGACCTGCCTGTAACTCTTCAATGATTCATCTGCCGGAAAAAACGCACGCTAAGTCGCCAAGCCGCCAAGTATTTAATCTTAACGATATTATCATTTGCTGTCAACGGGAATTTGAGCGATGTGCATCAGTATCAAGAAATAAATACCTGTAGTACTCAATGTAAACACCTTATAAATGATATCTTAGCGACTTTGCGACTTTGCGTGAGCTTATGCTGTTGAAGAGTTAGCCCTGTCGAATCAGGCCGTTTATTGGTGTTGTATGAATATTTTGGGCGGTTGAGACAAGATTCGGGGCGGATTGCCGTTTTATATATGATTCACATCGCGTCAATAAGAATTATAATGAGATCGATATATCATTTCCTCATCGGGCTGTCGTTATTGGCACTGGCTGTGTCGCTTGGGTCGTGCGACGTTATGTCATCGGTGGAATATAATGTCCACAACATGACGAGTGACACGGTGACGGTCACGTTTTATCAGGAAATCATGACTTCGCCCTATCAGGGCTACACGATTATAGAGAACGATAGCGTGACTACCCATCATGCTGGCGACAGCGACTATGTCGCCGTGCTTGCGCCCAATCAATACTTGAGGGTTCAGCGGGAATGGGACGGCCTGTATCGCGAGGAGCAGGTCGTGCCGGCTTGGAGGTATATCTCGTCAATCAAGATTGCCGATACCGAGCTCGCACCCGAACAGTGGACGACCGAATCCTTGTGGCACGTCCGTACTGAAGGCGGCGGCCGCTTCTCCCATGAGGAGTCCCGTTACTACGACCTCTGGATAAGGATTAAGTGAACTCCTCACTCCTCACTCCTCACTTATAACTACACCGCCTGCCGGCGATACTGGTTGGGCGTCATGCCCACCTTGTTCTTGAACAGGCGGGTGAAGTGCTGCGGGTATTGGAAGCCTAGCCTGTAGGCTATCTCGTTGATGGTGAGTCGTTGCTCCATGAGCAGCTGCTTGGACTGACTGATGACGGCATCCTGGATATAGCTCTGGGCTGTCATGCCGGCTTCTTTCTTGATCAGGTCGCCAAAGTAGCTGGTGGACAGGTTGGCACGGTCGGCAAAGTAAGCGACGGTGGGGATGCCGGCACGCTCGGCATGACCATCCTTGAAATACTCCTTCACTTGTTGCTCAAAGGCCGAGAAGATGTCGCTGCACACCTTGTGACGCGTGATGAACTGGCGGTCGTAGTAGCGCATGCAGTAGTCCAGCAGCAGTGAGATGGCATCGGTGATGAGCGTCTGGCTGTGATGGTCAACGGGATGCTCCATCTCGCTAGCGATTTGGTCAAGCAAGCCCATGATGATAGCGCGCTCACGGTCAGATACATGCAGGGCCTCCCGCTGGCTGTAGTCAAAGAAGGCATATTCCTGGATTTTCTTGCCCAGAGGGGTGCCGTAGATCAGGTCGGGATGAAAGAGCAAGGCCCGTGACGGCGGCATGGGCAGACCTTCACGCCACTCCACGTTGACCGATTGTCCGGGGGCAAATGTCACGATTGAACCGGCCTGGTAGTCATACTTCTCGCGTCCGTAGCGCAGCGAGCAGCCTTCGCCCTGCTTGAGGAACAGGGCATACAGGCTATAGCGCACGACGGCTCCATTCATCCACTCCGGGATATCCTTCACGTCAAGCACGGTCACCAGGGGGTGGAGCGTCTCTACCCCTACCAGTTTGTTATAGCTATCGATGCAATCTATGGTTACAATCTTCTCGTTCATGCCACAAAGTTAAGTAAAAATGCCTATAATGGCCATCGATGCCCGCAATAATGGTAGAAAAATCAAGAATTCGTGTCTGCTTGCCGATGGGCAAGCTCTGAAAAACAGCGAGGGCGCGCCCTCGTCGGCGAACCCTCGCAACTGATGTAAAGAGTTATTGTGTATGACTTTTTACTTGGTCAATACTGCAATATCACTTGAGTACCTTGGCAGTAGTGATTGAGCCATCGCCATATTGGGTGACAACGATGTTCACGCCATCAAACGGCTCACTCGATTGCATGCCCAACGCGTTCACATAGGTAACACCGACCACCTGACGGTCGCTGTAGATCACATGAATACCAGTGGGCAGGTCAAAGTTCCCTTCACTGTCACCCTGTGAGAATCCAAACATACCCGTGCCTTGCTTGAGCGTGCGCTGGCTGCTGTTCCCCTTCTGGTAGTAGGCGCGTACAGCAATTTGGATCTGTGCACCGTTACATGGTGCGCCAAAGGCGTTTTGTAATTTTTCACTTACCCATTCGGTGCCGATACGGGCGTAGGTGGGATCTTCTTCGTCGGCAAGGACTTCACCCAGCAAGTAGGGAGACTGGAGCGGTGTCGTGCCGACAATGGAACCGTCCACTCGGTCAAAGTCATAAGCGCAGTCGCTGATGAGCCATGCACGATACATGTAGGGCACGTGGGTCGTGGCTCCATTTTCCTGGAACTCCACGGTGATGATGGGGGTGTAAACGCAGTATTCTACACCATTCTGGTTCCAGTGCCCACCTGTGCGCCCATCACTCTTGCTGCCTCCGATAGTCACATTGAGGTGAACTTGATCAGATTTCAGTGAGGTAATGGGGGCTCCATAGGTGTTCCCTTGAGTAATGATGCCGTTTGCAACAGTGACAGGTGCATAGTAGGTGACTGGATCATTCAGCATGAAGTTATCTTGCATCGGGAACCACATCTGGTTAACTCCATCGTCGAAGGTCATGGTGACCTCATTAGAAATATAGGTGTTATTCTCGTGAACAGCAGTGGCGGCTGTGATCCAGTCGCTATCAATGCCGTCTCGATGCATGAGGTCATAGTGGGTGATGGGTGCATCACTCTTGACGAGAATGCTCACCTTGCTCTGTGACGTGTATGGCAGATTCATGTCCACATCGTTGTTGACCTCATCAAGCGAGAATATATAAGTATCATTGGCTTGTAGATCACTGTGATAGACAGGAACCTCAACCGTGTTGCTCACCAGCGTGTTGTTGATAATGATGGCTGTGCCGTGGATGACGATAGTCACTGGTTGGGCTCCTTCACTGGTTAACGTAACGGTCGCGCTATAGCTGCCCTCGGCACTGGGGATGAAAGTGATAATAAGGTCTCCGTTGGACGTGAAACTGGTCGGCGCTATCTGGAATACACCGTTTTCATCGCTCAATGTAGCAGTGATATTGCCTGTCAGATTCTGACTGGTGATGTTGACGGTTTGAGTATAGGTTTTACCTGGTTCACCTTCAAAGTTGACCTCGGTCGGGTTGGCGGTGATGATAGGATCTCTATGAGAACTCAGTATGTACTGTATGCCAGCCAGGGCATCAATCTTGCCGTTGCCGAAGTGGCTCGCATGGGGACCGTCGGTCACCCAATAGTCACGGATAGCCGTTTCCTTCATGATCTCCTTGACCTTGCTCAATGTGAGACTCTCTCCGACCTCTTGGGCGGCTTGCATCCACAGTGCCACGATACCAGCTGCCGAGGGGCATGCCATCGACGTTCCAGACATTTGTCCATAAGGGGAAGTGGAATTATTCACAGTTACTACATAGTTTGAGCCTCGGGAGGTGTTATTGTGGTTATAGGCAGCGATGATCACTTCGCCTGGTGCCGTGATCCACGGCAGGGTTTTGCCCATCAAGTTAGCACTCTCGGTAGCATAACTGGAGAACTTGCTGATGTCGCCCAGGTTATAGCTGGATGAGCGTTCACGAGATGTATAGGAACCGACAACGATGATGTTGGGGTTGTTACTTAAATCATTAACACTCATGTCATCAGAACCATCAATCCAATTATAGCCACTAGTAGTTAGATAGTCGGTAAAGTAGCAATAGTCAAGTGTCCATGCATCGATTTCGGCCGAACCGCTTGCAGGATAGAACTCCACAGCCAGCGTGTAGTTGCTCGTATAGAAGCTTGAATTGCTGGTGTCATAGCTCTTGGATTTCATGTCCGAGGTAGCTGTCAGGTAGATTTGGGTTTTGCCTGAATAGCTGGTAGCACTATAATCCTTATAGACAGTGAGCGTGCCCGAGTAGTATGTACTCAATCCGCTGACGGCAGTCCCGCTGGTTGATGGTGTGACATTAATTGTTGTCAGTATATTGCCTGTCCTTGTGTCAAGTACCATAATGCGGCAACGCAGGTCGGTCACACTGGTGGAACGGCTCCAGGCGCTCGCCAGATTGCCCGTGTAATAGTAGCCATTGTCTCGGTTGGAATAATAGTGGCAGCGCAGGATGGAGCGCAGAGGGTTAGAGCTACTGACAGTGCCGTAGATGTGGCAACCGCCGCCCTCGGTTTCATCGGCGTTACCCGCCTCGTTGCCTGCTGAGAAAAGGCAAACTCTATTGCTCTGATCATTGCCGAAGTATTGCTGGATCACGTCGGCATAGGCTCCAGTCCCGTCATGTGGACCTGTCATGCTGCCATAGCTGTTGCTGACAAACAGCGGTTGCCCTTGTGCATTGGCATAATTGGCCATCTTCTGGAATGCGTTGCTGATGCGGGTTGAGTAAAGCGTGTTGACACCGGCAAGATACAAGTCAACGCCAGGAGCCATACCACCATAGGTGGCACTGGCAGGGACATCGGTCACTGTGACATTGGAACCGTCGGTAATCACGTTGGAACCTCCAGCGATTGAACTGGTGTGAGTGCCATGGTCTTTAGCCGAGTTGTCGGTTGTGGGCAGGGTGCCGCTTCCGCTCCAGTCGGCAAGTACGCTATTGCTGCCATAGCAATAGACACCCTTGATGCGGCTGTTGCCGTCCTTGTCCTTAAACGCTTGATGCTGGTAGTCGATACCGACATCAATGATGCCCAGAATGACGCCGCTGCCGTCATATCGATGATTCAATCCAGCAGCCAGTGCATCCTGGGAGAGGGTGAGAACATCATCGGCATTGGTCGTCTGGCGTGCGTTGTCAGTAGTGGCGCTCATGACGGTAGCTACCTCGATTCTCACCACGTCATCAATGGCGGCAACATCCAGGATCCGGTCTACGGGAATCAGTGCAGTCAACAGGCCATTGTCAAAACGGCACTCTATCTTGACACCGAGGGACTCTAGGATGTTGATATCATCGTCATCGGTAACTCTGATGAAAGAGGAGATATAGGCTTTGCCGTCGATGGTGTCGGGGCTGGCGATAGGACGTTCATGAATCGTGATGTTGGGATCGATGATATCGTCAGTGCTCGTGGCCCTGAAAGTGGGTTTCGGTTTCTCCCAGCTGACTTTGCCTGCCATCTCGTCGAGGAACATCTGGGTAGAAACTGACAATTTCTCAATATGGGGAATCTGACCCCATGCTGTCATGCCGATGGCGAGGAATCCTAGCATCAGCACAAATCTTATTTTGTTTACTTTCGTTTTCATATCTAGGTCTCTCTAGTTGTCATTTTTCGGTTGCCATAATGATGCTCTCATGAGCTTGTTTTACTTGATCAAACGGGTAGGCCGTCTCTATTGTGGCGCTGGAGCTCGGCTGACCGTCAATAGGACTATTGGGCATGCCCAATGCAGCACCATTACCGCTACTGATCACAATTTTGGTAAAGTCAATAGAGAAATCAGCGCTGACGCACTTTAGTTCAATCGCGCCATTGGCCCTCACGGGAACGGTCCAGGTATAGGTCTCGCCAGCGGTGAATGTGTGGACTTGTCCGTTGACATATAAATCACCCGCACCATCGTCGCCATTGTTTGTGGTGATGCTCACATTGACGCTGTTACCCATGAAATTGCTGGGCATGGTGTACATGATAGCGCCATAATACATCATGTAACAGCATCTGCCAGCGCTAGGACTGTAAATCTTTGCGCCGTAGAAGGTCCAGTTATTTGCGCCACTGATCAATGCGCTTGATGCATTGGCTGTCGTGGCAGCGGTGAAGTCGGCGCTTGCATAGAAATCGATTCCCGAGGTGCTGCTTGAAGGAATAATCACATTGGCATCGTAGTCCGCCATGTAGCTGTATCCTGACGGGTGGCTATTGTCGGCTGTGATATCACTGAACGAGTCGGTGATAGTTCCCAGCCCTTCGAGGTCAATCAAGTCATTGACGCTATAGGTGGTGCCTTCTAGTACTGTCTCGTCACTCCAGGCCGTGCCATTCCATTGGCTGATGGCTGGCGATACCGTGACGGTAGGAATCAGTGATTTGGGTATCTTATTGAAGCCGATCATCTTGATGTCTGGCGATTGTGTTGAATAATAGGAATCACCATTCTTTTGACCACCATAGAGGCTGATGACATCACCGCTGTTGATACCTGTAAAGTTACCGATAACCAGGGTCTCTCCCGCAGTCACTTCGGTAGACAGGATATACCAGCTGCCATTATTAAGACAATAGCTGAAGTAACCATCACGCTTGTTCTCTCCTGTTGTTACAACCAGCTGCAAAGTACCGTTGTCGAAACCTGCCGGGACAGTGAAGGTCAAACCACCCTTGCCAGTGATGTAGGCATAGCCATTGGTTTGCATGACTAGATTGGAACCGTCTGTATTCCAGTCACTAGGCAACATGGCTTGCGTCATGGTTATCGGGCTTGATGGTAAATTGGAACCATCACCGTAAAAATCGATTTGGCCCGCATACACGGGTTGGCGGGTGATCACTGATGCTAGGTTAATGCGGGCAATGTCAACACTGTTGCCGAGGCCATCGCTCCGGTGGAACACAATGTGATTGTCACCCTCCTTAAGCATGCCGGCAGTCAGCTTGTTGTCTCCGGTAGGCTGCTTCAACCCCAATGTGTTCTCGTAATAGTTCTTCTC
The DNA here is from genome assembly GCA_017453505.1 of Muribaculaceae bacterium. Lineage (GTDB taxonomy): Bacteria > Bacteroidota > Bacteroidia > Bacteroidales > Muribaculaceae > Sodaliphilus. The sequence goes on from JAFTEU010000187.1 coordinate 18,757, forward strand.
CTCATCAATAGAATAGGTGCACTTGTTATCTACTAGCGACAGAGCGATGCGCTCCGACACACTCGTTGCGCTACTGGACTGAGCTGTAGCGCTGATCCATCCTACCGATGCCAGTAGTGACAGGATCAAAAGATGATCAGAAAATAGTTTCATGACTCTTACATTAGAATATACAGTAAATAAGCTGTTAATGAATTCTGGTTCTGACGGATGATGATTATGTTAGCGCAAAACTAATACATTATTTTGATTTGTCGAATCTTTTTAGACGAAATGTTTTTTGTCTGTAAGGATGAAACATCGATTTTTATGGTATTTGGCGGGAATGTGGATTGTGGCTTTGGACAACAATGCGCGGTGGCTTGATAATAAAAAAGCGAGACACCTGGGTGGCAACTCAGGTGTCTCGTGATGAATAGTGTCCGTCAATTAGAGCTTTTCAGCGATGGCTGCGGCGATGGCTTGCATCTCCTCGGCAGGGAGGGTCAGCTTCGGGCCGCCGAAGGCCATGTCCTTCTCGCTCTGTAGGGGGACGAGGTGGATGTGGCAATGGGGCACCTCAAGGCCGAGCACGCCGATGCCGATGCGCTTGCACGGAATAGCCTTTTCCAGAGCCATGGCCACCTTGCGGGCAAATGCCCACAAGCCCATGTACTCTTCCTCATCGAGGTCAAACATGTAGTTCACCTCGTGCTTGGGGATGACAAGGGTATGGCCCTTGGCCATCGGATTAATGTCGAGGAAAGCGTAGTAACGATCGTCCTCGGCAACCTTGTAGCTGGGAATTTCACCAGCAGCGATTTTGCTGAATATTGTAGCCATAACGGTTGAATGTCTTTTAAACTTCGATTTTGAGGATTTCAAACTTCATCAAGCCCGCAGGTGCTTGAACTTCTACTTTCTCGCCGACCTTGTGGCCAAGCAGGCCCTTGGCGATAGGGGTAGAGATGGATATCTTGCCCTCGCGCAGGTTAGCCTCGGTCTCGGTGACGATGGTATAGGTCACCGTCGCCTTGTTCTTGAGGTTACGGATGGTCACCTTGGTGAGCAACTGCACCTCGTCGGTCGAGATTTTACTCTCGTCAATGATGCGTGCCGATGCAATCAGGCTCTTGAGCTCCGATATCTTAGCCTCGAGCATGCCCTGGCGCTCCTTGGCTGCATCATATTCTGCGTTCTCTGAAAGGTCTCCCTTGTCCCTGGCTTCAACAATAGCGCGGACAACCTCGGGACGCTCGACGTTCTCAAGATGGGCGAGTTCGGCCATCTTCTTGTCGTACCCTTCCTGTGTCATGTACGTAATAGCCATGCTAAATACTGTGTTTTTTAATTTTTAAGATTCAAAAAATTAGAAGAATCTCAACTTGTTGCATTTGAGACCCCTCGTTAATAACGTTTGGTTTAACGATGCAAAGGTAGATATTATTTTTGATTTAACATATCAAAATGTTAATAAATTCCTGCTCGTTTATTGAAAATTAACCGTTCACGGTGAATTAACTATCGTTTTCGGGCAACCGGGTGTCACGGTGTTTCTAGCGATGCCACAAGGCAATAATCTGGCGTGCGGCGACCAGTACACTGACAGCCGTCAATGCGAGGGCTGGTATCATGAGGCCCATTTCAACACATGCCATGACACCACCGCCGATGGCCAGTGTCCATAGCAGGTTGTACAAGCTGGCTTGGGATACCCTCAAGTGGTATACCTTGAAGTAAACAATGGCGATGATGAGTGTGTACAGTACATAGGAGACCAGGAATGCCAGCCCCAGTCCTGTCAGGCCCCACCAGCGGTAGAACAGGATGTTAAGCACCAGGTTGATGATGGCACTGGTGACCTCGGTCCACAGGTAGGTCTTGCCGTCGCCCTTGGCCAGGATTGTGAATGCAAGACACCACGACAGGGTACGGAAGATGGTGCCGATCATTCCCCACGACACGAAGGTGAGGATGACATTGAACTCGGGGGCATAGAGAATCCACACCACCACTTCACGCAACAGGATGAATAGTGCCACAACAGGGGCCATCACCGCAATGGCGACGTTGATCTCCTGGGACACGTAGGCACGCAGGCGCAGGCGGCTCCAAGCCACCTTGGACAGGCGTGGGTAGTACTCCATGCCCAGTGCGGTAAGGATGAGGCCTGTGTACTTGTTGATGAGTGTGTAACCGGCTTGATAGTAGCCCACCTGCTCGGTGCCGGCATGGATATTGAGCCAGGCGTTGAAGGCATAGCTCGCAAGGATGCCGGCAAAATTACCCAGCGTCATGTAGATGCCCAGCTTGATAAAACCACGGCCCATGTCGACCGTTTCGCGCCGTGTCACTGCCGCGGGAGGATAATCCTTGTTGCGGAATAGCCATGCAGCGACGGCCAGCGCCAGTGCATAAGCGATGATTGACGGCAAGATGCTGCGTTCCCTCAGCAGGTAGAACAGTGGAATCGAAACGGCAAGACCCACAATGGTGCCCCACAAGGTGACATTGGCTAGCCGCTTGAGGCGGGCGGTGCCCTGGAGTACGGCGTACTCGCCATTGGTGATGGCCTGTAGCAGCACAGCGACGCTTAGCGCAACAAATCCCCAGATGTGCCCCCCGTCACCGAAGGTGACTTGGCTCAACACCGGTGCCAGCATCAGCGTGAGCAGGGCTCCAGCCAGACCCAGCCACAACGACCAGCGTCTCACCACGGTGATGATGCGGGCCACCAGGCCGGGCGTGCGGCTCTCCATTGCCTGGGAAATGTCGCGGACGCTACTCGAGCGGATACCCAGGTTGGTGCCTGTGGATATCATCTCCAAGGCGTTGTTGAACAGGCCGAACAGCCCGATGCCGACAGGGCCTATCCACAAGGCGACAAGCTTGGTGCGGATGATGGAGCACACGATGCCGATGACCTGAACGCCACCGAAGAGTCCCATTGCCTTCATCGCCATGCGTGATATGTTACCGCGCTTGTCAGCCATTACACATTATAATATAATATTAAAGGCAGATTTCAAATGTGTTATAAACGATGCCGCGGCCGCCCAGACGGGACTTCTGCCTGACGAGTCCCTCGTTCAGGTAACGCCCGTGATCCTCGTTGGAGATCCCGAAGTCAAAGTAGCGGTATTCCTCCATGCCGCTATAGAGGCCGATAAGGTGCTCAAAGAGCAGTGTCAACGCTTTGTTTTCCTTGCCGCGGGGCGATGCGCCGATGTACTGGCAGTGAGCCACCGGGGCAGAGAGGTACATCACCACACCAGCCAGCAGCTCCCCGTCAAGGCTAGCCGTGTAAAGACGGATGTTGCCGGGAAAACGGTCATGCAGCAGATGGATCTCTTCAAGTGTGTGAACCGGACGTGTGTCATATCGTTGATCGAGTAATGATGACAACAGCTGCCAGTATTCTTCCCAGGAATCGCTCTCCCCGACAATGATGCCGGCCTTGCGGGCGGCATTGGCACCGCTCTTGTTGCCACGGTCAAGCGGCAGTGGGCATGTGAGGTCGATGGTGGTCGAGATGTTGGCCTCGGTCAACACTGCATGCTGACGGAACAGGGCGTAGAGGTCTTCCTCACAGGGGTAGTGGTGGTAGATGTGGGGTACGGCCTTATAGACCATCCGTTTGAGACCCTGGGCGCGCATCCACTCACATGCTGCATCCATCACACCGATCATCAGGGTAACGTCAAAGTGCTTCAGAGGCAACAGCCAGCCTCCATAGGTGAGGCCACGGTGGGAATAGAGCGTGTCGCCAGCGATGCATGCGGGCAGGATGGCACACCACTTACCGTCGTGCAATGCAATGAGCGAACAGTCCTCAAAGCGGTCGCTGTGGTAGTCCATGTAGCCTCGCTGGTGCAGGAACGTGGCATTGCGGCTCATGCGGGCAAACTCGTCCCAACGTGCTGCCATGCTGGCTTCATATCTGACTATTGTGATCATACTCATATTAATTTAAACGCAAAAATACGGCAAAAAATATTACCTTTGCCCAAAAAATATTATTAATCATCTTATTGCCACATGAAACTGAAGAAAATAGGCCTCCTGCCCCGCATCATCATTGCCATCATCCTGGGCGTGATCTGTGGTATGTTTTTCCCTGAGTGGGCTGTCAGGTGCTTTGTTACCTTTAATAAGATTTTCAGCAATTTCCTCTCCTTCCTCATCCCGCTCATCATTGTCGGCCTTGTCACACCGGCTATCGCGGGTATTGGTAAGGGTGCAGGCAAGTTACTGCTTATCACGGCGCTCATCGCCTATGGCGACACGGTCTTCTCGGGTTATCTTAGCTACTTCGTCAGTACGGGTATCTTCCCGTCGCTCATCGACTATGCCCAGGCGGCCCAAGCGGTTACTACCGAGGAGGGACTGGAGCCTTTCTTCACGATATCCATCCCGCCACTGCTCGACGTGATGAGTGCCTTGATCACGGCATTTGTCGTGGGACTGGGCATCTCTTTCTTTGAATCCCCGCTGTTGAAGGGGGCTTTTGACGAGTTTCATGACATTGTGGCCAAGACAATCGAGGTGGCGCTGATACCCATCCTGCCCATCTATATCTTCTCTATTTTCATCAATATGTCCTTTTCGGGACAGGCATGGCGCATCATCAACGTCTTTATCGCCATCATCGGCGTGATTTTCGCGATGCACATTTTCCTGCTGGTGGCTCAGTACTGCATCGCCGGTGCCATTTCCAAGCGCAACCCGTTCAAGGCGTTGTATAACATGCTACCGGCTTATTTCACCGCTCTGGGGACATCCTCCTCGGCAGCGACCATTCCAGTCACCCTCAAGCAAGTGAAGCTCAATGGCGTGAGTGATGGCATCGCAGGATTTGTTGTGCCGTTGTGCGCGACGATTCACTTGTCGGGTAGCGCGATGAAGATCACTGCATGTGCCGTGGCCTTGATGCTGATGAGTGGAACACCCATCAGCTTCGGCATATTCACGGGCTTCATCCTCATGCTGGGTGTCATGATGGTGGCTGCTCCAGGTGTTCCTGGTGGTGCTATCATGGCCGCTCTGGGTGTCCTGCAGTCTATCTTGGGCTTCACGGCCGAGCAGCAGGCTGTCATGATTGCGCTCTACATTACGATGGACAGCTTCGGTACTGCATGTAATGTGACTGGCGATGGTGCCATTGCCCTGGTGGTCGATCGCATCTATAGCAAGAAGGAAAATCAAGGTGAAGTCGTCCTCCCTGAGCCCTGATGGACAAAATCGCTTGTTGACGTTGGAAAATCTTTATTCAGTGATAGTTACGATTTAGTGGCGCATAGTGCCGAAATCAGTAAAAGTATTTTTTTTGAAAAAAAAATCACAAAAAATTTTGTATGTGAGAAAATGATATTATCTTTGTAGCGCATAAAAGGGAAAATCTATTTTTGATTTATCAAAGAGTTTCGGATTAACTTTACTGTCGTGATTGATAGAATGGTTAATCCATTTTTTTTGTGCCTTTCTCGTGAGGGCCTGAAAATCAATATAAAAAATCAACCGCGACTCCTTGGGGAGACACGGTTGATTGTGGTTGTACGAGCAATAGGTTATTTCTTCTTGTTAACCGTCTCGGCCAGGTCAGCACCAGCTTTGAACTTAACGACCTTCTTTGCGGGGATTTTGATCTTAGCCTTGGTTGCGGGGTTGATGCCCTCACGAGCGTCCTTCTTGATGACCTGGAAGGTACCAAAACCGATCAGAGCGACCTTGTCACCTTTCTTCAAAGCGCCGCCAACGGCTTCGAGAGTTGCATCGAGAGCGGCCTTGGCCTGAACCTTAGTGAGATTGGCTTTTTCAGCGATTGCTTGTACTAATTCAGTCTTGTTCATAGTGTAATTTTTTAATGAAATTAGTTATGTGAATAAAATGAAATTTTGTTTTGTAGTCGCAAATGTAAGAATAACAATGATTTCTACAAAAAAAAAGCCGAAAAAAATGTGGGTTTTTTATGAAAAATTATGTTTTTTGGGTTTTTTAAAGCCAAAAATGTTCTAAATAGGGAGTTTTTCTATACTTTTGTGCGGTAAATCAGTCAATAAAGTAGCTATAGATTATGCAATATAATAATCGTTCCTTCTGGAACTCAATCATGCCGGTCACTAGACATCTGTTGATCATCAACTTTATTATGTGGTTGGCTACTCTAGCTTTGCGTCAGGCCGGACTCATCGACCTGGACAGGTGGCTGGGGCTTCACTTCTGGAAAGGGAGTGAGTTCAATCCCGCTCAATTGTTCACCTACATGTTCATGCATGCCGACTTCATGCACATCTTTGTCAACATGTTCATGTTGTGGATGTTCGGCAGCCTGCTTGAACGTGTCTTGGGCTCCAAGAGGTATATCTTTTATTATATCTCGTGTGGGCTGGGTGCCGCACTGGTGCAGGAACTGGTGTGGCAATTCTCGTGGCAGGGCATACTGGCCAGCCATGTCTCGGGACCGGCTGGCGCCACCGTCACCGAGATCATCAATGCCATCAATTCGGGACATGCGGCCTTCTCGATGGATGACTTCTATAACAGCCTGATCACTGTTGGAGCCTCGGGAGCTGTGTTTGGCATCCTGCTGGCTTTCGGTATGTTGTTCCCCAATATGACCATGTATGTCATCCCGTTCCCGTTTCCCATCAAGGCCAAGTGGGTCGTGCTGGCCGATGGCCTCATCGAATTGTTCTTCGGTCTCTCAGGCACCATGAGTAATGTGGCTCATTTTGCACATTTGGGTGGTATGCTGGCAGGCATCATCATCATTCTTTATTGGAAACACGACGGAACTCTATCGCGAGGCAATGGCTTTTATTGACGACATCAAGCGCACCTACCGTCAGGGGTCGATGCTGATGAGGTTGATCTTCATCAACATCGGCGTGTTCATCCTGATTCGCTTGCTGGCTATCGGTGCGGTGCTCCTCAGTGGTTCATCGTTCCCCGTGCTGCAGTGGGTTGAGCTACCAGGTGACTGGTGGCTTGCGCTGCGTCGGCCATGGACGCTGGTGACCTATATGTTTGTCCACAATGACCTGTGGCACATTTTGTTCAACATGCTGTGGCTCTATTGGCTGGGCCGCATCTTCATGGAGTTCTTCTCGTCCAAGCAGCTGTCGGGACTATATATTCTGGGCGGACTGGGCGGAGGTGCCCTCTACCTGCTGTGCAGCAACCTGCTCGGTCATCTGCATGGCAGCGCGTTGATCGGCTCGTCGGCGGCCGTTATCGCCATTGTCGTGGCAGTGGCCGTCTATGTGCCTGATTACAAGATAGGCCTGCTCTTCCTGGGGCAGGTGGCCATCAAGTGGGTGGCGCTGGTGACTGTGCTCATCGCCGTGCTCAGCCTCGATGGTGGCAACATCGGTGGCAACATCGCCCACCTGGGTGGCGCTGCAGTGGGTGCCTGGTATGCCCTGCGCATCAAGCAGGGGCATGACATCACGCGCCCCCTCAATGCGATGCTCGATTTCATCATCGGCCTGTTCAATGGCCGCTCATTGCGTCTGCCGCGTTTCAAGCGTGCGGCAAGTCCTTCAGCCCAACAGCAAGCCGCGCCACCGCGGCAGGCTACGTCCACATCCCATCATCGCCCCGATGACACCGTCAGTGAGGAGGAACTCGATGTGATATTGGGAAAAATCAAGGCCGCAGGCTATGATGCCCTCTCCGACGAGGAAAAAGACAAACTCTTCAAGGCTTCCCGTCGCCGCACTCCTTAAACATTATTTATAAATAGAAAACAATACGATCACGATATAATGGGAAAACATTCTAGTCATTACCGCAGGAAAAGGAAAACCAAGAAATGGACCTTCGAGATACTCATGGCGCTTGCTGGCCTCTTGCTCATCGGTTGTGCATATGCCGGCAAGATCAACCCTGAGAGCTTCGTGCCGGCCCCGTTCATGATGCTGGGCTATGTGCCGATGCTGGTCTTGTCGGTCGTCTTGCTTGTGGTGTCCTTGTTGTGCCGCCGCTGGATAGGTGCTATCTTGCTGATACTCGCCTTCCTGGCTACGGCACCGGTCTTCAGGCTCTTCATGCCCTTTAACAACGCCGACATGGCACCGCCTGAACCTGCCGACAGGTCCTTGGTCTTGAAGGTGATGACCTATAATGTGCTCTCCTTTAATTATAATGAGCCCAAGCTAGGTGGGAAACCCTCCGAGTCCATGAAGCTCATTCTTGATGCCGACCCCGATGTCCTGCTCATGCAGGAAGGAGGTGCTGGTGGTGTCTTCTGGGAGATGATACCGTCCTTGACTCCTTACGTTAGTGAGATCAAGCTCAAGTATCCCTACAATTATTGGGGCAGCGAGGGATTGAGCATTATGTCCAAGTATCCCTTCACGACAGTCCCCTTGGGCGAGTCGCAGTATGCACGTTCGCCCCTCGGCTACAACAGGAACCAGTCCTCCTATCTGGCCCGGGCCTACGATCTGCAGCTCCCCAGCGGCAAGCAGTTGCGTCTGGTGGACTTCCGACTGCAGTCCTATCATCTGAGCTTCGGCAAGGGGCAGAGCGTGCGCGTCTCTCCCGATGTCAAGCCGTCGGCGCTCGAGCGCATGCGTCGTTCCTTCACCCTGCGGGGGCATGATGCTACCGAGATCCGCAAGGCCATCGACGCGTCCCCCGACAACCTGATCGTCTGCGGTGACATGAACGATGTGCCTGCATCCCATGTCTATCGTCTCATCTGCGGCGACGACCTGCAGGATGCCTGGGAACAGGTGGGATCGGGATATGCCAACACCTACAACCGTCACAACCTGTGCTACCGCATCGACCATGTCTTCTATCGGGGTGACCTGCGTGCCCTGCGCGCCAGCCGTCTCAAGGGCGGCTCTAGCGACCATTATCCGCTGCTGGTGGCCTTTGACATCGAGAACACCAGGAAATAGTGGCTCATCATTCAAGTATATACCTTTGAGCGATGAGATGATGAAAATGAAAAAGAGTCTATGGATTTCTAACTGAACATCAATAAATTAAAATGCTACAACAATGAAGAAAGTTTTATTCACCGTGCTTGCCCTGGCTGCCCTCACGTTGGCCAGCTGCGGCGGGCAGAAGTCTAATGAGAACAACCCGTTTATGTCGGAGTATCCTAACGAGTACGGCATCCCGCCGTTTGACAAGATCACCTATGCTGACTACGAGCCTGCCGTTAACGCTGGTATCGAGGAGCAGAACGCCGAGATTGATTCCATCATCAAGAACACGGCCGAGCCCAACTTTGAGAACACCATCCTGGCCCTGGACAACAGCGGCCGCACACTGGACAAGGTGAGCCGCGTGCTCAACGCACTGGGCGAGAGTGACAACACCCCCGAGATGCAGAAGCTCACCGAGACCCTCCAGCCCAAGCTCACCGCCCAGAGCGATGCCATGTACATGAACGATAGCCTGTTTGCCAAGGTGAAGGCCGTCTATGACAATGCCGACAAGCTGGGTATGGACCCCATCCAGAAGCGCCTCACCGAGAAGTATTACAAGGAGTTCGTCCGCAACGGAGCCCTCTTGACCGCTGCCCAGAAGGACACCCTCAAGGAGATCAACCGCAAGCTGGGTGAGTTCAACCTCAAGTTCGGTAACAACATCATGCATGACCTGGACAACTGCGTCTTCTTCATCGACAAGGAAGAGGATCTCAAGGGGCTGCCCCAGGGCATCATCGACAACGCTGCCAAGCTCGCTGCCGACAAGGGCAAGAAGGGCCAATGGGCCTTCACCGCCACGGCATCGACCCGTCTGGCTGTGTTGACCTATGCCGACAGCCGCGACCTGCGCCGCAAGATGTATGAGACCTACACCACCACCGCCAGTCATGGCGACGATTGGGACAACAGCGAGAACATCCGCAACATCCTGCTCCTCCGCCAGCAGAAGGCCAACCTGCTCGGCTTCAACACCTTTGCCGACTATGCTGTAGATCCCTACATGGCCAAGACCCCCAAGGCCGCCGAGGATCTGCTCATGTCGCTGTGGCGTCCTGCCATCAAGAAGGTGGACGAGGAAGTGGCCGACATGCAGGCCTATGCTACAGCCCATGGCGATACCGCCAAGATCGAGGCTTGTGACTACTATTACTATGCCGAGAAGGTGAAGAAGGACAAGTTCAACTTCAGCGAGGATGACGTGCGTCCCTACTTCGTGCTCGACAGCGTGGTGAAGAATGGTATCTTCTTTGCAGCCGAGAAGCTCTATGGCATCACCTTTGAGGAAATGCCCGATGCGCCCAAGTATAACCCCGAGGTTAAGGTCTATGACGTGAAGGATGCCCAGGGTAACCATCTGGCCGTCTATATGAACGACTATCTGCCCCGTGGCACCAAGGCCCCGGGCGCATGGATGGAAGCCATGCAGGAAGCCTACGGTTACAATGGCGCCAACATCCGTCCCATTATCTATAATGTGGCTAGTGTGACTCCTCCCTCAGGCGACACCCCCTCGTTGCTCACCTGGGACGAGGTGCAGACCATCTTCCACGAGTTCGGTCACGCCCTGCACGGCATGTTGACCCGCGTTGAGTATCGCGGTCTGGCCGGTACCAACACCGACCGTGACCTCGTCGAGATGCCCTCGCAGATCAACGAGCACTGGGCATTTGAGCCTGAGGTGTTGAAGAACTACGCTCACCACTACAAGACTGGCGAGGTCATCCCCGACAGCCTGGTAGCAAAGCTCAACGAGAGCGCTCAGTTCAACATGGGCTTCATGACCACCGAGCTTGTCGGTGCCGCCCTCATGGACATGTATTGGCACAAGAAGGCTTGGACTGCCGATGAGTTGAAGAACCTTGACGTGAAGGCCTTTGAGCAGGATGTGAAGAACCAGCTGGGTATGCCCGCCCTCGTCGAGTTCCGCTATCGCAGCCCCTACTTCAAGCACATCTTTGCCAGCGATGAGTATTCCTGCGGTTACTACACCTACCTCTGGTCACAGGTACTGGAGGCCGACGGTTACATGGTGTTTGAGAAGGCTGGTTGCTTTGACAAGGCCTCTGCCGATGCGCTCCGCGCACTGCTGGAGGCCGGCGACACCGAGGATCCCATGGTACTCTACACGCGCTTCCGCGGCCAGGCTCCCACTGCCGATGCCCTGCTGCGCAACCGCGGCCTGAAGTAAAGCCCTCTGTCCGAGTGTAGATAAACAGCTGAACACGCTGAGGAACCTGAACACAGTTCAGTGACCTCAGCGTGTTCACTTGTTATAGGGCATTAAGAACCGTTAAAGCCCCACCGTCCCGTCCTGTAGTTCAAGCCTCTGGCTTGAAACACTCCCCCCGCCGTCCCGTCGATGTATTGCAAGCCTCCGGCTTGCAAAAAAGGAGCCGTCCTGTCCTGTAGTTCAAGCCTCCGGCTTGAAAAAGCCCCCACCGTCCCGTCGGTGTATTGCAAGCCACCGGCTTGTAAAAAAAGGAGCCGTCCTGTCCTGTAGTTCAAGCCTCCGGCTTGAAACACTCCCTC
>JAFTEU010000188.1 GCA_017453505.1 Muribaculaceae bacterium
ACATTCGCCCTGCATATAGCGCTTTTTGGCAGAACGATTTCCAAAGCCGCTCCATAGGCTGTCGGGGGGTCTTGAGAGAGAAACGAAGGGAAAATTTTCCCTTTTCAACCCTTTATCGCTTGATAATCAAACATGTAACTTTTTCAATCCTTTACAAATCGTAGAAAAACGTAATTATTAACACTTATTTTTCTGAACGAACCCCGATGAATAAAGGATTTACGGCCAGTTTCAAAATCCTGCCAAATGTTAAAATTTCACCCGCATCTTAGCCATTCCATCACAGTTGACACCATCCCGAAACGCGACTTCCGCTGGTGCCCGAGACACCAGCGGAAGCAACGATAACAATCCCAATAAAAACCATCTCAAACAACACCAAATCGCTGGCAATAGTAATAAAACGTGCCAATGTAAAGGACTAAACGGGTTAGTGAATCCTTGATCGGAGACTAGCCCCCTTGAATTCAATAAAGTTGAACATCTCCAAGCAACGGTCGGCAATATATGCCCCATATTTTTGCGCAATGTCTTCAAGTTGTAGGTTGGTCGTGATATGGGTGATGCTGTTGCGCCTGTGGTCATAGCGCAACTGAAGTATAAACTGGATGACATTCAGTTCAGTGCCGTAGTACTTAGCTGGCCTGGGCTCCCTTCCCAACTCATCAATGATGAGGTTGATTTCGTCTGATGTGTACTTAATAAGGGCAGGCTGGCCATCAACAGTAAAAATGTTCGCTAGTTCACTCGCAGTTTTCAGCCAAGTTCCCTTCATACGGAAATCGTCCTGTTTGCTCTCGTGTCGGACAACCAGACCATTCCGGTATTGGCGTAGAGCTTGCAAGGTCATACTCTTGCCTAAGCCAAGGTCACCGTAGAAGCAAAAACCTTTGTTGAAGTCTAAATTGAACTTATTGTAGTCATCGAGTTTCCATACCCAGGCAAAGAGTGAGTTTAAGATGTTCTTGTCAGCTAGTTTCGGGTCAAAGCGTGGTTCGACCTTAAGAAAAGCGGCCCGGAAGAAGGCCATTTCTTTGGCCCAATCAACCGATATTGGCGGTGTGGATGGTTGCATTTGAAAGCGGGTTACTTGTTGTTGAAGTGTTTGTTGTGTTTTGGGATCCATAAGATTGTTGTTTTAAGTCGTTAACTTTATGGCGTAGAACAGACATGAAGTGTTTCTTTGTCCACTCACTATCTTCGAGATCTTGAAATTTCCAATCAGCGATGATTCTCTCTGCCAGTTGCCTGTATTCTTCTGCAGTTATCGCGCAGCTCTTGCAAGCAAGCTCAATGTTTAGATCAATCATCACTTCTTGTTCAAGTTTCTTGCGCATATCGTCGTCGACGTTGTTATTTATTAGTTTTTTCTTATTATAATGTGTAGTAGGGTTCTCATTTGGTGGGGGTGGTACGGCTATTTTGGTGGGGGTACCATTTGAGCTACCTACTATTTTGGTGGAGGTCTCCTCACACTTGGGCGCATCTCTTACAGCTTCATACACATTCGTCTGACCTGGTACACTCTTCACGGAAACCAAACCTTTCCTCTCGAGTTTGGATACGCATCGGCACCAAGTTTTTTTGTTGATATGTAGTGTATCACACGCCGAGCGCACGGTATACCTATACCCGCTAGGCATGGAAGCAATGTAGTTCCACACTGCTTTCTCAGCAACGCTAAGTACTGACGAACGGATGATTTCGTTCGGAACCATTGTAAAGCCCTTGTCGTGCATAGTTACAATCTCTTTGAAAGTTCGTCGACCGGCAACTCAGCCTCCAGAAGGAGGCTGAACTTGCCGTTCGGTTGATTGAGGCTTCCCATGGTTAATCACATTTTACAGCCGACGAGACAATCGATATCACTCTTACGGTAGCAACGCTTGCCGCCGATCTCGACCTTCTTGAGGATTCCTTTCTTATCCCATCGATAGAGCGTCATCTTTGACACTGAGAGTAACTCTGCTGCCTCATCGACGCTTAACAGCTGATCACTTGTTGCTGCGGCCTCTGCCTCAAGCATGGCGATGGACTTTGCGCCGGTAAGGATGTTCTGAGCGAACTCTTTCAAGTCATTCAATGAGATTTGAATGATGACATTGGTGTTAGATTCCAGAATGTCTAATAAACGATTATTATCCATTTTTTAATTAATGATTAGAGAGCAGGTTCTCGCTCTGGTTTGTTGTACATCCTCGCAAATCCAGCTCTCGGTCGCAGAACCTTTGCGCCAGTCCTTCATCGTTCGGACATTGCAAAGTTACTGCCGACCTTATAATGCCATCATAATGCCGATGTGAAAAAATGAAACGAATTGCAGTCGATGCAACTCGTTGTCATTAAGTGTGTTTTTCATAGAATTAGAAAACTTTTTTTAATGCCGCTTAATGCGGCTTAATGCCGATAAGTGATTATTTATTTTTTGGAGCCTTTTGCGACCAATTCTTTGAACTTTTCATACCATTCTTTATTATTGGTATTGTTCTTTGACGCTTCTTTTGGGACAATGTTAATAGATGCGCATACGTCACGCAGCCATTGGGCTCTCTTCGATTTTATGCACACTTGTGTAGGGGAGAGCGAACTCCAGAATTTTTCTTTAAGGATTGGACGTATTCCACTGATGTCGGCCTTCTCGACAGCCGTAAAAAAGGTCTGTACATTTACAGTCTCGTCTAAAACTTCAGTAGAATGGAGATACTTGAGAATACTATGGAGTAAATCTTCATTACAAATAGTGTATTTGGATTGTTTGTTCTCGACTTGAACTTCTGACTGAGGGCTTGGCAGCTCTTGAGGCTGCTCTTGTGGCTGGTCCTTAGGCTGCTCTTGTGGCTGATCCTTTGGTTGCTCTTGAGAATCTTGGGGCTGCCCTTTTGGCTGTTCTTGAGACATGTCTCTTTGTTGTCTCTTTTTCTTAAGAGTCTCGATACAACATTCAGTTGCTTTTGTGTTTTCAGGTGTTGGTTCAACACGCTCTGATATTGCATGCGTTGCCTGGTAAACACGTTCCTCGTTGTAATCTAATGGGTGCGCTAGGACCTTTAATGTTTCGATATCTTCCTTTATCCGATGTATGAAATTATAAAAATCTCCGCAGTCATGTTCTATGAAGTCAAACCTCATTTTTGCGTCAAAGCATGGATTATTAATAATATATTGGTCTACCTGAGGCGACATGACATATTTGTCAATTACCTTAGAGACAATTTCCTTGTCTTCAATGATTGTTAGGCAGATCTCCGAGAAAGCTAATCGAGATAATGGAAAATAAGCCAGCATGGGATCTGTTAGATCGAATGCAGCCTTATAAATATCAAAGTAGGAAGAAATGTGTTGAGCTGTTTTTCTCACAAATTTTCCTAGTTCTTTTAAACTATCGTAGTTTATGGTTATTTGTGATTTATTCATGATGTTTGCGTTAGATAATTATTGTGATGCAAAAGTAATAGTTCTATACGAAAAAGCAAAACGACCAATAATTAACAGGAAAGGAGGGGGCAATTATGTGCAAAATTGTGCAAAAACGAGCTTAAAGAAATGATATTCAGAAGTAAAATAAATTTTACTCAAATATACAACTCATTGATATGTAGACATAAAACGCCCAAAAACGCCCAAAAACGCCAAAAATCGGCACGATTTTCAAAAAGTTAAACAATGTTAGATAGTGTGAAAATTAAGGCTGTGGGGCGCAGGTTCCTTCAAAACTCTAGAAAATCTCAAAACACTGGTGCAATTTTGGTGCAAAACTAAAAAATGGTGCAGGAAATGGAGGGGTAGAAGTTTGCTATCGGTGCAAAATCGGTGCAATTTTGGGAATAAAAAAGCGGAAGTCGTTGAAAATCAACGGCTTCCGCTCGAAAAAGGTGTCCAAGATGAGAGTCGAACTCACACGCCCAATTGTGCTCTACCCCCTCATAGTAGCGCGTCTACCAATTCCGCCACCTGGACAAAAATAGAGCGAAAGACGGGACTCGGACCCGCGACCCCGACCTTGGCAAGGTCGTGCTCTACCAACTGAGCTACTTTCGCATTCAAAGTACTGTTTCCAGTACCGTACCATTGTTAAGTTCAAAGAACGTGAGCGAAAGACGGGACTCGGACCCGCGACCCCGACCTTGGCAAGGTCGTGCTCTACCAACTGAGCTACTTTCGCAGTCAATTCTGACCCCTTTGGAGGGGTGCTTTCGTGAATTGCGGTGCAAAGATACAGCGACTTTTTGAACTGGCAAAATTTTTTGCCAAAAAAAATCACTTTTTTTTGATTTATTTTTTCACACCCAGAAGTGTGAAAAACTCATTCTGGCGGTGAATGTCCTCAAACTCACCACTATACTCGAATGTGATGGTGGTTGAGTCCTGCTTCTCGACACCTCGCATCTTCATGCACATGTGCTGTGCCTCGGCATAGACAATGACGCCACGGTTGGGCAGTACGCGTGTGAGCAGCTCACAGATGTCGTGGGTCATGCGTTCCTGGACCTGGAGGCGGCGTGAGAAGGTGTCGACGATGCGCGCGAGCTTGCTGAGCCCGACGATGCCGCCTGCGGGGATGTAACCGATGGACACCTTGCCGAAGAAGGGGAGCACGTGGTGCTCGCACAGGGAGTAGAACTCGATGTCCTTGACGATCACGATCTCGCTACCCTCGTGCTCAAAGATGGCACTGTGGACGATGGCATCGGCATCCTCATGATAGCCGCGTGTGTTCTCGATGAGGGCCTTGGCGGCGCGCATGGGTGTCTTGGCCAGGCCTTCACGTTCGGGATCCTCACCGATGAGCTCGATGATGGCGCGGTAGTGGGTGGCTATTTGTTCGGCGAGCTTGAGGTCCTCGTCGCTGAATTTCATTTTAATCATTGCTCCAAATGTTAATGCGGTCACGCACGATGACCATTTCTCGCGCAAAATTGGGATAAACGTTCTTGATGCGCTGCAGTGCGGCCTGTGCCTCGCGCTGTGTCTTGAAGTCGCCGATGCGCAGTCTCCACGAGGGAGCCTTGTAGGAGATGTAGGATCGGTACTGGGGGAACTTCATGGCGATGTCTCGGGCGCGCTTCTGTGCGGCGGCCTTGGCGGTCCTGGCGTTGTTGTCGGTATAGGCCTGAATGCGGTAGCCGACGCCACGGTCCTCGATGGTCTGCTGTGAGGTGTGGGTGCGCTTGGGCTTCTTGGGGGTGACTTCTTCTTTTTTCTTCTTGTCTTCCTCCTTTTTCTTTTCCTCGTCCTTCTTGGCGGTGGTGTTGTCATCATCGTCAAGCTCGTTGAGTTTCTCTTCCTCGCTCTTGGGGTCGGCTTTCTTCTTGTCTTTTTCCTTGACTTTCTTGTCCTTGCTGGTGGACTGTTGCTTGCCCACGTTGCCGTTGTTACGTTTCTCGAGTTCCTTGGGTGCCTCGACGGTGACCTGTCCGTTGCGGTTCAGACGGTCGGAAACGTGCGGGCGCTGAGCGCTGGCCGTGAGAGCGACAACCAGCATCAGGCAAAGGCTCAAAATGCGGATGTGTAATTTCTTCAACATTATATCTATAGACGTGTTGTTGTCAAATTTTGCCGCAAAGATAGTGCATTTTTCTGTATCAAGTGATATTTTTCAAAAAATTCTGCATGAAGTGCGGGACTTGATGGTGGGGTGGAATAAGTAATTGGCCCAATTGGCCTTTTTAGACCAACTGGACCAATGATGGGAGTGATGTCTGAACCGGCTTAGAAGGCGGTGACGATGCCCATGAAGTCGGCTGCCTTGAGCGATGCGCCGCCGATGAGGCCGCCGTCGATGTCGGGCTTGGCGAAGAGCTCGGGTGCGTTGCTGGGCTTGCAGCTGCCGCCGTAGAGGATGGTGGTGTCGTCGGCCACCTGTGCTCCGAACTTGTTGGCCAACAGGCCGCGGATCAGGGCGTGGATCTCTTGTGCCTGGTCGCTGGTAGCGGTCTTGCCGGTGCCGATGGCCCAGATGGGCTCATAGGCGATGACGATGTTCTGGAACTGCTCGGCCGTGAGGTGGAACAGGGAGTCGCGGATCTCGGCTTCGATGACCTCCTTGAAGGTGCCGTTCTCACGCTCCTCAAGGCTCTCGCCGCAGCAGAAGATGACCTTCAGGCCGTTCTCCAGGGCCAGGTCAACCTTGGTCTTGAGCATCTCATAGGTCTCGTGGTAGTAGCCACGGCGCTCGCTGTGACCCAGGATGACGTAGTTGGCTCCAGTGGAGGCCACCATGGGGGCGGAAACCTCACCGGTGTAAGCGCCGCTGGTGTGGTCGGCGCAGTTCTGGGCTGCCAGGCCCACCTTGTTGATGTCGATGACCTCGCGCACGGCGGTCAGGTGGGTGAAGGGAACGCCCACGATGACGTCACACTTGAGATCTGCCTGAGCGGCTACTGCCTCACACACTTCCTTGGCGAGCTGAACGCCCTCGGGGACGGTGGTGTTCATCTTCCAATTGCCTGCAACAATGTTTTATCTCATTTTTCTTGTTAAATTAAACTTTGTTATACTATGTTCTATTCTTGCTGCAAAGGTACAAAGTTTTCCTGAAACCATCAAACAACTAATGGACAACAAAAACAAACATCTTTGTATCGTCATGATTTTAGTTTGCATTTTTGTCAAACTATTTCAGGGCGATACAAACAAGGACTGCCGCAAAATCTCGCAGCTCTGCTATTATTTCCCTACGGGGCTAATGCGAATTTAAGAATAAAGTAAGTATGTACAATTAAAACCAGATCCATTTACGACGCCCTCCTTGCAATCGTTTTAGATTTTGGATGGCTGTTTCTTGACCTTGTTCTGCCGCTTTTTTATACCACTTAATGGCCATTCTTAGATTTTGGGATACACCTTGGCCATTCTCGTAACAAGCCCCTAGATTATTTTGAGCTACAGCGGCTCCTTGTTCCGCGGCTTTTCGGTACAAATAGATGGCTTTGTTGAGGTCTTTAACAACGCCACGGCCATGCTCGTAACATAAACCCAGATTGTTTTGAGCCAAAGCAATTCCTTGCTCTGCAGCTTTACTGTACCACTTTATAGCCTCTTCTAAGATATGTGGTACACCATTGCCTCGCTCGTAACATATAGCTAGGTTGTACTGGGCTGACGCATTTCCTTGTTCTGCCGCTTTTTGATACCATTTGGCGGCTTCTTCAAGGTTTGGTGACACACCTTTCCCAAACTCATAGCAATAACCTAAATCACATTGTGCAACATCATTTCCTTTTTCGGCCGCTAATCTGTAGTAGTAAATGGCTTGCTTAAAATCATTAGTTGTGTAGAAAGAATTACCACGTGTATATAGCTCTTCTGAGGAAAGCCTGAATTCTGGATTGGTAGGGGCTATAATTGGTTTGCGTTCGCCAAGGTGTTTGGCGACTGATTTTATCAGGTTCTCGATTGTTGCTGAAGAACCCGTCGGCTGATAACTGATGAAATCGATATTGATTAGGTCGAAGTCGATGCTGTCTTCGTATTCTGTATCATCAAGGCGGACGGGGATGATAATTTTGCTTTTTTTTAGGGAATAACTGATTTCTTTGACCGTCCACTCTGATTTATTCGAGTTGGCTGACGAGAAGAAGATGACAATTGCTGAGTTCTTAATCGCATTCACGATTTTAGCTTTAAATTGTTCGCCGCTGTAGATGCCGTCCCGGTCGATCCACACGCGATAGCCGGCTTCGGTGAGCCGATTCACGAATTGATCGACAATCTGTGTGTCTTTTCTTGAATAGCTGATGAAAATATCGTGTTCCATTGGACATGAGTTTTGTCGGGTTGATTTTCCCACAAAGGTACAACCTTTTGTTGGAATCATCAAACAACGGCCTTCTGTTTTTCTCGACCAACAATGGGCAATGGTTGCAACTTTGCTGTCGAGAACGGGTCAGAGGAACTCGATGATGGCGCTGGGCTGGCCGTCGATGGCAAGGGCGACGATGTAGCCGCCGTCGATGGGGTAGAGGGTGGGGGTGAGCTGATCGCCCAGCTTGGCGGCGATGCGGTACTCGACGCGCATGTCGCTGACCTCAAAGCCCTCGGGCAGCAGCTCCATGGCGATGCGCACGTAGTTGGCGTTGTTCATGTGACGGTTGTAGTCGATGTCGGCCCGCATGACTTGGATGGGTGGCAGCACGGTGCCCTCGGCCTTGGGCGGGATGATGCGGCGGCCGCGGTAGTTCATCTCCTGCTTGGGCTCGAGCGTGAGCGAGGCGATGGCACCCTCGGCGATGCGTGCCAGCTTGCCGGTGGCGAGGTCGACAAACGCGCCCATGCTCCACGTGCGGTAGCAGTCATGGCCCTGGGCATCACGGATGAAGGTGTTGCGGAAGCCGTACATCGGCATCACCTCATAGATGGAGGTCGTGACCGTCAATTCCTCCTTGAATCGGGGTACGCGCACGACCTCGACCTGCCTGGTGGCCAACAGCTGGGTCATATTGTTGTCATTGAAGAACTTGCGGGCCTCTGGCTCGCTGTCGATCCACATCTCGGAGCAATCCTGCATCATCTGCAGTGCCGAGTAGAGCTTCAATCTGCCCTCGCTGTCGCAGCAGCTGGTGGTTACCTTGTAGTTGAGCGTGTACATGCTAGAAAATTGATAGTAGTTAAATGATGCGCAAAGTTAGCCATATTATCGGAAACGGGAGGGTGAAACCACATTATTAATATACTTTAAGGGGGTGGAGTGGGGCGGAAAGAGAATTTTTTTGTACCTTTGCGCCGTTTTATGTCCACTTGGTACACAAGTGACTGTAAATAAAAGGTATATCAACAAAATAACCATAAATTTGTAAAAAAGAAACTATGGGTTTAAGAATCATTGTACTGGCCAAGCAAGTGCCAGACACCCGCAATGTGGGTAAAGACGCGATGAAGGAAGACGGCACGATCAACCGTGCTGCCCTGCCCGCCATTTTCAACCCCGAGGATCTGAACGCCCTGGAGCAGGCATTGCAGCTCAAGGACGCTCATCCTGGCTCGACCATCACGCTGCTGACGATGGGTCTGCCCCGCAGTGCCGAGATGGTGCGCGAGAGCCTGTATCGTGGCGGTGACGACGGCGTGGTGCTGACCGACCGCCCCCTGGGTGGTGCCGACACGCTGGCCACCAGTTACTCGTTGGCCCAGGCCATCAGGCACATGGGCGAGTTTGACATCATTGTGGGTGGCCGCCAGGCCATCGACGGCGACACCGCTCAAGTGGGACCGCAGATTGCCGAGAAGTTGGGTCTGCCCCAGGTGACCTATGCCGAGAGCATCCAGGTTGCCGACGGCAAGGCTACCATCAAGCGCCGCATCGAGCGCGGCTTCGAGACTGTGGAGTGCCCGTTGCCCCTGGTCGTTACCGTGAATGGCAGCGCCGACGCATGCCGTCCCCGCAACGCCCGTCTGGTGCAGAAGTACAAATATGCCGTGACACCTAGCGAGAAGGCCGCTCTTGCCGCCGACCGCCAGGCGCTCGTGGATGCCCGTCCCTACCTTGCCATCAAGGAGTGGGGCGTGAAGGAGATTGAGGCCGATCCCGAGCAGATCGGTATGGCCGGTTCTCCCACCAAGGTGAAGACCATCGTCAACGTCGCCTTCCAGGCCAAGGAAGCCCGCCGCATCGACGCTGCTGCCGATGCCGAGCTTGAGGGTCTCGTGAAAGAGCTCATTGCCGACCACATCATTGGATAACAGTAAGGGCCTTAGGGCCTTAGGACCAATAAGGGCTTTAGGGGCTTTAGGGGCCTTAAGGAGAATTAAAAAGAGAAAAACTAAAGAAAATGGAAGACAAGAATAATCTGATAGTCTATTGCGAGTATGACGAGGGCCGCATTGCCGACGTCAGCCTCGAACTGCTGACCAAGGGCCGTCAGCTGGCTACCCGCCTGGGCTGCCGTCTTGAGGCACTGGTGCTGGGTGACAAGCTCGAGGGTATCGAGCAGGAGCTGTTCCCCTATGGCGTGGACGTGGTCTACAAGGTGCAGGACGATCGCCTGTTCCCCTACACGTCGCTGCCTCACTCGAGCGTGGTGACCACATTGTTCAAGGAGATTGAGCCTCAGGTGTGCCTCATGGGCGCAACCACCATCGGCCGTGACCTGGGTCCCCGCGTGTCCTCTTGCCTGCACAGCGGCTTGACCGCCGACTGCACGTCGCTCGAGATCGGTGACCACACCGATGCCGTCAAGGGCAAGGAGTACAAGGACCTGTTGTATCAGATCCGTCCCGCATTCGGCGGCAACATCGTCGCCACCATCGTCAATCCCGAGTGCCGTCCCCAGATGGCTACCGTGCGCGAGGGTGTGATGAAGAAGGAAATCTTTGATGCTGACTACAAGGGTGAGGTGATCAACCTCGATCCCGACAAATATATCGACCCCGCCAGCCTCGTGGTGAAGATCATCGACCGCGAGATCGAGCAGAGCAAGGTCAACATCAAGAATGCCCACATCATCGTGGCCGGAGGCTACGGCATGGGCAGCAAGGAGAACTTCGACATGCTGCATGAGCTGGCCGACGTGCTCGGAGGCGAGGTGGGCGCATCGCGCGCTGCCGTCGATGCCGGTTTCACCGATCATGACCGCCAGATCGGCCAGACGGGTGTCACCGTGCGTCCCAAGCTGTATATCGCCTGTGGTATCTCGGGCCAGATCCAGCACATCGCCGGCATGAACGAGAGCAGTATCATCATCAGCATCAACACCGACCCCGACGCGCCCATCAACGCGATTGCCGACTATGTGATCACCGGCGCTGTCGAGGACGTGATTCCCCGCCTCATCAAGCACTACAAGAAGAATTCAAAATAATAGTTTTCAGTTGTCAGTTTTCAGTTGTCAGCGGCATCCGCATTCAACTGAAAACTGAAAACTGAGGACTGAAAACTGAAAACTTAAAAATATGGCTAATTTTTATACCGACAATAAAGCGCTCCAGTATCACCTGCGTCACCCGCTGATGAAGGAAATCGTGGCCCTGCGCGAGCGCAACTACACCCAGTGTGAGAAATTTGACTACGCGCCTCTCGACTTTGAGGACGCGATGGACTCCTACGAGCGCGTGCTGGATATCATCGGTGAGGTGTGCGGTGACATCATCGCTCCCAACGCCAAGGACGTGGACCTTGAGGGCCCCCATCACGAGAATGGCCGTGTGCGCTATGCCAAGGGTACCGAGGAGAACCTCAAAGCCCTGAACCAGGCTGGCCTGATGGGCATCACCTTGCCCCGCCAGTATGGTGGCTTGAACATGTCGTCAATCCCCTATATCATGGCTGCCGACATGGTGAGCCGTGCCGATGCAGGTTTCGTCAACGTGTGGGGCTTGCAGGACTGCGCCGAGACCATCAACGAGTGTGCCAGCGAGGACCAGAAGGAGCGTTTCCTGCCCCGCACCTGCAAGGGTGAGACCCTGGCCATGGACTTGACCGAGCCCGATGCAGGTAGTGACCTGCAGTCCGTTATGCTCAAGGCCACTCAGGACGAGGACGGCACTTGGCGCCTGAACGGTGTGAAGCGCTTCA
>JAFTEU010000015.1 GCA_017453505.1 Muribaculaceae bacterium
CGGCGAAGCCCATCGTGCATCTTGTTTCTCGCTTCTCGCTTCTTACATCAGCGATGCCGGGTCGAGGTTGTTACGCTCGATGTCCTTGAAGTAGCGGTAGGTGCTCACTTTCAGTTCCTGGCATGCATCCTCGTCGGCAATGATGATGGCATGGCGGTGCATCTGCAGGGCGCTGAGCGTGCACATGTGGCTCACTGCCCCTTCGACAGCCTGCTGCAGGGCGCGTGCCTTCTTGTAACCATTGACGATAATCATCACCTCGCGGGCGGCCATCACCGTGCCGACACCCACCGTCAGCGCCGTCTTGGGTACCTTGTTGATATCGTTGTCAAAGAAGCGGCTGTTGGCAATGATGGTGTCCTGAGTCAGCGTCTTTTGACGTGTGAGAGAGGTCAATGACGACCCTGGCTCATTAAACGCAATGTGGCCGTCGGGACCCACACCGCCCATAAACAGGTCGATGCCACCTGCTGCCTGGATGCGCGCCTCATAGTCGGCGCACTCCTTCTCCAGGTCATCGGCGTTGCCATTGAGGATGTTTACATTCTCGGGCTTGATGTCGATGTGGCTGAAAAAATTGTTCCACATGAACGAATGGTAGCTCTCGGGATGATCTTCAGGCAGGTTGCAGTACTCATCCATGTTGAAGGTAACCACATGTTCGAAACTGACCTCCCCGGCGTGGTTCATCTCAATGAGTCTCTTGTACATTCCCAGCGGCGAGCTGCCCGTTGGGCATCCTAGCACAAAGGGGTGCTCGGCTGTGGGGGTGGCAGCATTGATGCGGCTGGCCACATAGCGGGCCGCCCACTCTGACACCTGCTCGTAATTCGGTTCGATGATTAGTCGCATATACTTAGTTTAGAGTTTAGAGTTATTTCGTTGTTTCAGCATACGGCTACAAAATTACAGCTTTTCTGGCAAACTTCACACGCGTTTGCCAAAAAAACATTAACTTTGCAGAAAATACAACGACTATGACAGACAACAAGAAACCGCTGATCTTAATCAGCAACGACGACGGATACGACTACGATGGCATCCAGGCGCTCATCGGCATTGCTAGGCAGTTGGGCGATGTCGTTGTCGTGGCGCCGCAGCAGCACCAGAGCGGCATGGGCAGTGCCATCACCATCGCCCGACCACTGCGCGCCTATAAGACGGTCGATGAGCCAGGTTACCAAGTTTGGCTGGTCGACGGTACACCCACCGATTGCGTGAAGATGGCTCTGGACCAACTGCTGCCCAACCGCTGGCCCGACCTGCTGCTCTCGGGCATCAACCATGGGCTGAACACGGGGGTCAACACCGTCTATAGCGGCACGATGGGAGCTGTGTTTGAGGGTGCGGCACACCATGTGATCAGCGTGGGATTCAGCTATGGGCGATATGAGACCCATGTCGATTTCACCCCAACACTGCCCTGGGTCAGACAAATCATTGAGCGTGTGCTCGAGCATGGCCTGCCCGCCGAGGTGTGCCTCAACGTGAACATGCCGGCTGGTGAGATTCATGGCATCAAGGTCACCACAGCCGGCATGGGGTGCTGGCGCGACGAGTATGACCACCGTGTCGACCCCTTCGGCCGCGACTACTACTGGATGACCGGCCGCTATGAAATGGATCACCCCGACGACCCCACAACCGACCTCTACAACCTGGACCGTGGTTGGATTGCAGTCACCCCATGCCGTGTCGACCAAACCGCCCACGACCAACTGGCCGCCATCGGTGACCTATTGTTAAACAAATAATTCCTGATATGATCAAGAGACTCCTCACCATAGCATTGGGCATCATTGCGCTCTGCGGATTCGCAAAGACTCAGAACGTGGTGTGGGTGGTTGACGGCAAGGTCATAAACGGCGATGTCGGCATCAGTATTCAAGACCTGACGACTGATAACCAGACCGATACCCTTATCGCACAAGCATTTGTGGGACTGGATGCTGACGACATTGCCTCGATTTCAATCCTCAATCGCGACAAGGCGGCAACCTCCTGCTGTATCGATACTGACACCGTTGTCGTGATTAAGACCAAGTCAGGTCGGCCCGTAAGGCTGCGTGATGAACTGGGTCTTTCGGATAATCGTATTCTTGACATCGCACAGAAAATCAGTTGGATAGGCACTTCAAGTTACATTGGTGATCAGAATATGGCCTATCAGCAGTTGCTCAGCAACTTGTGCACCAATAGTGATCTTATTACTTTGGCACAATTATACCCTAAGCCTCAAATCCGGGCGTTGGCTTTTGAATTTCTGACCTATCGTGACGACCCGTCGGTTCCTCAATTGTTAGAGCATGCGCTGACCGACACATGTGAGTTGATCCGGCAAAGTGCAGATGTGAGATGGACAAGCAATGTTGCAGAATATGATGTCTGGGCTTTCAGGAATAGCCAAATGATAGATTCCTCCCTGACCTATAATTATCAGGTACTTGATAGCCTGCTCATTTTCACACCCAACCTCAGTCACATCGATTTCATTAGCATTAGACTATTACCCTCATTGCCAGCACTTGAAAAATACTATGCACGCCTTCATAGCATGTTTGAACAAGAAGGGATTGATGATGCTTTGATTCCTTTGGCCAGATATCATCGTGAACAAGATATTTCCTTGATTGCACAGGCACTAAGTCGGCCCAGTAAGGCCTATGCCGCACTCCATGCTGTTGCCAACTGGCCGCACCCATCGTTCTTACCTCATCTTCTAAGCCTGTTTGATTCGAATCTTAAGTCCACGGGAAGGGACGATTTGCTTGAAGCGTTTTATTCTGCTCTGATGGCCTATGATGACCAAGCGACATACGATGTCATCGACCAGATATTGAGCCACTTGGAGGGCAGAATGTTAGAACGGAACAGCAAGGCTTTTAAATCGGTGTTGAAAGAGCAAGAAAGACCGCGGTATATGCCCATCTGGGAAAAGCATAGGATTAGAATTGCTCTTATGACGAAGGTACCGGGATGATGCTTGCAGCCAAGGCTTGTAAAGCACACATTTTTCACAATTTTGGGGTTTGTTGGGGGCTGTACGGCAGAAAATGATTATCTTTGCAGATTGTTTCGGTGATTGCGAACCATTTTCGCAATGCGTGAACCACCTACTTGTTTACTCGTTTACTAGAAAGATATGGAAAGAAAAGTCAGGGTGCGCTTTGCACCATCACCCACAGGCCCGCTCCACATCGGGGGTGTGCGCACTGCGCTGTATAACTTCTTGTTTGCCCGCCAGCACGGCGGCACGATGATCTTGCGCATCGAGGACACCGACTCGACTCGCTTTGTGCCTGGTGCCGAGGACTATATCAACGAGGCTCTGCAGTGGCTGGGCATCGGCATCGACGAGGGCGTGCGCGAGGGAGGCAACTATGGCCCCTACAAGCAGAGCGAGCGCCGCGACATCTACCGCAAGTATGTCAAGCAGTTGCTGGACGATGGCAAGGCCTATATCGCCTTCGACACCCCGCAGGAACTCGAAGCCAAGCGCCAAGAGGTGGCCAACTTCCAGTATGATGCATCGACACGCCTGCAGATGCGCAACTC
>JAFTEU010000016.1 GCA_017453505.1 Muribaculaceae bacterium
ACCGCCGCCTTGAACGCCTACTCCAGTGCTGCCGCCATTCCTGTCGTGGGCTACATCATCGCCCCTATTGCCGCTGCCATGGCAGTGGCCGCAGGTGCCATGCAGGTGGCCGCGATCAAGAAGCAGCAGCAGGCGAGCCAGGCCCAGGGCTACAGTGAGGGCGGCTTCACCCGCAAGGGGCGTGCCGACGAGGTGGCTGGCGTGGTCCATGCCGGGGAATGGGTGGCGAGCCAGAAACTTGTCGCTTCACCCGTTGCCCGTCCTCTGATCGAGGCCCTGGACTACGCGCAGCGCACCAACACGATCGGCTCGCTTCGCGGTGACGACGTGTCCAGGTCAATCACCGCGCCGATGGCTTTGGCACAGAGCCAGCCGCAGGTGATTGTCCAGGAGAGCAAAGACTTGCGGGAGACCATCGCCCGTCTCAACGAGCGATTGGACGAGCCCTTTGTCACCGTCAACACCGTGACCGGCGACAAGGGCATAAAGCAGGCGCAGGACGAGTACCAGCGCCTCATGAACAATAAATCACCGAAATCTAAAAGAAAATAAAGTGTTTAGACAAAAAAAACGCTACCTTTGCACCCCAAACAATATTTGTATTAGCTATGAATGATTTCATTTCAACTTATTTAATTCCTGCTCTAGTTGGGGCAAGTAGTGGAGGTGGTATCTTTGTCCTTCTAAGCAATAAATGGGTTTCGAATTGGTTTGACAAAGACCTTAAGAAATATCAGAATAAACTGGACATCTTAAAAACAAAAGATGAGATTAAGTTTAATGTTCTTCATCACGAAATGGTAACTAGAATAAGTAAACTCTTTTGTGCGATTTCTGATGAATATAAATCTATCTATGAGGTTTATATGGCAATGTTTATTCAGACACCACCTGAAAAAAGAATAAAGCTGCTGAATATCTATTACGAAAAACTTCGAGATTTACAATCCAATTTAATAGAGAATAGCATATTTCTCACGTCAAAGGTTGAAGACAAATTTAATGATATACTCACTCTCTTTAAGACTTCTGTTGATGAACTTACTTCTGGAAGCAGTCAAAAGTCTGTTATAGAAATGAAAGAGTCATTTGAAAAAGAATATATCAATCGAATACATAGTTTACGTGATGAAGTGAAGGATATAATTGGCGTTGATATTAAAGTCGATAACGAGTAATTTAATCTGAAAAACAAATAAAACTGTCTTTTCCAGTCATACGCGGTTGATTTACCTTTGCGGCAAATCAACCGCTATACTTTATGATACTGACGATAAACGGAAAACAGGCAGCACTGAAGAAGGGGTCTTCGATAGAATATGTATCGGAGAACCGCATCTTCACTGATGCCGATGACTACAGCATGGAGATTGAGTTGCCTCTGGCAGACTGTCCACAGAACCTTGACATCTTCGGGATGATCACCCGCAAGGACGTGGACACAGGCGACATCTTCTTTGATGCCGTGCTCCAGGACACCAACTTCTTCAAGCGAGGTGCCGTCGTGATCACCGGCATCACTCACGAGGCCGTCAAGGTGCAGTTCCTCGAGAAACGATCCTACCAGAACTTCTTCCCTCGCTTCGATGAGACCTACATCGACGAGCTCGACCTGGGCAAATGGCCCAGCACATATCCCGACAATCTGCCCAATACGGGCGGAGCGTCGCCAAGGCCGGGTGCTGGAGAAACTACCTACGCCAGTCCCGCCGAACTGTGGGCACGGACGGACTACACCGCCTTACCCTGGGTGAACAATACCAGCGGCAACCTCCAGAACGCCGCCAGGTGGAACGCATCAGCCAACAAGTACGAGTGGAAGGTCAACCCCGACAACGATGAGGACACGGACTATTGCCGCGGGCTCTCGTTCCAGCCCAACCTGCTTTGGCTGACAAAGAAGATCTGCGAAGCCCTGGGCTATACCCCGGACTTCTCGCTGTGGGAGGGCAGCGACTACCGGCACCTGTGGCTGATGAATGCCACGCCATACGCCAACAGCAACCGCACATGGGCAAGTGCGTTGCCGCATTGGACGGTGAACGAGTTCTTCCAGGAGCTGGAGAAACTCCTGCTGTGTGAGTTCGACATTGACCACGCCCGCAGCACGATAGCCTGCACTGCGACCGCGGACAACATCGAGGCCGCCGGTGCCATCCACATCTCAAAGGTCGTGGACGCTTTCACCGTGGAGGTCACCACCGACGAGGAGAAGAGCGGCTACAAGGCGATGCTCAACCAGGGCTACGCCGCCGGTGGCCACCGCCTTGACAACATCTACAACTGCCAGTGGTACATCGACCAGATGACCAAGGCAGACGGCACGGTAAGATGTACCACCCACGCCACGCTCAACGCCCTGATCTCGAGCAACGTCCGGCAGGAGGCTGTTCCCGACAGCGGCGGAGTGTGGGGCCTGCACTACGCGCAGGACGTGGACACCTACTTCGTTCTCGAGGTGATGAAACGAGTGAAGTACCGCAGCGGCGGCCGCGAGGAGTGGGACAATTGGGGCAACGTCACCCGACTTGTTCCCATCAACCGCTTCGGCCCGCTGATCATCGACAGGGACAACCCTGACGATGTGGATGAGATGAAGATTGTTCCCGCCTGGCTCGACGAAACGGACGATATCATCGGTCTCGTCCCGTTCCTCGAGTGCGGCGAGACGGGAGAGGGCGACAACGCCTACTCCAACCAGTCTCACACGGGCCGCCCTCATTCCTCTGAGAAGGTTGACCAGGACGTGCCCATCCAGTGGGGAGCTCTGCCGACGGTCAGCGCAGGCAAGCGGGAGAAGAGCGGAGCTGTCTTCGACAAACTCTTTGTGGCTTTCTGGTGGGGCAGTTACATGATGTTCTCGCCCCGACACCCGCATCCCTGGACGGACACCTTTGACCTCGATTATTCTTATTCCGCCCCGACTCCCAACAGCAACTCGGGCGTGCTTTCGGTCACCTGGAATCGCATCAACAGCGGCAAGTCCTGTTCACTGCGCATCAACAATGCCGCCTACGGCCAGGGCGTGGAGCGCCGCACCTACTATCCCGTCGACCAGAAGAAGAAATACACCTTCTCCTTCCTCGCCGACAAGATCCCCAACGTCCGCTCCCTCTTCCACATCGACGGCAAACAGTACCTGTGCGAAAAGATAACCGCGACATTCAAAGAGGATGGAATGTCGCAGTTACTTCGCGGTACCTTCTTCAAGGTCGAGAAAGGGTAGAGGAAAAACTATGCATCTTCCTCAACGAGGGCACCCTTGAACTGCTTGGCCTCATCATGAACCTGCATGTTGTGCTCCTGGATGTAGCGGTTCGTCGTGCTCACGTCGCTGTGGCGAGCCTGGTCTCTGGCGACCACCACGCCCTCCTCGTTGGCCAGGTCACGAATTCCACTATCCTTCAAGGAATAGAACTGGTATTCGTCTCCCCAGCCCAGAGCTTCTCGCATCTTCTTCCATCTGCGGTTGTACTGGTCAGCGTTGCTGCGTTCAGCCGCAGGTCTGAAGTTCTTGCCGAACAAGAAGAAGGTTGCAGGCTTGGATAGCACATCAAGTTCGATCATCAACTTGATGATGGTGTCGTTCAGTGCGACTTTGGCACTCTTCTTGTTCTTGCTGAAGTCCTCGCTCACAAACACCGTCTTATCCTTTAGGCTGATGTCGCCCACTTTAAGGTAGGAGAGTTCCGTGGGACGTATAAATGTGAAGTACTCCATATAGCAGGCCAACAAGAAGAACTTGTCCTCTTTCTGAAGATGTCGTCGCATCTGCTGAAGCTTCGTGGGTGACAAATCCTTTCGGTGCTTCTTTTTCTCGTCCAGTGCCGGGATGTGGTCAACGGGATTGGTTTCGATGTACTTGCGAGAGACGAGGAACTCTGCAAAGCTGTAGCACCAACCGCGATAGTTGTTCCTTGTGCGCTCGCTCACACCTCGATCGAGGTAGAGCCAATCCAGATAGTCGTTGACAAACGCCCCGTCAAACTGATAGGCATACTTGATGGGAAGCACACATGAGGATAGATATTGGTTGAGGATGTTCACACGAGACTGGTAGGAATGCTTCGTTTTTGTCCTCGATTTCCGTTCGATATATTCCATGTACCGAGTAAGACAATCTGATAAAAATGTAAACCCACGGCTTTCTTGGGTATTTACCCATGGATTCCAACCGCTGCGTAATTTTTTCAATGTTATAGCGATTAGTTCAGCTGCATACTTGCGCCGTTCACCAATTTTTTCGATGTTATCAATGTGATATTTCTTGCGCCTCATAGTCCCTGTCAAGGGATCGAGTGCAAAGAAATCTATAAACCATTTCTTTCCAGTATGCAGCTTTGGATAGGTGAATCCAAGAAGTTCGGCTGCGCGATTTCTTTCTCTAAAAGACGACATTTTTTTTAACATTTTTTGTCGGCTTTCTACCACTTCCAAAAAATGCCAAAGTTATTAGTCCGTTTTTTACTGTCTATTCCGTGTCTATGGAATTTCAAAAAAAATAGGGCTAACAATCTGATTTCAAGATTGTTAACCCTAATTATGCGGAGAGGACAAGATTCGAACTTGCGGTAGAGTTACCCCTACGGCAGTTTAGCAAACTGCTGGTTTCAGCCACTCACCCACCTCTCCGGTAGCTAGCTGAAAGTATTTTCAATAGCGAGTGCAAAGGTACTGCTTTTTTTTATATCTCCAAGAAAAAATCCAGATTTTTTTCAAAAAAACTGATTTGAAAGCTGCCGGAGCGATTTGAATACCCCCATTTCATGTATGTTTTAACTTTATTTTTGGATTAGATACATTTTTTTAATAAGTATTGTAGTATATTTGCAGTCAAAATAATTGTACAATATGGGACAGGGTTTCAATCATCAGGTTTTTCGGATAAGTGATGTGGGCGGAATGCGCACGCCGTTTTATTATTATGACATCAGTCTGTTGAGGGCTACGCTTGACGAGGTGACGCGGCTGACTGCAGGCGGCGTGATGCGTGTCCACTATGCCGTCAAGGCTAATTTCAATCCTCGCATTCTCCGCGAGATAGCCTCAAGTGGATTGGGTGCCGACCTGGTGAGTGGCGGCGAGGTTAAGGCTGCTGTCGAGGCTGGTTTCAAGCCTCAGGATCTCGCCTTCTCGGGAGTGGGAAAGACCGACTGGGAAATCCGGCTGGGCTTGGACTACGGCATCGGCTGCTTCAATGTGGAGTCAATACCTGAGATGGAGGTCATCAACGAGCTGGCAGGGGAGATGGGGGTGACCGCACGGGTGGCCATCCGTGTGAATCCCGATATTGACGCCCACACCCACAAGTACATCACTACCGGGACTGCCGCCAACAAGTTCGGTATCAGCATGGATGCGCTCGACGATGTGATCGACCGCATCACGACCCTGCCGCACGTCCACCTGCGCGGACTGCATTTCCACATCGGGTCGCAGATTACCCAGATGGCCCCATTCGAGATGCTGTGCGACACCGTCAACCGCTTGCAGGACCGCTATGAGGAGCGCGGCATCCGTTTCGAGATGATTAACGTGGGCGGTGGCTTGGGTGTCGATTACGACCATCCTGACGAGCATCCGATGGCCGACTTGGAATGCTACTTCTCAACATTCAAGCGGGGCCTCAGGCTGCGTGAGGGCCAGGAACTGCACTTCGAGCTTGGGCGCGCTATCGTGGCCAGTTGCGGCTCGTTGATCTCGCGTGTGACCTTTGTCAAGGAGAACCGCGACAAGAAATTTGCTATCCTGGATGCCGGCATGACCGACTTGATCAGACCCGCGCTCTATCAGGCGCATCATCAGGTGCAGAACTTGACTTCGACATCGGCAGTGTGTGAGCCCTACGACGTGGTGGGTCCGGTGTGCGAGTCCAGCGATGTGTTTGCCCACGACTGCCTCTTGCCCTTGACACGGCGCGGTGACCTGGTGGCGATCCGCACGGCTGGTGCCTATGGCGAGTCGATGGCCTCGACCTACAACCTGCGTGCCCTGCCGGGATGTGCATTCTCGGATTAATGGCGCGTGACGATTGCTGATTTTTATGGTTTTTTAAGTGCCACTATAACAATTTTTTGTATCTTTGCAGCCCGTTAACGGCGGGCTCTTCTGCCCGTCATCATAATTATTAAAGTCAAGAATAATGGCAGACATCACAATAGCTGGCGTCATGCGCGCCGGGGCATATTCGCCCAATCACATCGGAAACGACACGGCCATCTTCAACCTGGTGGCCGAGCAGCTGCGCAAGCGTGGCTGTCAAGTCAACGTCTATAGCGAGGAACAATTCAACAACCAGGAAATCGAGGAGCCGGTTGTCTTGGCCATGTGCCGCGAGCGTGCCAGCATCGCCAAGCTGCAGCGCCTTGAGGACGAGGGTAAGCTGGTCATCAACTCGGGTTACGGCATCGAGAACTGTACCCGCGAGCGCATGACCCGCATCCTGCTGGGCAATGGCATCCCTTATCCTGAGAGCCTGATTGTCAATACCAACGAGAACATCAAGGGCCAACTCAAGAAGGCTGGCTTCAAGTCCTGCTGGATCAAGCGTGGCGACTTCCACGCGATGCACAAGGAGGACGTGAGCTATGTCCGTCACCCCGAGGAGGCTCAGGAAGTGCTGCAGGAGTACTTCTACCGTGGCATCACCCGTGCCGTGATCAACGTGCACTTGCAGGGAGATCTGGTGAAGTTCTACGGCGTGAAGGGATCCCAGTTCTTCTACTGGTTCTATCCTTTTGACGAGGGTCACAGCAAGTATGGCTGGGAAGAGGTCAACGGCCACAGCCAGGGCATTGACATCGACTTGAAGGAGCTCAAGGACATCTGCTCGCGTGCAGCCGAGGAGCTCAATGTGGTCATCTACGGCGGCGACTGCATTGTCGACCCCGACGGCACCATCCGCATCATCGACTTTAACGACTGGCCTAGCTTCGCTCCTTGCCGCAACGAGTCGGCACCCCACATCGCCAAGGCCGTCCTCGCGCTTGCCAAGGCCCACCTGGGACTTTAAAGAGTGAGTTAGAAGTTAGGAGTTAGGAGAGTGTCTTTAGAGACCTTAAGGACTTTAAGGGCCTTAAAGCCAGGACACTAAAACTGAAAAAGAAAACTGAAAAACATGACGTTAAAAGAGGAATATCAAGCATCGCTCAAGTCGTCGGACACCGAGGAGTGGTTCGACCTGCACTTTCACCGCCCCCTGGGCTTCTTGTGGGCCAAACTGTTTGCCAAGTTGGGCGTGAGCCCCAATGCCATCACCGTTGCCAGTATCTTCATGGGTGTGATTGGCGGTGTGTTGCTTTACTTCGGTCAGCCCGAGCTGGCTTGGCTCAACTGGATAGGCATGCTGCTTATCACCTGGGCCGACACCTTTGACAGTGCCGACGGACAGCTGGCGCGACTGACGCAGCAGTATTCACGCATGGGCCGCATCCTGGACGGCGTGAGCGGTGACTTCTGGTTCGCTGCCATCAGCTTTGCCCTGGTTTTCCGTGAACTGGACTTCGGCGACGGCATGCTGGGCACTTATTTCTCGTCCCACCAGTGGCAGATCTGGGTTCTGGCCATCCTGTCGGGCATCAGTCATGCGCTGCAGGCTGCCATGGCCGACTATTACCGCCAGTTCCACCTGTTCTTCCTCAAGGGACAGCAGGGTAGCGAGCTGGACAGCAGCGCCAAGCTCAGCGAGCAGTATCACCAGATGGAGTGGGGAAGGAACTTCTGGAGCAAGCTGCCGTTGTTCTTCTATCGTGGCTATACGGCCAACCAGGAACGCATGACCCCCAATATGCAGCGCCTGCGTGCTGCCTTGGGAGAGAAGTACGGCGAGGACGGTGTTCCCAGCCAGGAATTCCGTGAGTACTTCCGCCAGCTGAGCCTTCCGCTGATGAAGTACACCAACATCCTGACCTTCAACACGCGCATCATCGCCTGCTTCATTGCGGTGCTCATCAATGTGCCCTGGCTCTACTTCGCCTTTGAGGTCGTGGTGTTGAATATCCTGTTGATTTACATGGTAGGTCGTCACGAGGGCATCTGCAAGAAAGCACTGGCGCAAGTTAAGTAGTTGTTGACTGTAATCGTATGGCTTTTATATGAAACGGATTCTTGTTTTGGCCATCATGGCTGGATCGGTGTTTTTAGCCCTGATGGACTCTTGATAGGTTTCGTTTACCACACTAAAGTACAAAAACTGGCACTATTAGAGCCATAGGAATAAAAGAAATAATTATATGTTTGGCAGGGCAGCAAAGACATCCTCATGTATGATTCAATCCTTGGGGACTTGTCAAGGCTTGGGCTTCGGGACAAGAATCCAGGCGCTCGTGTTGTTGGCGTTAGCCGTGTGCTTTACCGCCTTTCCCCAGGATGTGAGAGGCGATGTCGATCTGAACAGCCGGGTGAATATTGATGATGTCACCACCTTGATTGATTATCTCCTCATCCATGAATGGCCGCCTGTTGACACCGGTTCCACAACGACAGGCAACCAACATCAGATTTCCTTGCCCATGCAGGGCGGGCCGATTGTTGATGGTTATGCTAAGGGTGGAATCAATAGCCTGACCCAGTTTACCCGGAATCGCCATTCCGTCCTGATGATGAATATCGAGAATTGCACTATCCTCGATGTCGCTACAGCTGGCGATGAGACATTGACCGTTTTCTGCTATGGCTCGGAGGGTGATTTCACCAGCTCGGTCAAGTCTCTTGATACTCTCCCTTCAGGAACTGTTTATGTCAAGTTGATGGTCACCAGTCCCAGTGATTATGATTCGGTAGAGCCTCTTGTGGTCACGGTTGAGGGGACACCCACTTTTACCAAGAATGATGTCCCACAACATCTGGCAACGCACTTTATCTCGTTTGAGACTTCGACCCCAGCCGCCCCAGCTGGTCAAGAGCCATCCAGTGAGGCTCAAGTCACTGGGACAGCTCCACGGTGCTATGACAACGGCTTCATCAAGCTGCCGCCCAACTACACTCGTGACGGCGATGCCGTTCCGCTGGTCGTGTTTGTCCACGGTACTGGTGGCTATAATTTCAGTGCTGGGCCGACGGCTAATGGCGGTCGTGGCGATTACCATGAGCTGCAGGAGTTTATCGCCAACAATGGCTACGCCGTGTGTGACTGCAGCGGCCTGACCAACCTGTACAAGGACGTGGGCAATGCATTTGCTGCACCCTCATTCAAGTCCTGCATTATAGATATGGTGAATTACTTGATTGAGAACTACAACATCAAGGACGACGGGATTTATGTTTATGGCAAGTCCTCTGGAGGATTCCTTGCCCACTTGCTGGCTCTGGAACAGCCTGTCAAGGTCAAGGCTGCAGGTTCGCTAGCCCCAGCGTTGTCGCCGATGGTTTCCATTGCCCATCATGCCAGGACCTATACCTCGACGGCCAATATGGAGGCGCGCCAGCTTGGAATCGACCATGTCTTCACGTCCGGGCAGTTTGACGAGACCGACCAGGCCTCGATTACCGACAATGTGTCCCTCTGGAGGAAGATTGACCCATTCTTCAGCGGGACTGACCTCACCGATGAGCAGGTGGAGCAGATCCTCAAGATGTGCTATGCCGCCGGGGGCAATTCCTATCACTTGAATATTTCGGATATCCCCGAAGCCGTCGACCTGTGTGACTCGGCCAAGCGTTATGTGCCGTGCCCGACCCAGATCTGGGTTGCGGAGGATGACTTCATCGTTTTTGAGGGCAATTCCAGGTTGTTTGTAGAGATGGCCCAGCGTGCCGGTTCCCCGTGTTACCTGCGCAGCTTACCCTCGGGGACGGGTGCACATCATGCCGTGGACACCGATGATAAAGCCCTGCTGGTGAATTATATCACCAAGTATGCCGGCCAGGTGGAAGTGCCCGTCGCCTATGCCGAGTTGGTTGACTGGTTCAACCGCTGGTGACCAGACTCGTAGGATGGGGGAGGGAAGAATTAGGAATTATCCTGTCCATAAAGTATCAGTTAGGGTCCCTAAAGTCTGGAATGAGACTTTAAGGACCCTAAAACTTTTTTGATCCTATGATGCCGATGATGGCTAATCTTGTGGCATCTGCACGGCGCGGACATAGCAGCCATCAATACGGGGGCTCCACATGCGCAACCATTTTGCGTTCTGAAGATCAAAGTCTCGGCCAAAGGCGTAGATGGGGAGAGCGGTATTGAGCTCGCGTGACCAATAGGCATTTTCTTCGGTGGCTGGCAAGAAGATGCTGTTGCCATTGGGCCCAGTAATCAACCGGCCTTCCACACCATTTTTTGTTGACCACTTCCAAGTGCAGTTTTCCTCCAGCTCGTCAAATTGCTCTTCGTTTGGCATGCGCCACATCGGCCCCCAGTTCACCCAGGCGGCATCGTCTTCGGACTCCAGTTCAGTCAAGTTGTCAACCGTGCCATAGTCGCTATCGGTACAGTATTTCGTCAGCGTGTCTGAACTGCCGTTGCACCACTTGTAGTTGCTCCATGGGTTGTTCCAGTCATATTCACGCACAGGCTCAGTCTCGCCCCAGGCGAAAGCGTCGCCAGATTCCTCGGGACTGCTGGCACCCACGTTGCATGATGCCCACAGCGTTCCGCTGGGCAGGCCCAGGTCAACAGCATCCTGTTGCGGATTAACATCAGGGAAGACATACGCAGAGACCGGAACTTCAATCAGTGTGCCAAAGGGTGCTGAACGGAAGGTCACCTTACTGTTGTATTGTCCGGGTGTGGTCGCTATGAACGATATCGCTAGCATGACATATAACTTGTCATACACATCAAAGTTTCCGCTCGAGACCAAGCCCCCTCCCCAGTTGAAGTAGAACGGTTCATCGACCGAGCCCATCACAGTTAAGGGGCAATTGGTGCAATTCACGATGGTCAAAAGGCTTGTGCATGTATCTCCAACGCTTGCAACAAAGTCAAGACTCTGCTGCTCGATGTAAAAATCGTTTAACGACATGCGCACAGCACGCACGGGATACCCGACACTGCGCCTGGCCTGTTCAGGAAGTATCCACAGCGAGTTGAAACTCAAACTGAAGGCTTTGCTCGGATCGCTCGAAGGACCGAGCGTGCGGGACCAATAGTAGCCTTCACCTTCAGCGTTAGGGAAGGAGGCTTCTCCAGCAGCGGGCAGGAATATGGTGTTTCCGTTGGGGCCTGTAACCAGATAACCGGATGTGCCGTTCCTTTCTATCCACTCCCATGAGCATTTTTCCTTCAGCTCCCGCAACTGCTCCAAGGAAGGCATGCGCCACGACGGCCCCCAGTTAGCCCAGGCAGCATCGTCTCTGGGCTCCAACTCCTTGTCGTCGATCATGCCGTATCCGCTATCGGTGCAATACTTGGTGTACAACTCATTGTCATAGTCGTACCACTTATAGTTACTCATGTAATACTCCTCCTTGGGCTCGGTCTCGCCCCAAGCGAAATAGTCTCCAGATTCTTCAGGGCTATTGGCACCGATGTTCCTCGTCGCCCACAGCGTGCCGCTGGGC
Source organism: Muribaculaceae bacterium (assembly GCA_017453505.1). GTDB lineage: Bacteria > Bacteroidota > Bacteroidia > Bacteroidales > Muribaculaceae > Sodaliphilus. The sequence goes on from JAFTEU010000016.1 coordinate 11,497, forward strand.
AGACCCAGGTCAACGTACTCGGGAACCGGCCCTTCTTCACCTCCCAAGATGATGTTGATAATGACATTTACATCGGCGATGTTGATTTCGCCATCAGTGTTCACATCGGCAGCGGGATTGATGCCATCGCCCAGAATCACATCAATGACGGTGTTTACATCGGCGATATTCACCTCGCAGTCGCCATTCACGTCACCATAGATGCCTTGAGCAAAAACAGTGGTTGGAACTAACATCGCTCCCAACAATAGAACGAATGTTTTAAGCATACTTTTCATCATATTATCACTTTTAGGGTTAATGTTGTGGCAAAGATAATCAATTTCTAGAAATTCTCACTTTTATTTACTGTAAAAAAGGTCCTTAAGGACATTAAAGACCTTAAGGACCCTAACTTGTTGCAGGGGAGACACAAGATTTTGCGTCTCTACGTGGATGGCTTAGTATCCGAAGATTTCTTCAAGCGTCAGGCGGCGGATGGGAGCGATCTTCTCCAGACCCTCGATGTCGAGTTCCTTCTCGTCACCCAGGATGAGGTAGCGGTAGGGCTTGCCGGCCATCGACTGCTGCTCAAACTTCACGATGTCGTTCAGCTTCAAGCTGGGCAGGGCATTGTAAACCACCGAGTTGATGTCGTAGTCCAGCCCCAGGCGCTGAGCATTCATGTAGCTGTTGAGAACACCTCCACGAACGGTGCGGCGGCTGGCCAGCTTCTTCATCAACGACTCCTTGGCCAGGGCAAAGGCGGCCTCGCTCTGGGGGATGGTGCCCACGATGTTGTTGAACTCGCGCACGCAGTCCATCATCTTGTCGTTCTGGGTGATGATGTAGGTCATGGCATACTCGGGATGTCCCTTCTCATAGGGCTGACGGTAGTAGGCGGCAGCCGAGTAGGCCAGACCGCGTGACTCGCGCAGCTCCTGGAAGACGATACCGTTCATGCCACCGCCAAAGTACTCGTTGAACAGGTTGATCGTGGCGGCGTGCTCGGGTGCCCACTGGGTGCCCTCGTTGTGGTACTGCACCATGTAGATGTTCTTGGCCTCGTAGGGTGCCAGCAGGATCTCGGTCCTCGGTGTGGTCTGCTCCATGTAGGGGGTGCCCACGGGAACGGCTGCCAGGTTCTTCTTGGTCTTGTGAACCTTGCTCAGGCACTTGCTCAGTTCCTTCTCGCTCATGGGGCCGTAGTAAACCACGGTGTGCTGCATGTCGCGCAGACCCTTGACGAGGTCGAGCAGCTCGGCGGGCTTGGTGTCGCGCAGCTGCTGGGCGCTCATGATGTTGGTGTACTCGTTGCGGGGACCATACATGCCGTACTCGTTCAGGCGGTTGAAGCACTCTTCCTGGTTGGTCTTGGCATCGTTGCGCGACTTGAGGATCACGTCCACCATGTTCTTGTAAGCATCCTCATCGACCTGGGCGTTCTGCATCAAGTCCTCGGCAAGCTTCAGTGCCTCGGGCATGTTCTCGCTCAGGCCGCTCAGCGTCAGGTAGGTCTCGTTGTCGGTGACGTTCATCGAGATGTTGCAGGCCAGCTTGTACAGGCGCTGCTTGAACTCGGTGGCACTCATCTTCTTGGTGCCCAAGAAGTCCAGATAGCTCAGAGCGGTCTCATAGCGGTTGTCGGCCGTGGCGCCGAAGTCATACTTGTAGGTCAGCGTGAACAGGTCGTCCATCGTGTTCTGCTTGTAGAGCAGCGGCAGCTTCTTGCTGGTCTGGCCGACGGTCATCTCCTTCTTGTAGTCCACAAACTGCGGCTGGATGGGCTCGACGATCTCGCTCAGGATGTTGCGGACGAAGTCGCTCTGCATGTCGCGGTTGGTGGGAATCGGGGTGATGGCGGGCTTGTCGATCTTCTTGGCGGTGGTGTCCTCGCCCATGCGCTTGTACACGCACACGAAGTTGTTGTCCTGCAGGTGGCGGTTGGCAAAGGCCACGATCTGCTCCTTGGTCATGCCGGCCATGCGGTCGAGCTTGCCCACTTCCTGGGCCCAGTCAACATGGTTGATGAATGCATTTACCAGCTGGCGGGTGCGCGCACCGTTGTTGTCGAGGGCGCGCAGGTATTGCAGCTTGTTGTTGTTGACTACACTTACCAGCAGGTCGTCGTCAAAGTCGCCATTGCGCAGCTTGGCGAGCTCGCCCAGTAGCAGCGCGCGCACCTCCTCGAGGGTCTGGCCCTCGTTGGGATAACCCAGGAGCATGAGCATCGAGTAGTCGGTCATCTCGTCGCTGTAGGCACCGGCACCCATGACCTTCATCGGCTGATTCAGGTTCAGGTCGATGAGGCCGGCCGTGCCGTTCGACAGCATCTCGGCAACGACATCCATCGTGTCGCACTGCAGCGAGTTACCGGCACCGAAGCGCCAGCCCAGGGCCACAAATTCGGCCTCCTGACCCACGACGGTGGTGTCTATGGGAACCGTGATGGGCTTGAGGGCTGCGAAGTCGGGACGATACAGGTTGTTGTTGGGCTTCCAGCTGCCGAAGTGGCGCTCCAGGATAGCGATGACCTCATCGGGGTCAAAGTCACCTGCCATACAGATGGCCACGTTGTTGGGGCAGTAGTAGTTGTGGAAGTAGTTCT
>JAFTEU010000017.1 GCA_017453505.1 Muribaculaceae bacterium
CTGAAAACTGAAAACTGAAAACTCCATGATAAAAAAACGGCCCCGTTCAGGAGCCGTTTTTTTATCATGAGTGGCACAGACTACTTGATGACCTTGGTGGCAACGGTGGTGCCATCGCTATAGGTCGTCACCTGGATGGTCAGGCCGCTGGGCTGGGTCATTTCCTGGCCAGCCACATTGTAGTAGCGCACTGCGGTAACGTCCTTAGCCGCGTCAAGCTCGCTGACAGCCGAGTGAGGATATACGTTCAGGTAAACGATGTCCGATTTGTTGGTCACGCCGTCAACGGTGTAGTTCAGCTGCATGCCGATGCGCCAGGTGAACATGGGATTGTCACCCTGATTGGTGCGGTAGAAGTACACACGACGCAGGTAGAAGTCGTAGCCGCTGTAGCCATAGGGGATCTCGGTCATATCGGTGTCAAAGCCGTTACCCAGGCCATAGGTGGCGTAGTCAAACGTGAACAGCTCGTCATTGTCGGTAAACACGCTGTAGGTCAAGTAATCGGCATTCAGCGGGTTACCGTCAACATCTACCAGATTGATGTTGAAGTCCAGACGGGTATAGCCCTCCTCGTTGCCGCTGTCAAAGAATTCAATCAGCTCAGGATTGGCGGGAACGGCGGGAACAGCATCAGCCAGGACAGTCCACGTCGAACCCCACTCGATGGTGGCCACGCTGCCGTCATCACTCCAAATGCCTGCCAGACCAGTGGCCACGCAGTTGTAGGGATAAGGGTTATCGACACTGCCCTCGCTACCCTCGAGCGTAATGGTTCCGGTCTCGGGATCCACGGCATACAGGGCGGCCTCCATGCGATCGTCGGGATAGAAGTCCAGCCAGTAGAACACGCCATCCTCGTCCTCAAACTCCACGACATCGGTCGAGCCCCAAGCCAGGACCACACCATAGCCATATTCCTCGTTATAAGAAACATACTGGCCCAGCGGCACCGAGATATAGCGGCCGTCATCAGTCAGTTCGCCCTGAACCCAGACACCCTGTCCCTCGGCATAGCACAAGGGATCCTGGATGTAAACGGTCTTGCCGTCGTCGGCATAGACCACCTTGACGCGCCCGGTCTGGTAGTCCGTGTCATAGCCATAAAAACTTGACAGCAGGTACTCACCGCTGCGGGTATAGCCCACGACGGTGCCCTCGGGCTGCTCGGTGATAATGTCAACACGCGACGGGGCATTGACGGCGGTGTTGTGAACGGTCTTGCCGAGGGGACGATAAGCGTTACCCTTCGACGTCACGCCAGCCGTTGCGCTGACAGCAACGGCTGCACTGATGAGAAGTAATGATAATTTCTTCATAGATGGTTAATTTTAATGATTCTTATGATGACATTGTAAACATTTACTATTCCAGGGCGCAAATTTAGTAAAAAATGCCAAAAACAACAACAAAAAAGTTTCAACTTACAATCAAAAACACTACATTTGCACTTTCAACCTTAAAACCGCATTATGCTATGATGGAGGCCTTAAACAGTTTTTTCGAGTCATTGAGCGGCTACCTGTGGGGGTGGCCCATGATAATATTGTTACTGGGAACACACATTTTCCTCACCTTCCGCTTGGGCATCCCCCAACGCAAGTTATTGACGGCCATCAAGTTGTCCATCAGCCGTGATAAGGGGTCAACGGGTGATGTGTCCCAGTTCGGCGCGCTGGCCACGGCGCTGGCTGCGACCATCGGCACGGGAAACATCGTCGGCGTGGCCACAGCGGTAGCCCTGGGCGGGCCTGGAGCCGTGCTATGGTGCTGGCTGTCGGGCGTGTTTGGCATCGCCACCAAGTACAGCGAGGGGCTCCTGGCCATCAAGTATCGTGTCAAGGCCGAAGACGGCCGCATGCTGGGCGGTCCCATGTATGCGCTGGAGCGTGGCCTGGGATGGAAATGGCTCGCTGTGCTGTTCGCCCTGTTCACCGCGCTGGCCTCCTTCGGCATCGGCAACACCGTGCAGGCCAATGCCATCTCCACCATTGTGCAGGAATCCTATCAGATACCCACATGGCTCTCTGGCGGTGCCGTCTGCTTGCTGACGGCGCTCGTCCTGCTGGGCGGCATCAAGAGCATCGCCCGTGTGTGCGGCGCGCTCGTTCCGTTCATGGCCTTCTTCTATGTGCTGGGATGCATCTATATCCTCATTGCCAACGGGCAGTACGTCTGGCCAGCCATCAAGCTCATCTGCGAGTCGGCCTTCACGCCTCAGGCTGCCGGTGGCGGCTTTGTGGGCACGACGGTCATCTTGGCGGCCCGCATGGGTATCGCCCGCGGCCTTTTCAGCAACGAGTCGGGTCTGGGCTCGGCACCCATCGTCGCCGCAGCGGCTCAAACGCGCAACCCTGTCCGCCAAGCCCTGGTGTCCTCGACAGGCACCTTTTGGGACACGGTGGTCATCTGTGCCTTCACCGGCCTGGTGATCGTCAGCTCGATCATCGCTTATCCTGACATCAGCTCCACCGACGGTGCTGCGCTCACCAAGGCTGCCTTTGCCAAGATCCCCTACGTGGGCAAGCCGTTATTGACCTTCGGCCTGTTGACCTTTGCCTTCACCACCATCCTGGGATGGTGCTACTATGGCGAACGGGCCGTTGAGTACCTCAAGGGCAAGCGGTGGATGCTGGCCTACCGCATCATCTTTGTCGTGATGGTCTTTGTCGGCAGTGTCATCAGCCTGGATATCGTGTGGAACGCTGCCGACTGCATGAATGCCCTCATGGCGATCCCCAACCTCGTCTCACTACTGCTCTTGAGCGGTGTCATCGCCCGCGAGACCCGTCACTACCTCTACGGGAACAGGCTTGACCACCACGCGCCCGACCAGCCGCTCTAGAAAATCCAGTCTCTCTAGTTTGTCTAGATAGTCTAGTTTCTCAAGAGAATCTAGAATCACCACTGCTACAGCCTGTTAAGACAAGGTGTAAAATATTTTCTCTAAAAAGGCTTGCCAGTTCAGGAAAAAGCAGTACCTTTGCAGCCGGGTAAGTCCTACACGGCCAGCTCCCTCCCAATCCCCCAGGTCTTGACCGAAGCAAGGGTAACGAGGTCGTAGCGGCGCGCTGTAGCTCACTTGCCCTTTTTTGTGACCATAACTGACAATGAATGATACATACGACAGGGGCGGCACCACCACACGATGGTTGCCGCCCCGTTGTTTTCAATTCCGGCGATATCACGACTCCATGTAGGCCCTGATTTTCTCATAGTAGCCGTTGCTGCCGACGAACTCATAGCCGATGTAGTCGGCGCTGTTGTTACCCTCGACCAGCTGGACGTGATCCTGAGAGATGGCGACATCCCAGCCCACAAGGGCGACATGCGGCAGACGCTGCGCCGCAGCGATACACATCTTGACCACCTCGTCCCACAACGGTACCTTGAAGCCCAGCATCACGATGTCGGTCTGTGGATGGATAAACACCAGGTCTCCGTCCTTGGACGTGCCGCCCGAGCACACGATGCCTGTCGCCAGATCCACCTCGTAGTAGTAGCCTCCAGTAGCGGTGTTGTCAACCAGCGTATCCCCCACCCCGGCGCGCAGGAAGGCCTTCATGATGCGGGCCTTGCCGTCGCGGCGGCAAGCGGTGAGCACCCTGATCGTGTTCACCGACCGGTTGCCGAACACCATGCCTGGATGCTGCACGATCAGCTCCTCAACGATGACATTCTCCTCGACCAGCGCGGCAAACGTCCGGCGCAATGCCTCATCATCACCAGGCATGTAATCCATCGTGCGGATGCCGTCGCCCTGTTTACCGTCCATAGGCTTGACAATGACACGTCCATGCCGCTCCAGGAAGGCCTTGAAGTCCTCAAACGTCGCCTCCTTCACCCACAACCACCCGCGATGGACATAGTCCTGGAAGAAACGGTTAAACTCGGGCTTATTCTTGAAGTAGTGAACGTCAGCCGGGGCGTTGTACTTCTTCTCCAGAGCCAGACGGCGGAAGTGGGTCAGGCACTTGGACCGCTGCGGGCCACTGTAGCGCCAGAAGCCGCCATCGGTATATTGCTCGATGTGCGCACCGTGACGCACCAATGCCGACAGGTAGTCCACCAGATGATAACAACGGCAATAGCCTGTCCTGGTTGACAACCGGGACACCTCGTCCCACACCCTCTTGAAATATTTGTTAGCGACGCGCGGATTCATATCAGTCTTTTCTCAGATGATTACATGCACCGCAAATGTAGTGATTCATCCGACAATGAGCAAATCTTTTGATTCCAAAATGGCCAAACCGGTTCTTTTTTCACCGATTTGGCCATGAGTATTCTTGATCTTGGCAGCGTGGTCAACGCAGCATGTCGCGAACCTCGTCCAGGCTGCCGTCGTTGGGCGACGGGGTGACACCCAGCAGGTAGCACAGCAGCGGATAGACGCACACGTTGCGGAAGCGGTCTGCCTTCTCATAGCCCACCTTGAAGTCGGGGCCGATGGCACGGAAACCCACCTGCATGTCGGCCGCCGTGTGGTCAAAGCCGTGGCTGCCGCCCTGGGTCTTGCTGGGCTTGTCGGCAAAGAGCCAACCCACGTCGGGCAGCACGATCACGTCACCAGCGTTGGGGTTGTTGCCATAGTTGAGATAGGCAGGCACCTCTCCCCGCTTCCAGGCGCGGATGTGGTCCACACCCTGCAGGGCATTGTAGATGCTGTCGATGTACTGCGGCGCGCGGGCATAGATGAGCGTGGGATAGTCGTTGCAGGTGCGCTCAATCCAGCGTGCAGGCAGCAACTCCTTCATGTTGACAAAGCGCTTGGGATCAACACTGGTCATGCCATGGTCGCCAGTGATGATGAGGTTCACCTGAGAGCCGATGGGCAGCATCTGGATGCGCGTCCACATCATGCTCAGCAGCAGGTCAACATCCTCCATCGCACGGCGCGTCAGCCGGTGCAGCGGGCCATAGCTGTGACCGCTGCGGTCGGGCTCCTCAAAGTAGGCCATCACCAGGTGGGGACGGTCCTTCTCGGGCATGCTGAGCAGGCGCAGCACCTCGTCAACGCGGCCCTGGAAGTCCAGTTGCTGCGTCTGGTAGTCGCGCCAGTAGGTGGGATGATCACCATTGATGGTCACATCACTGCCCACCCAGAACACCGTCGCCGTCTTCACGCCCTGGTGCTTAGCCGTGAGCCACACGGGGTCACCGCCATAGTACTTGCCGTCGGCACGGGTCACAGGGTTCTTCAGCGAGTACTCTACACCTCCCTCGCGATCCCAGAAGCTGTTGGCGATGATGCCATGATGGTCAGGCACCAGGCCCGTGGCCAGCGTGTAGTGATTGGGGAAAGTTTTGCTCGGGAACGACGGCTGCATCACCGCCTTCACACCCTCACGCGCCAGTTGCTGCATGAACGGCACGTCATAGGTGTCCAGATAGTCCCACCGCAGGCCATCAAGCGAGATAATCACCGTGTAGGTGTCCCGTCCTGCGGCCTGAGCCTGCCACGGCAACACCACCATCAACAATAACAGATAAATGAGTCTTCGCATAGTTTTCATGTCAATTCTATGAATCGTGTTTAATCCGTTACAAAATTACTAAAAATTCACCAATTCAGCAAAGCGGCCTCGCGTGAATTTGTGAATAAGCGTTTTGGGTGCCCTATAATGGACAATCAAGCGATTTCCCGTTTTATCCGTTATTTCCGTTATTTCCGTTATTTCCGTTATTTCCGTTATTTCCGTTATTTCCGTTATTTCCGTTATTTCCGTTATTTCCGTCCATGCCTGTTCCCGAGAACAGACAGCACGATTAACCGCAGCGTCGATCGTCTAATCAATTGTTACCTCGCGGCTATCACGTTTAACTGAGTGATCAGCTAGAGAGAGGGGAGCCGCCCTTGTGGCAGCTCCCCTCTCGGGAAATTCATGAATCTAAAATGTAATCGCGCTTAGTAACAGGACTTAGAAAATTCACTTTTTGTCACTCAACGATTACTGAGCCTTCTCGTGAGAGAAGTAGATACCATTAGCTACTTGAGGAGTACCATTGTAGGTGCTCTTCACACCGATGACGGTGAGCTTGTCACCAACCTCGATGCCTGCGGTAGCCAGCCAGTTCTTGCGGTTGTCGCCAGTAGCGCCCCAACCGGGATAGGTGCCATAGACATATACCTGGCTGTCGCCATCATAGAGATACAGGTTGCCATAGGTCGGGTTGGCAATCTCGGTGATGGTACCGCTTACCATGTAGTAAACATTGGGGTTATCCTCCATGTTCAGGAACTCGTCGATGGTAACGGGAGTCACGGGGATGCTCTCCTCCAGGACTGCGCCTGTCATCTGGGCAGTGCCCTTGTACTCACCACGCTTGCCCACGAGGGTAACAACGTCACCCACCTTGAGGCCAGCGGCCTCAAAGTCGCCCTTGGCACCGATGCCGTACACGTAGGTCTCGCCCGACCAGTCGCGCACGTAGACGTTGCCATAGCTGGCATTGGCCACGCTGGTGATCACACCAGTGATGCGGTACTGGGTGTCGCCCACGGGAGCCTCGAGGAACTCGGCGATTGAGCAAGCCACGATCGAACCCTTCTGGTAGATGGTAGCCTCGGCAGTATATTCCTGGCCCTTGTCGTCGGTGGTCTTGAAGACAACCACGGCACTGCGGTCACCGCCATTGTTGGCAGCGGCACGGAAGGTCACCACGGGCTCAGAGCCACCGGTTACCGACACGATCGACAGCCAGCTCCTCTCCTCCTCGGGAATCTCGACCGACACACCGTTGTTGGTCTTGCAGGACAGGTTGACGGCCACGTTGCCACCCTCAACGGGGATGGTGGCATCCTCGGGGTCATAACCCTCTACCTTGACCAGAGACTTCTGGATGTTGACAACGGTCACGTCAACGAGCTCAACGGTGCCGTTATAGACGGTCTTGGGACCCTCGACGGTAACGATGTCACCCACCTCGAGGCCCAGGCTCAGGAAGTTCATGGTGTTGCCCTTGGCATCCAGGGTACCATAGATGTAAATCTCACCGGTCTCATCACGCAGGTACCAGTTACCATAGGTGGTGTTCACAATCGAGGCAACGGTACCGGTCACGCGGTAGTTCTTGCTCTCGGGACCCTCGATCACCTCGGCACAGGTGGCGTTGTGCACCACGGCCAGACCCTGGATCACGTTGATGGTCTGTGACTTGTCGGCACATGAGATGTGCAGCACGGTATTGCGGCCGTCGGGGGCAGCGGGAGCGGTAAAGGTCACCTGGGTCTCGCCGGCACCGCCATTCATCGGGCTAATGGTCAGCCAGGCAGGAATTTCTGCCTCATCAAATGACCAGGCCTCCTTGGCGTTGACGGTAATCGTGTTGGATCCACCGTTGACATCAATGCTCACATAGGAGGACGAAACCTGGATTTCATCGAGCAGGGTGATTGCATCGTCGTCCGAGCAGCTTGACAGCAGGGCGACCAGTGCAAAAAACGAAAGAAAATATTTAAGTTTCATAATTATGTGTATTCTGTGACTTTGAATTAGTTGAAGATGTACTTAATACCAATCGAAGCATTCCAGCACTGACCGAGCGACTTGTTGGGAACAAAGGTCTTGGTGTCGCCATTGATGGCAGGGTTGGTCGAGAAGGTGGGATAACCCTCGGCGTCAACGCCCTCATACTTGAGCAGGCGGGGATCGCCGCCGATCTCGGGGTTGAGATACTTGCTCACGCCCCAGCTCGAGTTGAACAGGTTCATCAGGTTCTTGATGTCAAAGCTCAACTGCAGGGTGTGCTTGGCACCGCACACGTTGAGCGAGAAGTCGTGCTTGTAGCTCAAGTCAACACGGTGAACCCAGGGGCTGTACAGGCTGTAAGGCTCGGCATACTCGCCCTGGTGGTTCTTCAGGCTCTTGTTGTTGTGGACATAGTCCATGAAGCGGTTCTTATTCTCATTGTTGATGAAGCGGAACTCGCCGTTCTCAACCTGAGCATCGGTGGGGATGTACATGGCATCGTAGTTGTAACCGTCACCGTTCATGTCGTTGTTCATCATGTAGGAGTACTTGTAACCGCCGCGCCAGGTCTCATAGATCAGGCCATAGTGGTTACCGCTCTTGTCGTGACCGGTTGCCGAGAAGACAAAACGGTCAGGAGTTACATACTGCGAGTTGTGCAGCTTGATGTTGTTGGGACCCTCGACGGTGGGAACATAGGTGAAGGCACTCTCGGCAGCGCTACCGGGCATACCGGTCACTTCCTTGTTAACAGTGTGGGTGTAAGCAGCCATCAGGCTCAGCCAGTCGGCGGGACGGGCATTCAGGGTCACGTTGGCAATCCAGCCATAACCGCGGCTCGTGTTCTCCAGGACGAAGGCCTTGGTGCCGCGACGGAAACCGGCGGGGAAGATGGGACGGTTGTCGGCACCGTTGAAGCGGGCATAACCACCCACGCCGGGCATGCTCCAGTCACTGATGCTGGCAGCATTGATGTTCTTGGTGAAGATGCCCTCAACAGTCACACTGAAGGGGAACGATACCGGGATGTTGTAGTCAACAGCCAGCGAGCTCTTCCACACCATCGGCATCTTGAACTTGGGATCCACAGCACTGATGGATGAGGGAACGGTACCCATGTCGCTGCTCACGTTCTCGGGATAACCCATAGCGATGAGCTTGTCACGCAGGGCATTGGCCGTGGCATTGCCGTTGGCATCGGTCACCAGACCGCCGGCAAACTGGCTCATGTCGATGTAGCGGTTGCCCTTGGCATCGGTAGTGTAAGCACCGGTGTAGTTCTCATAACCACGGGCGGGAACAAAGTTACCATCCTTGTCGAGGCCACCAATCTTGGTGTTGCCGTTGAGCTGTGCCTGATACTGAACCAGACCGCCGTTGGTGGGCATGTTGGTGAAGAATACCAGGGGCAGACGGCCCGAGAACAGACCCGAACCACCACGCAGCTTGAGGCTGTTGTTACCCATCACGTCCCAGCTGAAGCCAACGCGCGGTTGAACGATCAGGTTGCTGTTGGGCCACTTGCCGGTGTCGATGTGACGCACGTTGCCGTTCTTGTCATAATAGTCCAGTGCCAGGATGGCATTGTTGGTGATCAGGTCACCGTTGTTGAAGAACAGACCGTCCAGACGCAGACCGTAGGTCAGCTTGAAGTTGCGGGTCACGTTCCACTCGTCCTGGGCATACAGGCCGGCCTTGTTGAACTGCACGCGGGCAGCAGGCTTGGTCTCGCTGCCGTAACCGTAGGTCAAGCAGACCACCTCGGGGGTAGCGCCGTTGATAAAGTCGTCCACGCTGTTGTAGCGGTAGTAACCGGTACCATTGCGCATGTACTGGTTGTCGGCCATCTGGTGCTCAAAGCTCAGACCGCCCATGATCTTGTGGTTGCCATAGTACCAGGTGACATCGTCACGCAGGTTCCAGATGGTGTTGTGCACGGCATTGTTCCAGGTGAACAGCTCATAACCCAGGGCCATGTAGTTGTCACGGTTGCCATACTCGTCGGTCATCGTGATGTCGATGAAGGGGAACTCGCTCGAGTTGGTGGCGCGGATGTCATCCAGCTTGGAGAAGGTGGCCAGGAACTCGTTGGACAGGTTGTCAGCCAGGCGGCTGTTCAAGTTGGCGGCAAACGAGTGCACCAGGTTGTCCATGCCATACATCGAGTTGGCAAACGAGAAGGAGTAGGCCGACACGCGGTAGTTGGGCATACGCGTACCACCGTCCATCGATGTACCGTTGGGGTTGCTCCAGTAGCGGTTCTTGGTATAGTTGTAACGCAACGACAAGTGGTGGTCGTTGGTGATGTTCCAGTCCAAGCGGGCCAGCAGCTTGTAGTTGTTCTCGTCGGCGGGGAAGCTGGTGTAGCTGCCCGTGTCATAGCCATACTTGCCCTTGACAAACTCGCTCACGCGGGCCAGGTCGCGCAGGGTCGTGCGTGAGATATATGCATCGGCATCACCCACACCGTCCTCCGATGCTCTCCAGCGGTTCACGATGGTGGGCTGCTTGGTCATCTCACCGTTGACAAAGAAGAAGATCTTGTTCTTCCAGATGGGGCCGCCCAGGGTGAAACCGTAGGTCGTCACCTGGTCCTTGTCGCGCGCACCGGCAATCTGGAAACGGTCCACAGCGTCACCGCGCAGGTTCTCGTTGCGGTGATAGATATAGGCGCTGCCGCGGAAGGTGTTGGTACCACTCTTGGTGATAGCGTTCACGCCACCACCGATGAAGTTGGTCTGGCGCACGTCATAGGGCGAAACGACCACCTGCATCTCCTCGATAGCCTCGATCGAGATGGGGTTGCCACCACCAGGCAGATTGTCGCTCAGACCGAAGTTGTTGTTGAAGTTTGCACCATCGACCGTGAAGTTGGCCAGACGACCGTCGGTACCACCAAAGCTCATGCCGTTACCACCGAAGGGCGACAGACGGGTAACGTCGGTCAAGCTGCGGGTAACGGTAGGCAGGTTGGTGATCTGGGCGCTGTTGATGTTAGTGGCAGCACCGGTCTTCTCGGCACGGAACTTGGTAGCCTCAGTAGTAACGACTACCTCGCCCAGCGTGTTGGAGTTGACATCCATGTCGACATCCAGGTTCGAGGTCTCGGCCAGCTGCAGGGTGACTTCAGTTATCTGACGGGTCTGATAACCGATGTAGCTCACCGTCACAGTGTAGGGACCGCCGGGACGCATACCCTTGATCGAGTAGCGACCGTCCATGTTGGTGACGGCATTGTACTGAGTGCCCGAGGGCGTGTGCAAGGCGGTAACCGTAGCTCCGATCAGCGCCTCCTGATTTTCATCGGTCACAACACCGGTCAGTGCCGAGGTCGTCACCTGGGCACTCGATGTCAATGCCACAAAGAACATTGCCACTAATGCCAAAAGCTTAACTGTTCTCAACTTACAAATAATTTGTTATAATGAATGAAAAAATGATTAATTATTAAAATTTTTATTTATTTACTTAGCATTTTTAAAACAGTTAGCGCCCCCCTGGCGGCTTTTATCCCGTCTAATATGGCGCTTGTATCTATCATAACCCTCTCTTGCAGCGGGTTATAGAATTGGCTTGCCGCCTCACCGCTACAAGTTATCTTGAAAGGTATGCCCATCGTATGCTTCAAAACTGTCTTTTTAAACACTTCTCGTTTTCGGGCACAAAATTACTCATTCTTTTCATCCCGACAAGCAACTTTCACCGTGTTTTTTTTAACACTTTCCCGTTTTAACACAATTAACTAAAAAAACGCAAACCTTGGGACACGGGGACGGTTCTTTTGTCCCATTTTCAACTATTTTTTGCCAAAAATGGGACAAAAGAACCGTCCCCGTGTCCCAGTCTAACTTTTTTTCACGCGGTCGGGGTGCTGGGCGATAAAGGATTTCCAGGATTTTGCCCCCTTGGTGGCAAAAGGCTTGTTGCGCTCGTAGAAGTGGCACAGTGCCGCGGCCAGTGCGTCGGTCGCGTCCAGCAAGTGGGGCATCTGCTCCGCGTCGATGCCCAGGGTGCGCTGCAGCATCAGGGCCACCTGCTCCTTGCTGGCGGCACCGTTGCCGGTGATGGCCATTTTTATTTTCCTGGGCTCATACTCGCTGATGGGGATCTCACGGTTCAGGGCGGCCACCATCGCCACACCCTGGGCGCGCCCCAGCTTGAGCATCGACTGCACGTTCTTGCCATAGAACGGAGCCTCGATAGCCATCTCATCGGGGAGATACTCGTTGATGACTCCGCTCACGCGCTCATAGATGTGCCGCAGCCTCATGTAGTGATCCTCCATGCGGTTGAGCTGCAACACGCCCATCACGATGAGCTCGGGCTTCTTGCCGTTCACGCCCAGCAGGGCATAACCCATGACATTGGTGCCCGGGTCGATGCCGATGATGATATTTTCATATTGCTTCTCCATCACTCGCTGTGTGACTGCAAAGGTAATAATAACTTTTTGTTGCGTTGCAAAAATCTTGACCCTCAATGCCTGTTTTTCGGCCAATGTTGTATATCTTTGCGCAGCGATAACAGGCAATAACCTAATACATCCAGGCATGAACCGGCGTGACGACAACATGGATATCGCCAAGGCGTTTGGCATCCTGTTGATGATTTTGGGGCATGGCAACGGGCTTCCGGCCCTCCTGCTCAATTTCATCTTCAGTTTCCATATGCCCCTGTTTTTTATCCTGTCGGGCTACTTTTTCAGGCCCAAGCCCATCAGGCAGGTCATCACTGGTGGCCTCAAGCGCCTGGTCAAGCCCTATCTGGTCACTGCCAGCTTGTGCGTCGTCATCTGCTACCTCACCGTGTCCCCCCAGGCGGCGCTCGACACGTTGATAGGCACCTTCATGGCCAACGGCAGTACGCCCCAGGCCATCTGCTTCCCTTCCCTACCCTACATCGGTCCCGTCTGGTTCCTGCTGGCCCTCTTCTGGTGCAGGGTGTATTACACCTGCATCAAGCGTGCCACGGGCAAGACTCTGCTCCCGGCTTTTCTCATCTCGACGGCGGCATTTCTCGTCGGCAAGTATGTCATCAACCTGCCATTGGGACTGCTCGACGGCCTGTGTGCAATCGTGTTCTATGCGATGGGCGATTACTGGAAAAACCGTCTCAAGGAGCCCGTCAAGCCTGTTCTTCTGATCACGGGCATTATCATCTGGGCGGCTTGCATCTGGTTCGGGAACATGGATGTGGCGCGGTTTGAGTTCAGCCCCTATCCGCTGTCGATGATAGCGGCATTTGTCGGCACCTATGTCACCTATCTGGTCAGTTGCCGGATGCGGGACCGATTGCGGTCACTGCTCTCGTGGACTGGACGCAACACCTTATTAATACTGTGCTACCACATGCTGCTGGTCTATCTCCCACTCAACGGCATCTACACCTGCCTGCAGCAGCACGGCATGACCCACATGGGCATCGCCGGTGTCATCGTCCATCTCATCCTGGCCCTGGGGCTGACCTACCTCCACACTACAATCAAGAGGTTGGTCACCCATCGTGGATAACCAACCCCCTTACTTGTCTTTATTGTCACAGTCGCCGCCCTGGCTAGCGGCTGATTGATGATTACCACCGCTCCGTCAGCAAGTAGTCTATCAAGCTCGACACGTCATCGATGCTCAGGGTGCCGTTCTGGTCACAGTCGGCATTGGCCTGATTGATGGGGGTTGCGTCATTGAGCAGGCGGTCGATGAGGGTCGTGACATCATCGATGGTGACATGACCGTCATCGTTGGCATCGCCGCGCACGACGGTAACAGGCTCGGTCCACTTCTCGACAACGAGGATGCCCTGGCTCAAGTAGAGCGTCAAGTTATACTTGCCCGTTGCGATCTTGAACGCGTTCTCGCCCGCCACAACGCTCAGGTCGATGCCCAGGCGTGCCTCGTTGATGAGGTAGTCCTTGCTGGTGGCACCCATGCGCTTGCCGGCGATGTCGGCCCAGGTGTTACCCAGCGCTGTCGTGAAGCTGAAGTAGCTGTAGCCGCCATAGGGATCCACAAAGTTGATGGTGGCGGTATATTTCTCGCCATTGGTGGTAGTCATCTCAATGCCGTTGCTGGGAGACCAACCGGCTGAATTGATATTACCCAGCACATAGACCTTCTCATAGCTGGCGGCACCGGCACCGGCATACTTCTCGGTCACGTCGAGATAAGTGTCGGCGGCATCATAGTTCCAGGCCGACAGGTCGGCTGGATAGATGAAGTAGCTGTCACGCGTCACATTGATGGTCGAGGTCTGGTTCTCAAAGCCGTAGTTGCCGTTATTGAAGATGACCGACACCTGGTCAGCATCCACATGCAGGCAATACCACTCCACGTCGTTGATCGTCACCTTGTCCAGGCTGCTGATGGCTACGCCGGGCCAATTGGTTCCGGTCACGCTGCCCTCGGCCGTCCATGCCCACATGCTGGCACCGCTCATGCTCGAGCGCACATACACGTTTACTCCCGTCGTGGCCTCACTGGTGATGGTATAGACATAGCTCTCGACATTCTCGACCTGATCGCCATTGAGAACGGCCACCTTGAGGGTGGTGTTCTCGTCGAAGGTGAACGACTGGGAAGCCGTCAATACCGGGCTCGTGGCCGTGGGCTCGCTACCGTCGGTGGTATAGACGATGGTCGTGCCGCTCTTGCTGGGAGACACCGTCAAGGTGACATTGCCCACATAGTTGCCGGCAGGCTTGCTCACCACGGGATAGCCCAGGATGCTGCCGTCCTTGGCAACATGCTGCCAGTCGATACCGTAGGTGATATACATGGCATATCCGTCACCTACCTGTACCAGTTCATAGCCGTAGGGGCAGCCGTTGGCGGTAGCTCCGCCCAGCTGCAGATACAGGTTGCCACGTGTGCCCTGGGTCTCCAGGATATAGCCTCCGTTGCTCTCCTGCTGGGTGAGGATGGCGCTCTGGTTGTGGACACCGGCGGCACGGCGCGCCTTGATGCAGTTATTGATCTCCTCGGTGTAAACGAGGTAGTTCTTGTAGAAGACACACGGGGTGCCGGGCATCGCCAGGATAAAGGCATTGGCGGGCATGACGTTGTTCTTCAGGCAGCTGTAGTTGTCGTTTTGGCCCGTGTCATGATTGTCGACAAAGGTCACTGCATAGCGCTGATAATTGGCATCGGCGGCAAGGCCCTTATCGTTGAGGGCGCTCCAGTCACCACCGCCAAAGGCGCTGTTCATCGGGTACTTCAGTGAGAAGTCAAACACGGCGCTCTGGATGCGGTCGTCCTGCTTGGTGCTCTCGAGCCACCAGCGCAGCGTCTCGACATTGCCATCCCAGTACTCGCCGACCGAGAAGGTGGGCTCGCTGGCCTGGTTGTACAGACCCACATAGTAACCCGCAAAGCCCTTGCACATGTCGTAACGGAAACCGTCATAGCCCAGTTCCTTCATCAGGTACTGCTGATAGGTCTTTACGTTCTTCTGCACGTTGGCGCTGGTATGGTCCAGGTCACGGCTGCCGTCAAAATCCTCGCCCTCGTCGGCAGCGCCGCTAGCGGCATAGCCCGCGGCGACACACTCGTCGGTGCGGCAGATGTCGGCCAGTGACCATTTCACGCTATAGGTATCGCCGGTCACGGGGCCGGTCATGGTCTCGTCGGCAAAATCGACCCAACCGCTCTTGCCGCTCTTGTGGTTGAGGACCATGTCCATCATCACGCTGGTGTTGTGCTTGTGGAAGGTCTCGATCATTTCACGCAGCTGAGCCTCGGTGCCGAAGCACGTGTTGTGCTTCAACCAATAGACGGGCGTGTAACCCATGGTCTGGGCCATGCCACTGGCATCAACGCTGCCCGAGTTGGGCACCCACACCACGTCAAAGTATTGGCCCAGCTCCTGCGCCTTATCGGTGAAGCCTGTCCAGCTGGTGGCCTTGTAGCTGTCCCAATAGAAGCCTTGCAGCATCACGCCACCATACATGGCTGGCCAACCCTTGCCCGCAGCCGGGCCACCGCCGTTCTCTCGCGTGATGACACAAGTGCGGCCACCGACGTTGACGGTGATGGTATAGGTGCCGGCGGGGATACGGAAAGCCACATCGACATTCTCTCCCGGCTCATTCAGGGAGATCGACTGCCCCAGCATCGACGATGTCACCCAGAAGTTGGTACCCTCGTCGGCAACAGGCGACATGCGGTAGGCCTTGATACCGTCCCAATCCGTACTGCTGCTGGCAAGCTTACTCGTGAACGAGAAGTAGCTCACGTTGGCATCCTCCTCACTGTTCTCGCCATTGAAGGTCACCGTGGCGGTGAACACATTGCCATCGGTCGTGCTCATCGGCACGCCTGTGGCAGGGCTCCACGTGTTGCCCTGTGCCTCACCCAGGATGTAGAGCTCTCCTGTGCCGGGATTGACAGGATCAGTGTCGCCCTCGACCTTGAAGCGCTTGTTCGTCGTGTCAAATGTGATGGTGTAATCCGAGCCATTGCCGGTGAAGCGGTAAGCGCCTGCCGCGCTCCGCTGTGTCGTCACCCACTCGTTGGCTGCCACCTCCTGGCCGTCAACCAGAGGGCCATAACGATAGTTGTTGTTGAATGTCACCCAGTCGCTTGAGGACGCGGCGAGGTGGTCGCCAAACACAAAGTACACTTGACCACTGATGGTTGTCGTGTAACTATAGGTGCCGTCGGCCTGGGCATTCATCTGCACACCGCCCGCCGGGTTCCAATCCCCGAACGGGACATCGCCCACGATATACATCTGGGCACCCACTTGCAGTGTCAGCATCGACACCGCTAGCGCGATCAATAGTGTAAACCTCCTCTTCATAGTTAATGAACTTTTAGAGTTTTATATTAATATTATGTTTTGCTAGTAATTTTCTTGACCACTGCTTGATTGATAAAGGTTTAGGGATCGAAGAGCATCTTCACCCTGCACTTTACTCTTCTTGTCTTTAAAGTCGGACTTTAAAAACTTGAACTTTTTGGTTATTCCGATGGTGGGACGAATTGATGTCCTGATATACATTGATGACCCAAAATTACTGATTATTATTGGTTCAACTCACCTACCTTTAACCAACCTGCACAAAAAATTCATGCAAACGATTGCACTCACCTCCTCCAACGACAGGTCAACCCGCTTACACACAGAAAAGATGATGAACAATGAATTTTTCTTGAATATTTATTGCTCATTCAGAAAAATCATCTACCTTTGCAGCCGAAAATTTGGTGCCGCAAGCGCCCTTTCATGGCGTGTTGCGGATTAAAAGGGAATCAGGTGAGAATCCTGAGCAGACCCGCTGCTGTATATCCCTCCAAGTTGTCATGCAATGTTTTAGCGTCACTGTCCGCTACTGCGCGATGGGAAGGCCGCATGACAATGGGATGAGCCAGAAGACCTGCCAAGTTGGACATATTATTGCTTTGACTCTCGTGGAATAGGGTCGGACAATCAACAACCAGGGCCATCCCTCTAATGCCAGCGGCATTGAGGCATCCTGCCTTGCTGCTGCGTCCACGCAGCACTTTCCATTGTTCATTTTCCAGATCCACACCATGGTCAAAGTTACTTATTAACTTGATTGTGCGATGTTTCATCACATCAATACAATAGTAAAAAATGATATAGTAACTTTTTGTCTTTCGGTGGCGCAGTCATGCCGCATCAACACACTTTTTTTCTGCCAAAAGCGCGGCATGACTGCAATACTGTTGACATAAAAACAGATCAAGACAATGAACATGACAAGACGCAATTTAGTCACCATCTACACTGGTGACGGACAAGGCAAGACCACTGCTGCATGGGGAATGGCCGTCAAGGCATTAAGCGATGGCAAGTCGGTCTATATCGGCCAGTTCACCAAGAGCGAGGTTGATGTCGAGAGCCAGATAGCTCAAGAATACAGTCAGTTACAAATCGAGCAACTGGGTTTCCCAGGGTTTGGCGACCGACGGCCCAACGAGAACGACCGTGCCGCGGCTCTCGCCGGTCTGGACCGATGCAAGACGCTGATGGCAAGCGGCATGTTTGACATGATGATCCTCGATGAGTTGTGCGTCGCCATCCATCACGGCATGATCAACGAGAGGCAAATCACCGAGCTGCTGGAACAGCGGCCTGATGGCACCGAGCTGGTCATCACGGGTGACCATGCACCCCAATGGCTCATTGATGCAGCCGACCGTGTCACCGAGATGCACGAGGTGAAACACACGAAATCTGAAAGCTGAAAACCGAAAACTGAAAACTTATTACTACCTTTGCAGACGTAATAATAAGACGAACATGAAGAAGCTCGTGATTTTTGACTTGGACGGCACGCTGCTCAATACCATTGAGGACTTAGGGCAGGCGGCCAACTATGCGCTGGAGCGCAACGGCTATGCCACTCACAGCATGGCTAGCTACCCCTACTTTGTGGGCAACGGTGTCCGCCGACTGATGACCCGCGTGCTCCCCGAGGATGCCCGCGACGACGAGACGGTGGACCGCGTGCTCGGCAACTTCATCGAGTACTATGACGAGCACTGCACCGACTACACCAAGCCCTATAATGGCATGCCAGAGCTCCTGCAGGACCTCAGCGACATGGGTGTGAGCATCGCCGTGGCCAGCAACAAGTACCAGAAAGCCGTTTCCAAGATTATCCCCCACTTCTTCCCCGACATCAACTTTGTCGCCATCGAGGGACACCGCGAGGGCGTCAATGTCAAGCCCGACCCCAGTGTAGTATTCTCCATCCTGGCTAACGCACGCATGGCCAAGGCCGATTGCCTCTACGTGGGCGACAGCGGCGTGGACATGGAGACCGCGCGGCGTGCCTGCATCGACTCGGTGGGCGTGACCTGGGGATTCCGCAGCAAGAAGGAACTCGTCGAGTACCATGCCGACGTCATCGTCAACAACCCTGTCGATATCCTCGATGTCGTCGAGAACGGCATCCGCATCTCCTAAGTGAAAACTGATAACTGAAAACTGAAAACTGAAAACATGAACTGGCTAACAGATTTATTCATCGGCAATAGCGTGGCACACACACTGCTCGTCTATGCCATCGTCATCGCCATCGGCGTCATCTTGGGCAAGGTCAAGATATTCGGCATCTCGCTGGGTGCCACCTTTGTGCTCTTCTGCGGCATTCTGGTGGGACACCTGGGTGTCACCGTCGATGGCGCGACACTCAAGTTCATCCAGGAGTTCGGACTCATCCTGTTCATCTTCTCCATCGGCTTGCAGGTGGGTCCCAGCTTCTTCTCCTCGTTCAAGCATGAGGGTGTACAGCTCAACGGCCTGGCGATGCTCATCGTCGGCCTCAACGTCGTCGTCGCCTTCGCCATCTACTTCATCGCCGACAACATCAGCATCACCGACCTGGTGGGCGTGATGAGCGGTGCCGTGACCAACACCCCCGGTCTGGGTGCAGCCCAGCAAGCCCTCATCGAGACCATGCCCGACAAGGCCGGCGACCTCAACGAGTCGATGTCGCTGGGCTATGCCGCGGCCTATCCCCTGGGTGTCATCGGCATCATCCTGTCGATGGTCATCGTTAAGATGATCTTCAAGATCAACGTCGACAAGGAAATCGAGGACATCGAGCGCGAGAAGGAGGACAGCCAACTCAAGCCACACGTCATCACCTATCAGGTGACCAACAAGCTCATCTATGACATCCCTGTCACACGCCTGCATGCCATCATCGACCACAACTTCACCATCTCGCGCCTCAAGCGCGAGGACGGCACCGTCGAGATTCCACAGGGCGAGACCATCATCCGCAAGGACGACGTGCTGCGCATCGTCATGAGCGCTCACGACCAGGACATCTTTGATGCCATCATCGGACCGCACGTCGACTTCGACTGGCAGCTCGAGACCGCCCCCAAGGGCATCGTCAGCAAGCGCATCGTCATCACCCAGAACGACATCAACGGGCGCAAAATCGGCTCCATACGCCTGCATGAGGGATACAAGGTCAACGTCACCCGCATCTACCGTGCCGGTGTCGAGCTCCTGGCCAGCCCCAACCTGTCGCTGCAGGTGGGCGACCGGCTCACCGTCGTCGGCCGTGAGGAGGACGTGGACCGTCTGGGCAAGCGCATGGGCGACTCCTACAAGCGCCTGGATCACCCCAACCTGTTCACCATGTTCATCGGCATCTTCCTCGGTATCCTGGTGGGATCCATCCCCATCATGCTGCCAGGCATGTCGGTGCCCATGAAGCTCGGTCTGGCTGGAGGACCCCTCGTGGTCGCTATCCTCATCGGGCGCTACGGCCACAAGGCCAAGCTGGTCACCTACACCAGCACTGCGGCAAGCCTGATGCTGCGTGAGCTGGGACTGTGCCTGTTCCTGGCATCGGTGGGCATCGCCGCCGGTGGCAAGTTTGTCTCCACCATCCTCAGTGCCAACGGTGCCCTGTGGGTGCTCTACGGCTTCCTCATCACCATCATCCCGCTGTTGATCACCGTGGTGGTGGCTCGCGGCAAGTTCCGCCTGAACTACTGCACCATCATGGGCCTTGTGGCAGGTGCCACGACCGACCCTCCCGCACTGGGCTATGCCAACACCACCGCCGGCAACGATGCCCCCGCCGTGGCCTATGCCACCGTCTATCCCTTGACGATGTTCATGCGTGTCCTTATCGCCGAACTCATCATCATCTTCGCCGTCGCCTAGCCCTCTACCAGTCATCCCGCAGCACACATCACCATTACTCAATAAAGGTGCGCCCCGACAATTGGGACGCACCTTATTAATTGTTGGCCTCATCTCCTGCACCCGCAGGAATTGAGAATGCCACGACTTGATCTTACTTCACGAAGACCTTCTTGCCATTGTGGATGTAGATGCCAGCCGGCAGGTTGGCAGGATTCATCTTCTGGCCCATCAGGTTGTAGTAGTTGTTGTCAACCTTGACAGGAGCAACAATCTCATCAACGGATACCTTGCCAGTGGTGGTGAAGATGCTGGACTCGGTCCAGTCACTGGTCTTCTGGCCATCGGTGGCCTGTACCTGTACCTCATAGGTGGTATTCTCGGCGAGACCCTCAATCAGGTAGCTGAGCTCAGTGATGTCATTCACATAGATCCACTCGGGACCCGGAGTGCCAATCATCACATTGTCGATGTTCAAGCGGAACATGTCGATGCAGTTGAAGTGGCGGATGGCAACATAGCCCTCCTGACCCTCATACTCGCTCAGGTCAACAGTGTACTCCTGGATGGGGCTGGTGGCAACGAACTCTTCAGAAACCTGTACATAGCTGTCCAGATCCTCGGGGTCGCCTGTAGTAACGTAAACAGCGAAGTGCTCTGCAGCATAGCTGGGATCCTGGCCACATGCCCAGAACGAGAGTTCACCGGTCAGATTAACCTTCGGGGTAATCAGCCAGTTGTCGGGAGTCAGTGCCGCGCCCATGTAGCTAGGCGAAGTCGCGCACTTGTCACCAAACAGCGAGACGCCATCACCAGAGGTGTAACCGCTGTAAACGGGATCCCAGATGTACCAGGTGTAACCGTCACCGTTAGCATCGATTGCCGTCCAGCCGCCGCTGACAGCATCGCCAGTCACGCCCATGCCCTCAAAGTCCTCAAAGAAGCCGGGAACAGCCTCGGGATCATACAGGCGATAGCGCAGGTTCCACATCGAGTCGTCCTCATCGAGCCATGCAACATTAGCAGAGGTCTTGCCGGGCTCTACCGTCACTGCATCGGGAACGGTGGGATCGGGAGTGTCGACACCAATGCTGATGTAGTCCACCAGGATACGGTACTGATCGGTGCAGTTGTAGTGACGGATGGCGAAGCAGCCCGTGCGGCCCTCATACTCGCTCATGTCAAACGTGTACTCGGTCCATGCGTCGGGAGCGGTGATGTCGTCCGAGATCTTCACGAAGTCGGCAAAGTCGGTCTCCTCAGCGGGCTGACCACCCACGTAAACGTAAACGGCAAACACATCTTGCCAGCTGCTGGAATAGTTCATGGCGTTGATCGTCAACGTGCCTTCCAGGGGCACCTCGGGAGAAATAAGCCAGTTGTCAGGCGTGAGGGCACCACTATAGTAGCTGCGCGAAGTCAAGCTAGTGGTGCCACCATTGCAGCTGTAGTAGTCATCTACCTCCCAGTTGTAGCCGTCACCGTCGGCATCATAAATCAGCCAACCGGCAAACGATTCGTTGGTTTCAAAGTCCCATAGAATTTTGCCCCCGACCGTCTTGAAACTGGGAGCCTTATCCACCACCTTAAAGGGGATGATCTCCTCCACCTGGCTGCGGTCGTTACGGGCCTGCATCTCGGCCTTAGTGGCAGTCTGGGCCGACATCGGCAGTGCCAAAGCGGCCATCAATCCTAAAAGAAATAATTTTGATTTCATAGGCTTATAAGTTAAAAATTAAACAAAAATATATTTATTTCGCGACAAAAATACAACATTAAATCAAATTACGCAACAATCTCGCACAAAATATCAATAAAATTCATTAGTGTCCATAGAAAACTTCTTCGACGTTAGCGGTTCGAAGGACCGATTTCTATGAGAAAGACCATGCCCGACCGTCACAGACGGTCGCAGCTTGGTCCTATAACTGAACACCGCAAGTGTTCACAAAAAAAAACTTCGTGGCTTTGCGTGGTAACTGTTCACCGGATCATCTGCCGAAAAAACTCACGCAAAGCCACGAAGCCGCTAAGTGTCTGATTTTAATTAATTTCTGACAACCAACTTATTGACGATAATTGGCGACATGTATGAATAGACGCTTGGATTAGTCTACAATTAATCATTGTATTAAATTGATAATTAACAGCTTCGCGTCTTTGCGACTTCGCGTGGGGCATTATTCGCTGA
>JAFTEU010000018.1 GCA_017453505.1 Muribaculaceae bacterium
ACCTGCTCATGCCCCTCAAGATGGAGACTGGCATACAGGATGACAGGCAACTCAGTATTGACTTCGATTTTGATTAACATAAATTAAGAGACACTAGTGTACTATTTATTCAAGAATGATTATCTTTGCGATGTTAATAGAATTAAAGACAAATGAATATGTAACTCAAAATGATTTGTATATGAAAAAATGCTTTTTTACTTTCGTTATCTGCCTGCTTGCTGGTATAGGCATGGCTCAGGCACAACTTCCCGCAGTGACGCTCAAGAGCATTGATGGTGCTACTGTACAAAGCGAGACCCTCAGCAATGATGGCAAGCCGTTCATTATCGACTTTTTTGCAACCTGGTGTAAGCCCTGCAACCGCGAGCTGTCGGCCATTGCCGAGGTCTATGACGAGTGGCAGGAAGAGACTGGTGTGAAGATCTATGCCGTAAGCATTGACCAGGGACAGAATATCAATAAGGTCAAGCCGCTTGTTGACCAGAATGAATGGGAGTATGAAGTACTGCTGGATCCTAATAGCGAGTTGTTGAAAGCCCTTGGTGGTCAGATGATACCATTTGTTGTCGTCGTTGACGGTAACGGCAACATCGTCTCAAAACACAGTGGTTATACTGATGGCGCCGAGGATGAACTCATTCAAGAGGTGCGTAAACTCATCGCCCACTAAAGTTTCCTAGGCATCGCCATGTATCGTATTTCATTCATTTCCCTGATTCTTGTGGCAATAGCGCTCATGCCTGCCTCTTCATGGGGACAGGTGACCGTCAGCGGCAGTATCCAGAGCGATATTCTCATTCCGCAGGATGATGAGAAGATCGGAACCGAGCACTATGATGACAAGGTGCTGACCAATACCTATCTTGACCTGAAGCTGGGCAGCAAGTATGTGGATGCTGGCGGACGCTTTGAGTTCCTGGAATATCCGCTGCCTGGCTATGAAAAGGACTTGAAGGGGTGGGGCGTGCCTCACTTCTATGTCAAGGGGCATTACAAGAACATCGAGCTCACGGTGGGTGACTACTATGAGCAGTTCGGCTCGGGATTCATCCTGAGAACCTATGAGGAGCGGTCGCTGGGAATCGATAACGCCCTGCGTGGCGCTCGATTGAGCTACACGCCTGTTGAGGGTGTGAGCGTTAAGGCGCTTACCGGTAAGCAGCGCCGCTATTGGCATCACAATGATGCACTCATCAGTGGTGCGGATCTGGAGGTGAGTCTGGATCAGTTCATCAAGTCGATGCAGGACCATGATGTGCGCATCATGCTGGGTGGATCGTGGGTCAACAAGCACGAGAAGATTGGTGACGATGCCATCTTCCTGGATGCGACTCACAAGTTGAACCTGCCGACCTATGTCAACGCATGGGACGCACGCATCAACTTCACTCACAAGGGCTTCAACCTGCTGGCTGAATATGCGCAGAAGTCTCAGGATCCATCGTTTGATAACCTGTACCACTATGGGAAAGGCAATGTTGCCATGCTCAGCGCTTCTTATTCCCGCAAGGGCATGAGCTTGCTCGTTCAGGCTAAGCGCAGCGAGAACATGGCTTTCCGCAGCCGTCGCACGATGAGCGGAACATCGAGTTTTATCAACCATCTGCCTCCGTTTACCCATGATCAGACTTATGCCTTGCCGGCTCAGTACCCCTATGCCACCCAGTTTGGTGGTGAGTGGGCTTTTCAGGTAGAGGCTGGTTATACCTTCAAGAAGGGGTCAACGCTGGGTGGCAAGTATGGCACCAAGGTAAAGGCCAATTTCTCTCATGTTCGAGGGCTTGACAACGGTGATGTCAAGAACCCAGTCAAGGACGATGTGCTGATGGGAAGCGATGGCTACAAGACATCCTTCTTCGGCATGAGTGACGAGATCTATTACCAGGATATTGATGTGCAGATCGAGAAGCGCTTCACCCGCGACTTCTCGCTGATATTCATGTATATGAACCAGCGTTACAATATGACCGTTGTCGAGGGGCATGGCGGTATGATTAAGAGCAACATCCTGGTGGCCGACGGTAAGTACAAGTTCTCGCCTAAACTGACATTGCGCTGCGAGTTGCAATATCAGTTCTGCAAAGGTGATGATGGGGACTGGGCATTCGGCCTGGCAGAACTCTCATGGGCGCCCCACTGGATGTTTACCGTGAGTGACATGTGGAATTGTGGCGAGACCAAGGTGCATTACTATCAAGCTCTGGTCACCTATAGCCTCAAGTCCCATCGCATTCAAGCGGGCTATGGCCGCACCAATGCGGGTTACAACTGCTCGGGCGGCGTTTGTCGCTGGGTTCCCGCGACCCGAGGTTTCACGTTATCCTATAATTACAGCTTCTAGAAAATGACGATGAGAAAGATATATTTTACCATCATGACGCTGGCTCTGCTGGCTGCTTGTGACGAGGTGTCGCACGACGACAGGCTCACCTATGTGGAGCCGCCCGAAGTGGGCCGTGCTGTGCTCATCGAGGACTACACCGGGCAGTATTGTGTGAATTGCCCGCGTGCCACTGCCGAGATAGAGCGACTGATTGAGGAGTATGGTGACTCGGTTGTTGTCGCTGTTGCCATTCATTCAGGGCCATTTTCCAAGCAGAAAGGTGTCGCGTCGCCGCTCTATACCGAGGTGGGTGACGAGTATTTCACACGATGGAACTTGTCGGCTCAGCCTGTCGGTCTGATAGACAGACTGTACTCGTCGATGCCGTTCAGCTACACCGACTGGGCTGCAGGTGTCAATTACGAGATAGGCTTTGAGGCCCCCGTGTCGTTTGTCACTAAGCCCGCCTATGACAAAGACACCCGTGACCTCACTGTCGAGGTGCAGACCATTGGCCTGGATGAGGCACCCGTCAGTGGCAGGTTGCAGGTTTGGTTGCTCGAGGACAGTATCGACAGCTTCCAGCTGATGCCCGATGGGTCTGTCAATGAGCACTATAACCACATGCACGTCTTCCGTGCAAGCATCAACGACCCGTGGGGTGATGACTTGACCGTCACTCATGGCGAGGTGGCTGCCAAGAACTATGAGTATATACTGGATCCAGCCTGGGTGCCAGAGCATTGCTCCATCGTCACATTCCTGTTTGATGACAATGGTGTTCGCCAGGTGTCCAAGACTAGATTGATTGAATAACTTATATTATTTTGCGATATGAAGAGAATCTTTACTGCTTTATTTTTTAGCATGGCGTTGATGGCTTGGCCCACGATGGCTCAAGACATTGATGAGAGTTATGTGTTTATGGATGAAGATGGCAACATCATTGAGAATGGTGCCACTGTAGTTCGTAATGTGGTGGAGCCCTATGATGATGTGTCGAGTGTGATTTACTCGGGCTTGTCGGTATTGAACCTTGCTGGCTCCAATGATGAGATCAAGATGCATTACGTCATCAAGCGCATTGATAACGGAACCTATCAGATCTGTTTCCCGACCACCTGCAACATGCAGACCGCTCCTGGTGAGTATGAAACAGGCACTGGCAAGCCCATGAGTGACCTGCAGGATATTCAGAGTGAATGGTTCCCCACAGCCGAGGGCGAGTGCGTCGTTGACCTCACTATCGAGTTGTTCACCAAGCAGGGCCTGTTCCCTCCAACCTATGTTCACAAGGCTTTCGGTCCCTCAATCACCTTGCGCTTTGTCAACGGGACTATTGAACCCGAGACTATCCCTGGTGACGTGAATGGTGACAAGGAGGTCAATATCAGTGATATCAATGCCTTGATCGACATTATCCTGTCGGGTGCTGAATTCAGCAAGCCTGCCGATGTTAACAACGATAATGAGATTGGCATCAGCGATGTCAATGCGTTGATCGACATGATTCTTATAGCTGCTTAATTAACTATTATACGTATCATTAAAAAATTAGTGTTAACATGAGAAAGTCTTTACTTTTATTGATGGCATCTGCATTATTGCCATTAGCAATGAACGCACAACTGCTGGCACCCAAGGCCAATGGTGTCCTGCAACAACTTCCTGGTTTAAAAACTGTAACTGAAACCCACAAGGCTCCCGCCAAGGCTGACTTGGCTGAGAACCAGCGCATCATGGGCCACTATGACACCGATGATGTCACCAGCGATGGTTTGGGCATCACGGGTCTGCCTGGCACAATTCCCATTGGAACCGTGCTGGTGCCCGATGAAATGTCAATGTTCCTTGGCGGTAAGATTGTCGCTTTCCGTGTCGGTCTGGCGCAGGCAACATCCATTACCCGAGTGTTTGTCGCTCCCGTTGATGCCGAAGGCAACCTGGGTGAGTTCACGGAGTGGTCCTGCAATTCAAGCAATGCAGGCTGGAATGAGATTGCTCTTGAGACTCCTTACGAGATGAATATGGATGGCAACACGGGTCTCATGATCGGTTTTGATTACACGCAGACGTCCAGCAACTATCCTATCTCGGCAGTTGAGGTGGGTGACATTTATCCTTCTTATTGCTTCATCCAGAACTCCTGGCAGAACGTGGGTCTGGATTCTTACGGCAACTTGAGCGTTCAGTGCATCGTTGAGAAAGATGACTATCCCGAGTATGCTGTCAGAATGTCCAATTTCAGGGCCAGCAACTTCGTGAAGGTGGGTGATGAGCTCAATTACAGCTTCCGCCTCAGGAACATGGGCATCAAGGTCGCTGAACCCGAGTCGATTGTTATCGATGTCATGGTCGATGGCGAGAAAGTGGGCACAATCACCAATCCCGCTGAAGTAGGCAATACTGCGATCGACATGACGGGTGTCGTTCCTACTGGAGGTCTTGAAGCTGGTCAGCACGTTCTCACCGTGGCTCTTGCCAGTGTCAATGGTGAAGCTGTTGAGGATCCTCAGTCGATCGATTATACTTTCAAGGTGATGATGGATTGCTTCCCCCGCCAGAAACACCTGGTTGAGCAACTCACCTCTACCTATTGCACCTATTGCCCGCTGGGTAATTCGGTACTGAGTCTCCTCAAGGATCAGCGTGACGATGTCATCTGGGTGGGTGTACACGGCAACATGAATGGTACTGACCCCTTCCGTAACGCACAGAGCGACTCGATCCTTACCTATCTTACCGGTGGTTCGGTCAGCTATCCTTCGGCTGCATTTGACCGCACTGTAGGCTTTGAAGATGAGAATGCTATCTCTAATAGCATCGGCTACTATGAGCAATATCACCAGATGGTGGCAAGTGATATGAGTTCTTTCCTTGATTACATCACCGAGAGCACTCCCACCTTTGCAACCATTAACTGCTCGGCTATGTATCCCGAGCGCCTCTATGATGACAATGACACGGCTACCGTTGTGATCACTGGCAATATCACTCCTGACTTTGTGGACATGATGGGCGAGGATGCCCGACTCACAGTCTATGTGGTAGAGGATAGCCTAGTTGCCCGTCAGCTCAATAATGGCCGATGGGTTAACGGATATGTCCACAATGGTGTATTCCGCATGGCATTAGGCTCTGTTAAGGGTGTGCCCCTGAACATCACCGGCACTTCCTATGAGAATGTATTCCGTTTCGAGGTTGATGACGCTTGGAAGCCCGAAAACCTCCGTGTCGTTGCATTCATCAGCCGCCCGCTCACCAATTCGACGACAGGTAGCTTTGCCGACATGTATGTTGACAATGCCGAGATGGCTAAATTTATCATTGCTGTTGGCGTTGATGAACTCCTGATGGACAATGATGTGGTTCCTGTTGACTACTACGACATCATGGGTCGTCACATTGATGGCCCGCAACAGGGTATCAATATCGTGAGAATGAGTGACGGCACGGCCCGCAAGGTGCTTGTGAAGTAATTCCTCAGTTCCGATAAAGAAATCAGTCGGCTGGTGTCCACATGGGTGCCAGCCGACTGTGTTACTAGACAAGATAGTAGTATCTCTCTCTCAGAATTGGATGTTAACGGTCATCCCATAGGCCTCATTGCCAAAGGCCGTCGGACTGATCGCGACATCAACATCCTTGACAAAGGGACGGGTGAAAATGAAGGCACTCCCTGCACCGATGGCGGCACCACCCAGCACATCCCACCAGTCGTGTCGGTCGGTGTGAACACGCCCCCATGCTACAAAACTCGACACCACGTAGGCCGGTACACCCCATTTCCAGCCATAACGCTTCATCAGGAATGTGGAGCCATTGAATGCCACAGCTGTGTGGGTGCTTGGGAACGCATGATGGCCAGTGCCATCTGGCCTGTCCTTGCGAATGCATAATTCCAGGCCATAGTTCACGGCAAGGCATGTCGCGGTACTGAGGCCTAGCTGCTTGAGCCCCTCGGTGTCGTGCTTGGCAATGGCTACACCCAGTGCCGTGGCATCGGGCACTAGACACAGCAGGTCTGTCGTGGTCTTCAATTCTTTATCTTCGGCATGAAGAAGCGAACCTGGGAGCATCAACATGGCAGCCAGAATGATGTGGTGGAGTTTCATCGTTGTGGATATAGCTTGCGCAGCAGGTCGCTGCGGTGAATACGTTTTAGAGCCGTGGTAATGGCCGCGCGGTTCTTGCGGTCATACCAGAAGAAGAACAGCCGCTGGGCCTGTTTTTCCATCGGGGTCTTAGCACAATAGACAGGTTTCAACGTGTAGGGGTGGAAGCCGGTGTAATAGGTCTCGGTCGACACTGTCATGGGGGTGGGAGTGAAGTCCTGTACCTGCTCGAGACGGAAGTCTAGCTCCTTGGTGATCGCAGCGAGTTCAGCCATGTCGGCCTCATGGCAACCGGGGTGAGAGGAGATGAAATAGGGAATGATCTGCTGGCGCAGGTTGTACTTCACGTTCACGCGGTCAAACAGCGCTTTAAACTTCCTGAACAGTTCAAACGAAGGCTTGCGCATCAACATCAGCACCTCATCACTGGTGTGTTCAGGAGCAACTTTCAATCGCCCCGACACGTGGTAGCGGATCAGTTCCTCATTATACTGTGCGTTGATCCGGTCGATGCGTGCATCACCGGTGCGGTGCATTGACAAGTCATAGCGCACACCGCTGCCGATGAACGACTTCTTGACTTGGGGTAAGGCATCAACGGCATGGTAGATATCCAGCAGCTGGCTGTGGTCGGTGTTGAGGTTGCCGCATGGCTGCGGATGCAGACAAGACGGGCGTTGGCAACGCTGACAGCGTTCCAGATCCTTACCGTGCATGCCATACATATTGGCGCTGGGACCGCCCAGGTCGCTGATGTATCCCTTGAAGTCCTCCATCTGTGTCACCTGCCTGACCTCACGCAGTATTGATTCTTTGCTGCGTGATGCGATGAATTTGCCCTGGTGGGCACTGATGGTGCAGAATGCGCAACCCCCGAAGCAGCCTCGGTGCATGCACACCGAGTGGCGGATCATCTCGTAGGCTGGAATGCGCTTGCCTTGGTACCTGGGGTGGGGAAGGCGTGTATAAGGCAGGTCAAATGATGCGTCAATCTGCGCGGTGGTCATCGGCGGATTGGTGCGGTTCACCTTCACGGCAATATCTCCGGTGGCTTGCCACACGTTGTGGCCATGCCACAGGTTGCTTTCCACCTC
Source organism: Muribaculaceae bacterium (assembly GCA_017453505.1). Lineage (GTDB taxonomy): Bacteria > Bacteroidota > Bacteroidia > Bacteroidales > Muribaculaceae > Sodaliphilus. The sequence goes on from JAFTEU010000018.1 coordinate 7,536, forward strand.
GATGGTCTTGAAATTCTGTGCCTGCGCTTTTTTATTCTTTTGGCATTCCTCATAGCTGTGGAGAACTACGTCCGTTTCATTATCAGCGGCAGGTAGATCACTTAACGGACGGCGCACCACTGTCTGAGGAATGTCGGTCAATTCCTCGATGCGTTTGCCGGCGGCAAGAGCCTCGGCGATAGCTACGTTGGGCAACTCGCCCATGCCATAGACCAGCAGGTCGGCATGGCAGTCAATGAGGATAGACGGACGCAACTTGTCCTGCCAGTAGTCATAGTGGGCAAGGCGCCTGAGCGATACCTCGATACCGCCGGCAATGACGGGAACATCGGGGAAGAGCTGCTTCAATATCTCGCTATATACAATAGTCGGGTAATCTGGTCGGGCTCCAGCACGCCCATCGGGAGTATAAGCGTCATCGCTGCGCTTGCGGCGGGCGGCTGTGTAATGGTTTACCATCGAGTCCATCGCTCCGGCCGAGATGCCAAAGAAAAGTCGCGGCTTTCCCAGTTTCTTGAAGTCTCGCAAGTCATCGCGCCAATTGGGCTGTGGCACAATGGCCACCTTGTAGCCGTGAGCCTCCAGCACGCGCCCGATGACAGCCGTGCCCATTGACGGATGGTCGATGTAGGCATCGCCGGTGAAGAGGATGACATCAGCCTGAGCCCAGCCCAGGTGTTCCATCTCCTTGCGGGTGGTGGGTAGCCATTGCCCCCTGATGCGATGGTCTCCGCTGTCTCTCTTATGTTTCTTATCAGGAGTCACGATTCTTTCTCTTTGAGCATTTCCTCGAGTTTCAGAATCTCGTCACGGTATTGTGCCGCTTCGATGAACTCCATGCGTTTGGCCGCGTCTATCATCTGGGTCTTGAGGCGGTCGATGGCAGCCTGCAAATCCTTGGAACCCATGTAGGCGACAATAGGATCGGCAGCAATACCGATGCTCGTGTTGAATTCCTCGGTGTAACGCATATTGGATGCCTTGGCCGGAGCATTGCCTGGCATGGGCGACTGGTTGTGGCGACTGGGCGCACTGGGATGATGCATGTCGGTATCTTGACCGATGATGGCGGTACGAGCCTTGATGATTGCCTTGGGGGTAATGCCATGCTCCTCGTTATACTTGAGCTGCAGTGATCGACGGCGTTCAGTCTCGTCGATGGTCTGCCGCATGGAGTCGGTGATATTGTCGGCATACATGATGACCGTCCCGTTCAAGTTGCGTGCCGCGCGGCCAGCTGTCTGTGTCAATGAGCGGCGGCTGCGCAGGAATCCTTCCTTGTCGGCATCGAGAATGGCGACAAGTGAAACTTCGGGTAGATCAAGACCTTCACGCAGCAAGTTGACTCCCACAAGCACGTCAATGGCACCTGCACGCAGGTTGTCGATGATCTCGATGCGTTCCATGGTCTCGACATCGCTGTGCATATAGGCCGTGCGGATATCGAGTTTCTTCAAGTAGTCGCTCAGCTCCTCGGCCATGCGCTTGGTCAGCGTGGTTACCAGCGTGCGCTCTCCATGTTCGATGCGTAATTGGATTTCCTCAACGAGGTCATCAACCTGGCCTTGAGATGGACGGACAAAGATTTGCGGGTCAAGCAGGCCTGTGGGACGGATTAACTGCTCTGTGATGACACCTTCGCTCTTGTTCAGCTCATAGTCGGCAGGTGTAGCGCTCACATAGATGGTCTGATGGGTCATCTGCTCAAATTCCTCAAAACGCAGTGGACGGTTATCGAGTGCCGCCTCCAGCCTGAAGCCATAGTGCACAAGATTGGTCTTGCGGGACTGGTCACCGCCATACATGGCGCGTATCTGAGGCACAGTGACGTGACTCTCATCAATGATGGTGAGATAGTCGTCGGGGAAGTAATCCAGCAGGCAGAACGGACGCATACCGGGCCTTCGACCGTCAAAATAGCGTGAGTAATTCTCGATCCCCGAGCAGTAACCCACCTCGCGCATCATCTCCATGTCGTAGGTGACGCGCTCGTTGAGGCGCTTTGCCTCGGCAAAGCGGTTCTCGCGTGCGAATGCGGCTACCTGGTTCTCGCGGTCCAGGTCTATCTGGCCCATCGCGGCTTTCATGCGCTCCTTGGTCGTCACAAAGATGTTGGCAGGAAAAATCTTGAAGCCCTCGACATCCTCGGTTGGCATTTGTGTGGTACTGTCAAGTATCTGGATGCGCTCAATCTCGTTGCCCCAGAAGATGATGCGCAGCATGATGTCCTCATCGCTCAAGAAGACGTCTACAGTGTCACCCTTGACACGGAATGTGCCCATTTTCAGTTCTGTGTCACTGCGCGAGTACAAGGCATCTACAAGACGGTGCAGCAACTCGTCTCGGCCAATCTGATCACCGATGTGCAGTTCGATGGCGTTGGCTGTGATGTCCTCTGGATTACCCATGCCATATAAACAGGAGACACTGGAGACCACCACAATGTCACGTCGGCCAGACAATAGCGCTGTCACTGTTGACAGGCGCAAGCGCTCAATCTCATCATTGATGGCCAGATCCTTCTCGATATACTTATCAGTCGAGGGGATGTAGGCTTCTGGCTGATAGTAGTCGTAGTAGGACACAAAGTAGTGAACCGCATTCTCGGGGAAAAAACTCTTGAACTCGGCATACAATTGTGCCGCCAGTGTCTTGTTATGCGACAAGACAAGGGTAGGACGGCCGGTGCGTGCGATGACGTTGGCCATGGTGAATGTTTTGCCCGAGCCGGTCACGCCCAGCAATGTCTGGAAAGGGACACCATCGTTGACACCGTTGGCCAATTCATCAATGGCCTGCGGCTGATCGCCGGTGGGCTCGTAATCTGAGTGCAGTCGATACTCCATTATAATAATATGTACTTATTCGTTGCGGGTTATTCACTCTGTGACGACGCGGGCTGCCGCATGGAAGTGGGTGGCGAAGTAATTCTGGCGCAGGTCATCGACAACGACACCACGTGATGATGACGCATGAACAAACTTGTTGTCCTTGAGGTAAATGCCCACGTGCGACACATGACCGTCACTGCTGGTGATGAAGAAGACCAGGTCTCCCTCACGCAGGTCGTCAAGGTCGATGACGCGGCAATTCTGTTCCAGCATCTTGGCCGAGTTGCGGTGCACCTTGATGCCATACACCTTGAGGTATACTTCCATGACCAGCCCTGAGCAATCGGTGCCTTCACCGCACGTGTGGGCAGCGTAGGAATAAGGGGTCCCCAACCATCGTTTCAGCTCTTTGTATAACTCCTTGTTATCGTGTCGGCCCAGTTTGATGTCAAGATTGGCCCACTCCTCGCTTACAAGGCCGTTTCCTTGTGGCTTGGGTTTCTTTTTGTCGGTTTCGCAGCTCGATTCGCGTTCACTGCCATCGTTATGATCATTGCTGCGGTTACGACGCTCGTGGTAAGGCCTATAGGAATGCGTGTTGCTGCTGGTACTGCGGCATGATACCACTGGCAGCGACATGAGAATAGCCGCTGCCAGAATAAGTATCGTTTTGCCGTAGTGCTTGAGCATGGCTGCTGTTATCAGTCTTTCTTCTCCTCAGCAGCATCACCTTCACTGGCCTCTTCTTCCTCCTTGGTGGCAAAATCGGTAATGCCTGCACCAATGAGGATATTGTACCAGGAGATGATCTTCTTGATGTCGTTGTTGTGGACGCGCTCTTCGTCCCAATTCTCAAGCACGCCGCCGATGAACTCGTGCAGCTGGTCGGGAGTGCTGATGGCCTTGGCATCAACGGCCTTGTTGTCATATTTTTTACCGATATTCTCAAATACCTGAGACAGGGGAACATCCTCGCTAGTGGTGAAGATGGAGATATCGCCCAGTGACATCACGCGGTCACGGGTATGGACGGGGAAGCGTCTACCCTCGATGAGATTCTCAACGATGAGCATGTTCTTACCGTAGGATACTAGTCTGTAAAGTCCGGGTCGTCCCGAAATTGAAAGAATTTTTTTCAGCATAGTTTCAATAATGTTGATTTAAAGTTAAAATATTTTTCTATTGTTTTGTGACGTTGACTTTGGAGAGCAGGGCCGAAATTTGTGGCATCACGGCAGTGTTCCCGTCATTGATGATGGCACACTCGCCATGGGCAATTGTTTCTTCGACACTCTGGGCGGCCATACGTTCGCGCACCTGTGCATCAGTCAATCCGCTGCGGGTCATCACTCGCCTGACGCGGACCTCGGCTGGCGCGGTCACGTGCCACACACCGTCCACTAGCTTGTCAAGGCCAGCCGTGCGCAGTAATGCGGTTTCAACAAATGCCAGCTTAGCCCCTGTGGCCGCTTGCTCATCGGCCCATCGCTGTATGTCGCGTTCAGTAGCCGGGTGAACAATGCCGTTAAGGCGTGCAAGCGCATGCTCGTCGGCAAAGGCTACAGCGCTCAGGTGTTGACGATTAATGGAACCGTCGGACAGATACGTCTCCGGTCCGAAAGTCTGTACCAGCAGTTGCCGCACGTCAGGGTCATGCACCATCAGTGACTTGGCACGGCTGTCACAATCATAGACTTGATAGCCCATGACTTGCACCATGTGGGCGACAACACTCTTGCCGCTACCGATGCCTCCGGTGATGGCGATCAACCTCATCTGTTTAATGTTTCTCGATAATGTACTCGACGCTGTCGTGAGAGAACTTCACGTCTTGATAGGCAGCGGGCACCTCACCGATCATCACTTTGACCTTGTTGCTGGGTGAGGAGACATTGATAGAGTTGTAATCGACCACTGCGGTAATGTTGGCTTCATCATTCGCACGGCTGACAGGAGCCCGGTAGGTAACCCCTACGTCACTGGGGAAGAGCAGCATCTTCACGTCGCGCGGGGCATTGCGTACGGCAATCTTGATGGTGCGGGACTGTGATCTCAACTTCTCGATGGGGACCATGATGTCGATGCTGCGGGGCTCGACAACCGCTCCGTTGATGGGAGCGATGCTCACCTTGCGTCGCAAGGTGTCGGTCAAGTCGGTTTCCTCGACGTGGTAGGTATAGACCTCGTTAATCTCGCTCAACGTCTTGGCATCGCTGAAGACCAGTACCGAGTCTTGACTCTGAATCAGAGCGCCGAAGAGGGTATAATCCTCGCGTGGCTCGACAATGATGTCGGTCTTGACGGGTACTTTCTTGCCGGGCAAGTCGGTGTACCTGATGTTGATGGACTCGGGCAATACACTCACGATGGTGGCATGCTTGTTGAGAATCCGAGCCAACGCTTTCTTCAGGTGACTCTGATCCACCTTGACGCTGCCGATGCCGTCGCTATAGTCGTTAAAACGTAGCGTGAGCTTGGGCGTCTTGTGGAAAAAATAAGAGAAGAACCTGTAACCGCGGTCCTTGACTGTGACGGTCATCGTGTCAGGCACGCGAGACAGCAGGTGCACGTTGTCGGGCATATTCATCTCGACCGGCACCTCTATGTCAAGCTGCACGTCGCTGTTGAACGTCAAGAAACTCCAGAAGATGGCTGAGATGCCCACAAATGACAGGTACAGCAGGATCGACCTCGTGCGAGGCGACCTGTGCAACCGATCCTGAATTTTTTCCCAGAGTTTCATGTTATATGACCCTTGATCTTGTCGATAGACTGATTATTTCTTTACATCAGCGCCGGCCTCGGCAACATCCTGCATCGACTGGTAGATGGAGTTCTTGTCGATCTTGATGGTCACGTTGTTGTCAATCTCCAGCATGACGTAATTGTCCTTAATCTCACGAATGCGGCCATAGATGCCGCCAGCGGTCATGACCTTGTCGCCTTTCTGGAGGCTATCGCGGAAGGCGTTGATCTTTTTCTGCTTCTTCTGCTGCGGAGCAATCATGAAAAAGTAGAAAATGGCAATCAGGACGACGATCATGAGAAGGCTCATCATGCTGCTGCCGCCGCCTGCTGAGCCGGCATCTGCTGCTTGCAATAAAATTGTGTTAAGCATAATCTATAATTTTAAATGTATTATTAATTAATGTGACTTCTTTATTTAGATATTCCCGTTAGGGCTTCAAGAGTTTGCCTTCCTTGCGCAATTGCTTGACGGCATTGTTCAAGATACCATTGACAAACTTGCCGCTCGCAGCAGTGCTGAAGTTCTTGGCCAGTTCAATGTACTCGTTGAGTGTCACTGCCGTCGGAATTTTCTCAAATGTCTGCAGCTCAGCTAGGGCTGTGCACATGATGATACGGTCCATGAGCACGATGCGGTCCTTGTCCCAACGGCTGTCTTGCAACAAGTCGTTGATGAGTTTATTGCTCTCGGGCATCAGACCGACGGCTGCTGTGAACAGCTCTTTGCCGAAGTCGCTATCTTCCTCGTCCTTGAACATGGGTAGGATGGCATTCTCGTCACCCTCGGCAATGCGCCTGAAGGTCTTACAAACGAACTGTCCGAGCAAGTCCAGATCGTCATCGGTCCAGAATAGCGAACGCTGTTCGATGGCATCCGAGGTGTTCTCGTCGGGCAGGATGATCTGTTTCATGAGTTGTTGCCACAGCAGGCTGTCGGCGGTCATGCTGTCGTCATCATCGGCCATGTAGTCGGTGTAGATGTCACTCTTGACAATCTTGTCGAGCATCATCCGCTCATAGATGGGATCGTCGTTCCATGTCACAGTATGCTCTTGGGCATATTGCTGCAACTGCTCGTTGTCGGCCAGTGCGGCAATCAGGCGGTTGTTAACAAACTTCAGGTTAGGGTTGAGCTCTTCCTCGCTGGGCAGATACTTGTTGCGGGCCTCGTCGATACGCATATCCTGGATATGGGTCAGCTCAATGGGCAGGCGCAGCAGGTAATGGTAGAGCTCATAGGTCTTCTCTAGACATGTGTTCAAGTCCTTGAGCGCATTGGCAAGCGTGCGGTCAGGACGGGTAAGCATATAAGAATACAGGTTTTGTACAACCTTTGTTCGGATTAATACGCGATTTATCATAGTGTTGATGTTTGAACTTGCAAAGTTAACGAAAAAAGGCGGGTTGGACAAGCAACGGACGGCTTAATTGACCTGCTGATTGTCATTGAGGCGTTGCCTGACGACCTCATAGATCATGATGCCACCGGCAACCGACACGTTTAATGAATTGATGTGGCCGAACTCGGGAATGATGACACGGGTATCGCACAGCTTCATGATTTCAGGCGAAATGCCCTTGTCCTCGGCACCCAGCACGATAGCCACCGGGCCAGTGTAATCGCCACTGGTATAGGGCACGGAATTCTTATCACTCGTGCCGACAATCTTGAAACCGCTGTCACGCAGCATCTTGACGGCGTTAACCAGGTTGTGCTCGCGGCAGACGGGAAGGTAATTGAGCGCTCCAGCCGAGGTCTTGACGGCATCGGCATTCGCGCTCACGCTCTCGCGGTCAGGAATGACGATGGCGCTCACGCCTGCACACTCGCAAGTGCGGGCCACAGCACCGAAGTTGCGTACGTCTGTCACCCCGTCAAGGACGACGATAAAAGGATTCTCGCCCTCGTCAAAGAACTGGGGCACCAAGTCCTCTACACGGTAATAGGTAACGGCTGCCATCATGGCCACTACACCCTGATGGTTGCGACGGGTGATGCGGTCAATCTTCTGGACAGGAACTCTTTGCACGGGAACACGCAGCTGCCTGGCACGGTCGCTGATTTCCTTGGCTGTTTCGTCATTAAGCGTTTTGCTCAGGAAAATCTTGTCGATATCCTTACCGGCCTCAATGGCCTCAAGCACGGCATGGATGCCGTAGATGTATTGGGTCTTGTCAATCATTTCTTAAAGTGGGTGCGTTGATGTTTGATAAGTGATTTTGCGTTATCGATGGCTGCTTGGTTCAGGTCCTTACCGCTGAGCATACGAGCGATTTCCATCACATGTTCCTCCTCGTCCAGCTGCTCGACGCGGGTTAGCGTCTCTACATCGGTATCGGTCTTGAAGACACGCAGGTGATGGTCACCATTGGCCGCTACCTGAGGCAGGTGGGTGATGGCGATGACCTGGATGCTCTGGGAGATATCGGACATCATCTCGCCGATCATGTTGGCCACGTCACCGCTCACGCCAGTGTCCACCTCGTCAAAGATGATGCTGGGTAGCAGGACGTGACGTGCGATAATGGTTTTGATGCAAAGCATCACGCGCGATATCTCACCACCAGAAGCCGTGTCCTTGACCGGCATGGGGCGCTGATTCTTGTTGAAAGCCATCATGAACTCCACTGCATCGGTGCCACTGGGTGTGAGGCCGGTCTCGTTAAATGCCACCTCGAATGAGATATTCTTCATGCCAAGCGGTGTGGCTAGAGCCAGCAACTCGGTGTTAAAACACCGCGCCGCTTCCCGTCGCTTGGACGATAACTGGGAGGCAATTTCCCTTGCGGCGGCTTGTGTGGTGGCAACCCGCAATTTCAGCTCCTCGATGATATCATCATTGTGCTCGATTTCGCCCAGTTGACGCTCATAATCATGTTGGATGTCAATCAGTTGGTTGACATTCTGCGCATTGTGCTTGCGTTGCAGGCTGTAGATGTTGTTCAGGCGTTCATCGACACGAGCCAGCTCGGCGGGGTCGTCATTCAGCGTGTCAACGATGGTGCTGATGCTCTGTGCGATGTCCTTGAGCTCAATCAGTGATGACCTCACGCGTGCAGACATTCCTGCGACCTCAACCAGGTTGGGCTCTGCGGCTTCCAGCCGCAGGGCTACATCGTTGAGGCGTTCCAGGATGCTGTTCTCATCGCTGTTGAGGTTGTTCTCGACATTCCACAGTCCTTCCTTGAGCTCGGTGATATTGCTCAGCTTGTTTTGCAAGACCTCAAGTTCCTGGTCCTCATCGGGCTGTAGCTGCATGGCCTGCAGTTGGTCAAGCTGGAAACGGATGTAATCCTCATTGCGCCTCAGCTGCTCAATGGCCCTTGATGTTTCATCCAGCATGCGTGTTGCCTCTCGGAATTCCTGATAAGCCTTGCGGTAGTCATTGAGCAGGGCACTGTTGTCGGCGATGTTGTCCAGCACAGACAACTGAAATGCAGGCTGGGACAACAGCATGTTGCTGTGTTGCGAGTGGATATCGAGCAGGCGGGTGCTCAATTCTCGCAACACGGTCAGTGCGACAGGTGTATCGTTGATGAACGCGCGAGAGCGTCCCGTGGGTGACAGTTCCCGCCGGACAAGGCATTCCTGATCGTCCCAATCAATGTCATTATCCTTGAAGAAGTGCTCCAGTTGATATCCCTTGATGCCGAATGTGGCCTCGACGATGGTCTTGCTGGATGTGTCACGGATTGCCTTGGTATCGGCACGTTCTCCCAGGATAAGCGACAATGCCCCCAGGATAATGGATTTGCCTGCTCCAGTTTCACCTGTGATAATCGTCAAGCCATCGGCAAACCCGATATCGAGTTTGTCGATGAGCGCGTAATTAGAGATGTGCAGTTGCTTGATCATCTCACACTATAAAGTCAATTGCTTGTTTGCTTGATTTTATCTAAACGGTTGGTCTCGCTGGGATATACTTGATAGAGCATTTCGTAGACTGATTCTTTCTCAGTCATGTTGGCCTTGCTGTAGATGTTGATGAGCTCATCTAACTTGGCATCCTTGAACATGGCCAGGCACACCGACATCGGAGCCACATCATATATCTTGGCCAGGTTCTCCAGCGTGTGGGTGATGTTTGAGCGACCTTTGTCCACAGTCAGGGCCATCTGGTCCAGGCCCATGCGGTGGTAGTCGTAGAGCATTTCCCGGATAGGCGAGGTGGCATTGTCGGTGAAGGCGCTGAGCACGGCACTGCGGTTATTGTTGTCCTCAAAGGCTTTCCAGCCCGTCTCACCTGTGTTTTGAGCCAGTCTTACCACCTTAGCTGCCTCTTCATAGTAGGGGTCACCGCCTTTCAGTTCAAAGGTGTCAAAGTCCATACCGATGATCATAAAGGCCCAGAAGTCAAGAATCGCCGTTAAGTTATCTTGTAACTCCAGTTCAGAACGCACGAGTTGTTGGCCGGTTTCAAAGAAGAACTTGACCTTGGTGTCCCTGAAGTTGATGACGGCTGTCGTGTAGGAACTGTTGAAAACAGGCCGCTGGGACTGGATCTGCAGGTCACCCTCCATCGCACCTGTCGAGTTGTCCCATGAGCTGAGCGTTAGCATCAGCTTACAGTAAATCTTCTCGTTGGTGCCGAAGGTCGCATTCGTCCACTTGGTCGTGTTCATGTAATCGGTCACGGCCTGCTTGAGCTCATTGAATATGTCTTTACTACCATTGGAGATCTTGTCACTGTTGACTTCAACCTCACAGAAGAGCTCGGTCGCTTCATCTTGGGCAATGGCTGCGAATGAGCACAAGAGTGCCATCAGCATCAGCAATAATGTCTTTTTCATTTTTGTGCCAGATAGTTGTGTAAAACATCAACAATGTCGCGTGCAACATCGCGCTTGGACTTGCAGTCGCCCTCAATAGTCTCACCCTTGTCGGTGATAATGGTGACCTTGTTGGTATCTACTTGGAAACCGGCATTCTTGTCACGCAGGGAGTTCATAACGATGAAATTCAGGTTTTTGCGTTCTAGCTTTCCTTGTGCGTTGACTTGTTCATTGTCGGTTTCAAGAGCAAATCCCACGGTCACTTGGTCATCACGCTTGTTTTGACCGACAGCACGGGCAATATCGGGATTAGGTGCAAGTCTGATCACGGGTGCTACGTCTTTCTCCCGCTTGATTTTCTTGTCTGCGACGTTCTCGACACGATAATCGGCGACAGCGGCGCACAGGATGACGGCATCGTTGTCGGGCAGGGCCTTCATCACGGCATCATGCATCTCTATTGCAGTCGTCACGTCGATACGGTCAATGCCTGGGTATTCGGTCTTGAGCGACACGGGCCCTGTGACAAGGGTGACTTGAGCGCCACGGCTGGCACACTCCTCGGCCAGGGCAAATCCCATCTTGCCTGACGAGAAGTTGCTGATGTAGCGCACCGGGTCAACCTTCTCCACTGTAGGACCAGCCGTGATGAGCACGCGTTTTCCCTGCAGGTCCTGGGATATGGCGAAATAGTCGTCTATCGCCTTGACGATATTTTCGGGCTCTTCCATGCGACCCTTCCCGATGAGATGGCTCGCCAGCTCACCGGCGGTGGGCTCGATGATGTGGTTGCCGTAGCTGCGCAGCAGCTCGATATTGCGGACTGTGCTGGGGTGGCGCATCATGTCCAAGTCCATAGCCGGAGCGACAAATACGGGAGCCTTGGCCGAGAGGTAGGTCGTGACCAGCATGTTATCGGCCACGCCATTGGCCATCTTGCCGATAGTCGATGCGGTAGCCGGAGCGATGATCAGTGCATCGGCCCATAGTCCCAGGTCTACATGACTGTTCCATTGTCCGGTATTAGCCGTGAAGAACTCGCTGATGACGGGTTTGCCGCTCAGGGTTGATAGCGTCAACGGCTGGATGAACTGCTTGGCGTTGGGTGTCATGATGACCTGCACCTCGGCACCGGCCTTGACGAGCAGGCGGGTGAGCGTGGCACACTTGTAGGCGGCGATGCCGCCCGTGATGCCCAGAATGATGTGCTTGCCTTTCAACATGATGCGTTACGGTAGAGTGGGTTAGACGTTATTTCTTTTTGAACTGGATGTAGAGCTTGGTAATGACTTGCTTGGTGTTCTCGGCAAAGTCACTCTTCATCATCCAGTCATAGTAGCCGAAGTCCAGTTTGGTGAACACGTCCTCGACGGTTTTACCCTTGTGCTTGCCGAAGTTGAAGATCGGCTGCTTCTGCTCGTTGTAGATGATGCGGCCTGCCAGATCCACGTTACGGTTGTGGGTTGAGTAATCCGACAAGTAGTCCACATTGTTCTGCAATGGTTCGGCATCGTTAGCGTAGTGGTCAAGTTGGGCTTTGAGCACCTCGAGGGTCGTGCGGGCATCATCGGCTGCCGAGTGATGGTTTTCCATCGTGTGACCACAGTAGAAGATGCATGCTGCTTCCAGGTCGCGTTTCTCGCGCTTGTGGAAAATAGTCTGCACGTCGATGAACTTGTGCTGTGAGGGGTCGAAGTTCACGCCTGCCTTGCTCATTTCCTGAGCCAGCAAGGGAATATCAAAGTGATTGCTGTTGAATCCAGCAATGTCACTACCCTCAAACACTCGTGCGATATCGTGTGCCCGTTCCTTGAAGGTGGGCTCATTCTTCAACATCTCGTTGGTGATGTGATGCACGTCGATGGCCTGCTGGGGTATCACCTTCTCGGGATTGAAACGGTAGGTCTTGCTCTCCTCATGTCCGTCGGGAAAGACTTTAACATAGGACAACTCAATGATGCGGTCCTCGGTGATGTTCAGCCCGGTTGACTCGAGGTCAAAGACCACAAGGGGGCGTTTCAGGTTCAGTTCCATGCGATTTTCAGTTTGCTCATTCCAGTCGTCAGTCGTCAGTTCTCAAAGCGGATTCCCACTCCTAACGTCTAACTTCTAACTAAATTTAGATCATCATGGGCATCTGCAATACGATAAGGTCCTCTCCGGCCTTCTGCTCACTGGGAACAAAGACTCCTGCGCGGGCAGGGTCAAGCAGCTTGAGGTACACACCGTCGCAGTCGATGTTGTTGACAACGTCGATGACGTCTGCGCTCTTGAAGCCGATGTTCATGGGCTCGCCGTTGTACTCGCAGGTGATGGTCTCCTCGGCAGCGGTCGAGTGATCCACATCCTGGGCGGTGAGCACGACATGGTCGGCGCTCAGGTCAAGGCGCACAAGGCCGCCCACGTTGGCAAAAACAGCCACGCGGCGAACGGCGTTGAGCAGCGTCTGGCGGTCAACGGCCATCGTGTAGGGGTTGTCCTCGGGGATTACAGAGTTGTAGTTGGGGTAACGTCCGTTGATAAAGCGGCAAGAGAGCTGATAGTCGGCGTTCTCAAAGGTGGCGCTGTTCTCGTCGACGGTGATGCTGATGGGCTCGTCGCTGTTGCGGTCGATGATGTTGGCCAGGATAGCGGCGGGCTTTGAGGGCAGGATGAAATTGCGCTCAAAGTTGGGTGTCACGTTGGTCTGACGGTAACGCACCAGCTTGTGGGAGTCACTGGCGACATAGACGATCATGTCGGGCTTGATGTCCCAGTAAATACCCGTGAACTGGGGGTGCATGTCATCGTTGCCCACAGCAAACAGGGTATGGCCGATACCGGCAGCGATATTCTTGGCGGGCAGGGAGAACTGCTTCACATCGTTGGCATTAGCGGCCTTCTCGGGGAACTCGTCGCCATTGAGGGCCATCGCGTCATAGTAACCGTTGATGTAGGTGACCTTCACTGCCAGAGTCTCGTCGTTGATCTCAAAGGTCAGTGCCGTGTCGGGCAACTCTTTCAACGAGTTGATGGTGCGCTTCACGTCGAGCGCGAACTTGCCGGAACCTTCCACGTTCTGCACCTCGATGTTGGTTGTCAGGCGCGTTTCCATGTCGCTGCCGGTGACAACAAGGCGGTCGCTCTGCAACTCAAACAGGAAGTTGTCAAGAATAGCATAGGCATTCTTGCTGCTCACCACTTTGCTCACTGCGTTCAAGCGAGAGAGCAATAATTTACTTTGGACGTTGAATTTCATACAGTTATGTCTCTTTATATCGTTATTAATTGTTTGTTCTGTATTTTAACCTACAAATTTAGTGATTTTTTCTTTAATAATGATGCCTTGTTGATAAAAAAACGCAAAAAAGCGTTATCGATTGCCTCGATAACGCTTTTTAAATATTTTCGGTTGTCAGTGACAGCCGATAGTTTTAGTCGAGCTTGTGGATGATGAGACCCGAACGCAGTTTGGGCTCAAACCAGGTAGCCTTGGGAGGCATGATCTTGCCACTGTCGGCGATGTCAATGATCTGCTTCATGGTGACAGGATAGAGAGCCAGGGCCATCTTCATTTCACCACTGCCAACACGCTGCTTCAACTCGCCCAGGCCACGGATGCCGCCGACGAAGTCGATGCGCTTGTCGGTGCGCAGGTCGGTAATGCCCAGGATGTCGCGCAGGATGTAGTCGCTGCTGATGGTGACGTCGAGAACGCCGATGGGGTCGTTGTCGTCATAGGTGCCTTCCTTGGCGGTCAGTGAATACCACTTGCCACCCAGGTAGAGTGAGAAGTTGTGCAGCTTGGCGGGCTTGTAAATCTCGGCCCCTTTCTCTTCAACGATGAATTTCTCGCCCAGCTTCTCAAGGAACTGCTCCTCGGTGTTGCCGTTGAGGTCAACAACCACGCGGTTGTAGTCCATCACCTTGAGGTGAGACTGCGGGAAGCAGACAGCCAGCAGGTAGTTGTACTCCTCACTGCCGTTGTGGTTGGGGTCAGCTTTGGCCTTCTCCTCGCCCACGTGGGCAGCAGCAGCGGTGCGGTGATGACCGTCGGCGATATAGAGATAAGGAATCTCGCCAAACTCGCGGGTGATCGTCTCGATAGTCTCCTTGTCCTTGATGACCCACAGGGTGTGGCCGATGCCGTCCTCGCTCACGAAGTCGTACTCGGGAGTCGTCTGAGCTGTGCGGTCGATGATGTCCTCGAGGGTGCTGTTATCGGGGAATGCCAGGAATACCGGCTCGATGTTGGCGTTGTTGATCTCGATGTGATGCATGCGGTCGGCCTCCTTCTCGCGGCGGGTGAGCTCATGCTTCTTGATGCGGCCGGTGAGGTAGTCCTCGACGCTGGCACCGACAACAAATCCGTACTGGGTGCGGCCATCCATCGTCTGAGCGTAGATGTAGTAGCAGTCCTGGTCATCCTGTACCAACCAGCCCTTGTCCTGGAACTTCTTGAAGTTCTCGACAGCCTTGTCATAGACCTTGGGCTCATGCTCGCCAGTGCCAGGCTCGAAGTCGATTTCGGGCTTAATGATGTGATACAGGCACATCTCGTTGTCACCAGCCTCGGCACGTGCCTCTTCGCTGGAAAGGACATCGTAGGGCTTGGAAGCCACTTTTTCTACATACTCTTTCGGCGGTCTCACGCCACGGAACGGTTTTACTTTAGCCATGATAATATTAACGGTTTTAAAAGTGTTAAATAAGATTTATTGATAAAAAGTTATTTTCGTTTTTTGGCGCTGTCGTCGTTACTGGCTTGGCGGGCACGCTTCAATTTGCGAGCGCAGGTGCTGCATGTGCCATAGACGTACAGGCTGTAGTGATCGGTGTTGAAGGCATTGAAACGGCGGGCATTCATGAATGCCGCAAAATTGGTGTCCCTGACTTCCTTGAGTTTACCACAGGTGGTGCAGACAAGGTGGGTGTGGGGGAGGGTGATGCGCTCATACTGGGCTTGCATCCCCTCGAACACGTGCCGCCTCAGCATCTTGGCCTCGATGAGCAGCTCGATGGTGTTATAGACGGTAGAGCGGCTCACGCGGAATCCGTCCCCGTCAATCATCTGTTGCAGTTCCTCGATTGTGAAGTGGCCATTGATGTCCATGATGCGGTTCAAGATGGCATAGCGCTCTGTTGTCTTGCGCATGCCATGGGCGTCAAGATAGTCGCTGAACTTGCGCACAACGGGGTTATTGCTGGCGGCAAATTCTTCGATATTTGGAACGGTTTTCATCGGTGTGACAAAAGTACAACGATTTTTGGAATCAAGCAAAGAATTGAGTTAAGAAAAAAAGAATATTAGCTGCGGGGGCATGCAAGCATCTGCTCAATGCTCAATTCGCTCACTGCTTCGACGGTCATGTCGCTGAGTGGCGAAACTGCATCTGCGCTAAGCGTGGTGGCGACTCCGATAACCCTCGCACCTGATTCACGACCTGCAATCAGGCCGTTGCGTGAGTCCTCAAACACGATGCAATCCCTGATGTCGATTCCCAGTTGCTTCGCTCCCATCAAGAAACAGTCGGGGTCGGGCTTGGCCTTGGTGACCATGTCACCAGTCACAATGGCATCAAACAGCGCTGGGAAATCGGGATGCTGCATGTAGAGTGACTGCATCTTCTTGCGGTCGCTCGACGTGACGATGGCCATGGGGATGCCAGCGGCGCGCAGCCGCTTTACAAAGTCGATGGCCCCAGGAAAAAACTCGTAGGTCATATTGTTCTCAAATTGCAGCAACTTGTCGAGAATCAGCTGTCGCACGTCGTCGCTTTCAAAATAGCCCATAATGCGGGTAAGATGGAAGCCCTTGATGAAACTGGCAAAGTTGTCAATGCCAGTGGGGTGTTCCTTGTCCATCTGGCTCCAGAAGATGCTGTATTTGCCCTCGCTGTCGAGGAGCACGCCATCCAGATCAAAGAGCACGCCGCAGGGTTTGGTGGATATTTCGCTCATGTTCGTTATGTCATTGATGAATTATAGCGCAAAAGTACTGAAAATCGCTCAAGTTTCACTAATTTTGTGGTTCAAAATCTATACGACAATGATTCAAGAACTGCAATTACGCGTTAATCCACGCACTGCGGCCAGCATGGGTGAAATAGCCCAGTATCTAGCCAAACATAATGACATTTCTGTTGACAGCATCCAGGGCATCAGGATATTGAAGCGCTCTATTGATGCCCGCCAGCGCAATGTGGTGGTCAACCTCAAGGTGCGGGTTTATGTCGATGAACCCATGATGCAGGACTATCTTGTGCCTCCCATTGACTACAAGCCCGTTGACGGTAAACGTCAGGCCATTGTCGTGGGAATGGGCCCGGGTGGACTGTTTGCTGCCTTGAGGCTGATAGAATTAGGTGTTAAGCCCATCGTGCTCGAGCGAGGCAAGGACGTGATGCGGCGACGCATCGATGCTTCGCGCATCCAGCGTGAGGGTATCGTCGATCCCGAGAGTAATTATTGCTATGGTGAGGGTGGGGCAGGTGCCTACAGCGACGGCAAACTCTATACCCGCAGCAAGAAGCGCGGTTCGGTGGACCGTGTCTTGGGCATCTTTGTCCAGCATGGTGCCCGCGAGGACATCCTCGTTGACGCTCATCCCCACATCGGCAGCGATAAGTTGCCAGGTGTGATTAAGGCGATGCGCGAGACCATCCTGCGTTGTGGTGGCGAGGTGCACTTCGAGACCCGCGTTACTCGATTGCTTGTTAAAGATAGCACAGTGACAGGTGTGGAAACGGCTGGTGGTGAATCATTTGCTGGACCAGTCATCCTGGCTACTGGTCATTCGGCGCGCGACGTGTACCAGATGCTGAATGATAGTGATATCACTCTTGAGGCTAAGGGCATTGCCGTGGGTGTGCGCCTCGAGCACCCGCAGCGCATCATTGACCAGATCCAGTATCACAGCGTGTTAGGCCGTGGTGATTATCTGCCTGCTGCTGAGTACAACTTTGTGACGCAGGTTGATCATCGTGGTGTATATTCATTCTGTATGTGCCCTGGTGGCTTTGTTGTACCGGCTGTCAGTGAGGTTGATGGCCTGGTGGTCAATGGCATGTCGCCCAGCACCCGTGGGTCGCATTGGGCCAACTCGGGCATGGTGGTCGAGCTGCATCCCGAGGATTTGCCCGACCAGTATAAGAAATATGGTGTGTTGTCAATGATGCACTTCCAGCAGGACATGGAGCGGCGAGCCTTTGTCGAGGCGGGAAACACCCTCATTGCCGGAGCCCAGCGCATGAAGGATTTTGTTGATGGCAAACCATCACGCAATATTCCGCCATCGTCCTATCTGCCTGGCGTGCAGCCCTCACGGCTCGACCTGTGGATGCCGCCCTTTGTCGCCACCCGCTTGCGCAAGGGTTTCAAGCTGTTTGGCAAGAATGCCCGTGGTTTCCTCACCAACGATGCCATCGTCATCGGTGTCGAGACCCGCACCTCATCGCCCCTGCGCATCCCACGCGACAATGAATTGCTGCATCATGTCACCCTCGAGGGGTTATATCCCTGCGGCGAGGGAGCAGGCTATGCTGGCGGCATCGTCTCCAGTGCCATCGACGGCGAACGCTGTGCCGAGGCTCTTGCTGCCACTCTCAAGTAAGAAAACGTCATAAATAACGACAAAAACAACATTTTTTTGCTCGATATACACAATATGGCGCGTTTTTTGCAGTTATCATTGCGTTCAAGTTTTTTTATTAGACTTAATTGCACAATTATGAAACAGAAGGAAATCATTGCTGCAGCCCTCCTCGCACTGAGCGTTTTTTGTCTGGGCTGGTTCATCAAGGCAGGTATTGATGATTTTGCAAGTAAGGACCGCAAGGTCAGCGTGAAGGGTCTTGCCGAGCAGGAAGTGCCGGCCGACAAGGTGACTTGGCCCATCGTCTCTAAGGAGGTGGGTAACGATTTGCCCGGCCTGTATGACCGCATCGGTGCAACCCAAGCCAAGATTAAGGCTTTCTTGATCAAGGGTGGTGTCAAGGAAGACGAAATCAGCCTCAATGCGCCCCAGGTAGTCGATTTGACCGCTCGCGAATATGACTCGGGTAACAGGGCCTACCGCTACATTGTGACCTCGGTGCTCACTGTGACGAGCAAGAATGTGGATCAGGTGCGCAAACTCATTGCCAAGCAGGGCGACCTGCTGAAAGAAGGTGTGGCCATCACCAGCGACAGCTACGACAACCAGATCCAGTATGAATTTGTCGCTTTCAAGGAGATGAAGCCCAAGATGATGCAGGAGGCCATCGAGAATGCACAAGTCACTGCCGAGCAGTTTGCCAAGAACTCACATAGCAAACTCAACAAGATCGTCAGTGCCGACCAGGGCCAGTTCTCCATCGAGAACCGCGACGAGTACACTCCCTGGATCAAGAAAGTGCGCGTCGTCACCACCGTCACCTACTCCCTCAAGAACTGACCCCGTTTTTCCACAACTGGGAATACTAACAACTGAATACTCTGAATCATCTGAACAGTCACGTCTCGTGACTCGAAATCAGATTTTTCAGAGTATTCAGTTTTTTCATGCATTGACACCAAAAAAGTGTTTCAAAAGAAAAATAGGTCAATTGTTTTGATGTTTTAAAATAATGTACTAATTTTGTACAAAATAATTACGACTATTGTACAATCATGGATACTATAGAATTAACCACTACCGAATTTCGCCAGAATCAGAAGCATTTTCTTGATTTGGCTGCACAAGGCGTTTCAATCCTGATATGCCGTGGAAAAGAATTGTTTATGCTCAATCGAGTGCCTGTCGAGAATCGGCTTGATGATGAGACCCAGAAGCGCATCGCACGAGCCCGTGAGGAATTCCGCCAGGGAGAAACCACTACAGTCAATACCTCCCAGGAATTAAAGGATTTTTTAGAATCTCTATAATCTTCTATGTATAGTATTGAATTCTCCAAGTCTGCACGGAAAGAATTGGCCGAATATAAAAAGTCCAACCCTGTGGCTTTCAAAAAGATAGCCAAGATGTTGGGCGAAATGCAAATTCATCCACGTGAAGGAACCGGACATCCCGAGCCCTTATTGAAGGGGAATGATATTACCTATTCAAGACATATCACCAAGAAAGACCGACTCATCTACGATATCTATGACGATATCATAAAAGTCCTCATCCTAACCGCCAAAGGCCATTACCGCGACAAGTAACCACATCATCATTCGGTATATAACCAACGACTGAATACCCTGAACCATCTGAACAGTCACTCCGTGTGACAAAAACCAGATTGTTCAGAGTATTCAGTTGTTGATGCTTAATAGCAACGAAGGATTAGTCGTCTTCAGGAAGATAAGTCAATCTATATTTTCCTGAGCATTTTTTCAGAAAGAGAGATTAGGCTGGTCTTTCCCGTATATTGCCTTTTTATAGTTTAAATGATATTTCACCATTTACTATAACATCACGTGATCGTTCTTCATAATTATGAAGAAAGTAGTAAGTGAACTTGAAGTCCTTGAACTTAAGGGTAATGTACTTATCTGTTTTCTTGATTACAGTTACATCTCCCTCAGATTCATCAGATTCAAAATTGATCGAGTTAAGGTCTGAATAATTGGTATAGTAAAGCAATCTGGATAGTCTGAGTTTGTTTCCTACTTCTAATTGATCAAGTGTTTGAAACTCCCAGGATTGAACGAGACTGAAATCATCATCTTCATCATTCGCATCATACATTTGAGCGTGAAACGAGCCGCCATTTCCATCTTGTACAATCTGTGTTCCATTATAGTCATATATCACCGCTTGATACGTTGCATCAATAACAATATAGTTGGCTAAATAACCGTTTTCATGAAGTATGGTTACTTTGCCCATATCGTTATTGGGCTCATCTTTATCGTCTTTGCCACATGAACAAAGAATGAGGCATGCGATACTTATTATGAAAAATTTAAAATAATTCATGGGTATACTATTGCTGTTACTGATTCTGTCATTAGGGATTACCCAATGACAGAATCAGTTGATGATTGATCAGAACTTGTAAGAAAGGCCAATGGCGATAGGAAGGCGGCATGCGTCTTTAATGTATTGATATTTGACTTCGGCTCCAACAGAAAGTTTCTCGCTCAAAGCGTATTCTGCGCCGAGACCCGCATTGACAAGTAATTTGTTCTTAGAAGGAGCGCTCGTATCCTCATCGTCCTCATAGCCATATTCATCGGCCCACTCTTCGCCGATTTCCATCAGATCTCCCCAAAGTCCGAAATCAAGGCGGGCATAGCCAACACCGACGATAGGATATACTTTAAACTTATCTCCAATGTTGATAAGATAATGGAAATTGGCTGCTGCGGTGAAGAAACCGATCTCTTTGTCCTTAAAGTCATAGCCAACATTTAATTCACTACGAAAAGCATCGGTCAAATTGTACTGGAATTTAGCAGCGATTCCAAAATTGTTGATTTTAATCCCTTTTTCAAGACAGGGTGTATAACCAAGGTTAAAACCGATAGCCTTTTGTCCTTTCTGTGCAAATGCGCACACACTCACTGCTGCAATTAGCAAAGTAAAAATTAATTTCTTCATGTCTGTCAGTTTTTAAAATGATTAAAGTGAATAATAATTGTGGATGTATTTTCCACTTGCAAAGTTAGAGCACATGGCGTTATGATTATTCATCCATTTCGTCCACTTCTCCTCAATGGTTTATACGAGATTAGATTGCAGCAACGATAGTGCAGAGCCTGATAATGCTCTGCACAAAATAATGGTATTGCTATGGGTGTTAGGATTAGAGATTGTCGGCAGTGTCGGCGATTTCTTCTTCGGGTTCAATAGTTTTGGGTTGTTCTTGAGTGGGGTAGGGATGGATCATGCCGGTGTAGAAGTGGAGGGTCTGGCTTAGGGGCTGGAAGTGGTTCTGGTTGGGTGCCCACTCACCGCGTTGCAGGCCTGGGGCGAGCTTGATGGAGCGGCGGCCATACATGTTGTTGATGCCGTCGATGCTGGTCATCAAGCGGCGCAGTTTGCCATGATCCTCTGGGTCAAACACGTTGAGCTGGATGGCACCGCCATGCTGGATATCAAGTGCCATGACACCGGCCTTACGGTAGCCGAAGCCGTCGCGCCAGATGTTGTTAAATGCGTTGAGCGCCTGCCTGACGATGGTCATTGTGTCGCTCGACGGCGTGTCGAGGGTCAATTGACATGAATTGGAATAGAAAGGCAAATCTTCGCGGAAGTGATCGCCGCGCACGTAGGTCATGATCGACCCAGCCACGCTCCCCTCGTCACGCAATTGCCGCGATGTGCGCTCGGCAAACAACACGATGGCATCGGCTATCTCGTCGCGGTTGGTAAGGATTTTGCCAAAGGTGCGTGATGTCATGATGGTCTTGTGGGCGATGTCAACGGGGTTGGCAATCTGGCAGTCGTGGCCCATGAGTTCGCGCTGAGTGCGTTCAAGTGTCACCGAGTATTGTGACCGTACAAGCGATGGTGGCATTTTCACAAAATCGGCTGCTGTCATGATGCCCCTGGCTTTGAGTTTTGCCGTGAGTCTGCGCCCGATGCCCCACACGTCCTCGATGGCTGTACGGCGCAGGATGATATCGATAGCTTCGGGCCTGACGAGCCAATAAACACCGTCGGTGATGCGGGGATCCTTCTTCGCAATATGATTGGCAATCTTGGCCAACGTGCGCGTGGGAGCGAAGCCCACACTCACAGGGATTCCGACGTATTGTTTTATACGCTTCACGACCTGGGCCATCGCGCGATGACTGGTTTCTACATCCTCGTGGGGTAGGACAAAAAATGCCTCATCGACCGAGTATTGTTGCACGTTCCTGGCCTCACGCCCAAGGATGTTCATCACCCTGTTAGACAGGTCACGGTAGAGGATATGGCGAGCCGATAGCTGGATGACTTGCCGTGGGTCGGTGTGTTCCTTGATCTTGAAGGCAGGGCATCCCATGGGGATGCCAGCGGCTTTGGCCTCGTTGCTGCGGGCAATAACGCAACCATCGTTGTTAGAAAGCACAACGACTTTCTTCCCGTTGAGCCGAGGGTCAAACACCCGCTCACAGGAAACAAAGAAATTATTGCAGTCAACCAGCCCGTACATCTTTTTATAGATAATAGATAAAAGTTAAGAGATAAGAGATTATCTCACTCCTCACTCCTCACTTCTCACTCTTCACTCTTCACTTCTCACTTCTCACTCCTCACTAAGAAGAGAGTTCCAGCCAACGCATTTCTTTCTCGTCAAGCAAGTCTTTGACTTCTTGATAGCGGGCCGCCTTGGCTGCCACGTCGTTGAGGGTCTCACCACTGGCAAACAAGGCATCCAATTCAGCTTTCTCCTTGTTGAGCGCTTCCATGTCGGCATTGAGCTGCTCCAGTTCCCGTTGTTCCTTGTAGGTCAGTCTTTTCTGCTCGCTGCGGTTGGCCCAAGTGTTTTCCTTGGGTTTGGCCACTTCCCGCTCTTTGGCAAGCTGGGCTGCCTCTTGTTCGTGGCGTTGCTTCCAGGCACGATACTCGCTGTAATTGCCCGGGAAATCCTTGACATGCCCGTTACCCGTGAACACAAAGGTATGATCCACCGTGCGGTCCATGAAGAAACGGTCGTGACTCACGATGATAACGCAGCCGTTAAACTGAGTCAGGTATTCTTCAAGGATTTCGAGAGTTGATATATCAAGGTCGTTGGTCGGCTCATCGAGGATGAGAAAGTTAGGCTTGGTCATCAGCACCATGGCCAGATAGAGGCGGCGGCGCTCGCCACCGCTCAGTTTGGCGATGAACTTCTGCTGGTCCTGTGGCGTGAACAGGAAATGATTGAGCCAGGCCATAGCGGTGTAGTGGTGCTTCTCGTCAAAGTAGATGTACTCGGCCACATCACGCACAGCGTCAATCACGCGCTTGCCCTCGTCAAAATGCATCCCTTCTTGGCTGTAGTGAGCAAACTTGACCGTTTCCCCAATCTCGAAGTAGCCGCTGTCGGGCTTGACGATGTCGAGCAACAATTTGATAAAGGTGGTCTTGCCCACGCCGTTATCGCCCACGATGCCCAGTTTCTCGTATCGGGCAAACGTGTAGTTGAAATCGTCAAGTATCACCTTGTCACCATAACGCTTGTTGACATGGTGGGCCGTAAAGATTTTTTTGCCGATGTAGGCACTCTTGACGTTGAGTTCCACCTCGCCGTCGTCGCGCCGTTGTGAGGCCCGTTCCTGCAGGTCATAGAAAGCGTCGATGCGGTACTGTGCCTTGTGGGCTCGTGCCTGGGGCTGACGGCGCATCCAGTCAAGCTCGGTGCGCAACAGGTTGCGGGCGCGTTCCACCTGGACGTTTTGTGCCTCGATGCGCTCGGCACGCTTCTCCAGGTAATAATTGTAGTTACCGCTGTAGGAGAAGATGCTGTGCTGGTCCATCTCCAGGATGCGGTTGCAGATGTTGTCCAGGAAGTAGCGGTCGTGGGTCACCATCAGCAGGGTCACGCGGCTGCGTTGCAGGTAGTTCTCCAGCCACTCGATCATGTCAATGTCAAGATGGTTGGTCGGCTCATCCAGGATGAGCATCTGTGGCTCGTCGATGAGCAGGCGGGCCAGAGCCACACGCTTGATCTGGCCACCGCTCAATTCCTTGACTGGCTGGTTGTAGTCGGTGATCTTGAGTTGGGTGAGAATTTGCTTAAAGCGCTCCTCGTAGTCCCAAGCCACATTGGCATCCATGGCTTGGATAGCAGCGGTCATGGCATCGCTGTCACCAGTGCGCAGGGCTTCCTCGTAGGCGTGTATGGCCCCAGACCGCGGGTCGTCACCATGCAGGCAGGCATCAAGCACGGTCTGTGCACCACCCAGGTCGGGCAGCTGCGGCAAGTAACCCACGCGCAGGTTGTTGCGGTAGATGACGGTGCCGCTGTCTTGAGAGGCGATGCCGGCAAGGATGTCGAGTAGGGTAGATTTGCCCGTGCCGTTCTTGGCAATAAGCCCAATCTTCTCACCCTCGGCGACACCAAAGGTCAGATCTTCAAAGAGCACATCGACACCAAATGCCTTGCTCAGCCCCTCAACCTGCAAATAACTAACCATCGTTGAATCGTCGTGTTCAGTGGGGCGTGGCTCTGCCACGGTCGTCATTATATTACTTAAAGAATTGCTTCATCACCTTGATCATGTTCACATGATCGTCACATGATCCCGTCTCGCGCACCGAGTGCATGGCCAGCACGGGGTTGCCCACGTCAACGCCCTCAATGTCGAGTTGGCCCGTGAGGATGTTGCCCAGCGTGGAACCACCAGCCACATCGCTATGGTTAACAAAGTACTGGAAAGGCGCATCTGCATTCTCGCACAGGCTCTTGAAAATGGCTGCCGAGTGGGCGTCGCTCATGTACTTGCAGTTGGCATTCACCTTGATGCACGGGCCACCACCCAGTGAGGGATGATTGGTCGGGTCATATTTCTCGGCATAGTTGGGATGGAAAGCATGCGCATTGTCGGCCGATACCATGAATGAACGATGGATGGCGCGACCAAAGTCCTCAAAGTCTCCACCCAATGCCATGACAAGCCTCAACAACATGTTGCCCAACACGGGTGAGTGGGCACCCTGCTTGGTGCCACTGCCTGTCTCCTCGTTGTCAAAGATGGCGGCTACCAGCGTTGCTTCCTTGTCCTCGGCCTCGGTGATGGCTGTGATAGCGGCATGCACCATGCTCAGGTCGTCAAGACGGCCTGCCGAGATGAATTCGTTGTTCAAACCAAACAGGCTGGCTTTGCTCACGTCATAGAGCATCAGGTCAAAGTCCAGAATGTCGGTCGCCTCGACCTGCAACTCGTCGGCTACAAGGTTGAGCAGGGTGTTCTGCCACTCAAAATCCTTGTTGATTTTAGCCAAGATGGGCAGCATATCTTTCTGTTTGGAGAGTTTATTACCCTCGTTGACAGCACGGTTGAAGTGGATGGCCAGGTGCGAGATGCACATGAGCGGGCGGTCAATCTTGATGAGCCTGGTCACTGGGTGCAAGGCATCCTTGCCCTTGAGCAATACACGTCCTGCAAGCGACAGGGGACGGTCAAACCAGGTATATAGAATCGGGCCGCCATAGACCTCGGTGTTCAGGCGCATGATGCCGCCCTCGCTGGTGATCTCGCTCGCAGGCTTGATGCGGAAGCAGGGCGAGTCGCTGTGTGCGGCGATGATTTTGAACCCCGTGTCGGCGGGTTTCTTTTTGCCCACCTGCACGGCAAAGATGGCGCTATCATTCTTGGTGAAAAAGAACTTTTCGCCAGCCTTGGCAGTCATTTTGTCATCAATCTTCTTTTCCTTGAAACCATTGGCGGTCAGGATTTTCTTTACAGTATCCACTGCAAGGAAATTGCAGGGACTGTTATCGAGGAACTCAAGCAGTGAGCTCACGTAGTCATTCTTTTTAGTCATAATGTATTTGGTTTTAATGGCTTATATCCCGTAGTAGATGGCGTTCAATGCCCTGAGGACGTTACACAGGGTCTGTCCCCAGTAGTTGATGAAGTTGATTTTGCACTGGCACAACATCTCGTGCTGTGTCTCGGTGAGCGCATCCTGTATCGAGTGGATGAGGTTAAAAAACTCTTGATACAGGTCGGCCAGATTTTCAGAAACCGATGCCGAGATGGGCGTGTCACTGTACTTCATGTCCTCCATGAACACTTCCAGATAGATGTCCTCTTCGGCCATGATTTGGGCCGCGCGGTCGCGCACCAGATCATAGATGTCTTCCTCTAGCGCCGAGTCGATGAATTCCTCGCTGTAGGTGTCGTCGTCGATGTCGTTGACTGTGATATACAGGCGTGGCAGCAGCTTAAGCATCTGTGCCACAAATTGGTCGCGCGATTCACACTCGTTGGCGTGCTCCAGGGCATGGCAATACTCGTTGGCCAGGGCGATAAACGCCAGTTCGTTAGGTGTCAATTTCTCCATTTATGTTATTCTTGTTCTTTTTTACTGTACAGGTTGTGGCTGGTGATGTAGTCATGGACACCATCAGGGACGTAGTAGCGTACACTCAGACCGCTGGCGAGGCGCTCACGCACTTGGGTTGATGACAACTCTATGACCGGTGCGCCAACAAGCTGGACACGTTCCTGCAATTCGACAGGGATATTAACTTCGTGGCCTAAACGGGGATAGACAAGGATGTGATAGTTGGCAAGAATCTCCTCGCTGTTGCGCCACTTGTTGAATACCTCCCAATTGTCGGCTCCGATGACCAGAAAAAACTCATCGTCAGGAAACTTGGCCTGCAAGGCATTGAGTGTGTCGATCGTGTAGGAGGGCCGCGGCATCGTGAATTCAAACGCTGATGTCTCGACACCCTCCATTGGGCGCGATACCATCTCCACCATGCGCAGGCGATCGGAATCGGTCACCTGGCGTTCCTTGCCAGCCTTCAACGGATTCACTGGCGACACCATGAACCACAGCCTATCCACCGCACCACTGCTGATAATGTGCTGCGCGATGATCGCATGTCCTGTATGTATCGGGTCAAATGACCCCCCAAATATCCCAATCTTCATCTAGGTCAATTTATGAAACTGCTTCTTGGTAAATTCCCATTGCTTTCATCCTGCGGCGGAAAGC
The DNA here is from genome assembly GCA_017453505.1 of Muribaculaceae bacterium. Taxonomy (GTDB): domain Bacteria; phylum Bacteroidota; class Bacteroidia; order Bacteroidales; family Muribaculaceae; genus Sodaliphilus. The sequence continues at coordinate 34,479 of JAFTEU010000018.1, forward strand.
AATGACTATATTATGTCTTGCCAAGTCATTAAGTCCAGTAAACGTAGTGCGCTGCTTTAACTGATCAAATGGCATCTCAAGTAGCAATTTCGCTAAACATTCATCAGCAAATGAATTGCTCACAACTGCTACATCACTAAAATCAAGCACCACTTTCTCGTCACTCATGACTAGCGGTAATAGTTGACTGCGAACTTGACTGCCCAACTGACGGGTGCCCAAGTATTCTCCGATATTTTTGAACTCAAATCTTACCATAGTCTTTTCTTACCATAAATCTTTTAATGAATCGTTTTCATCGAAGATTTCGTTATAATTACCCTCAGCGTCTGCTCTACCTCCTAGTACCTCGTTCGGGTTGATTACTTTGTTAGAATGAATCTCAAAATAAACAATGGTGCCTTGCCAGTAGTCTGCTTGTTTGATGATGACATTCTTTCCATCATACTGAAGTTCATGACTGCCTGAATGGATTCTCAAGATAATGCCTGCATTTTTAATAAGCTGCATTGTAGAAAACAATCCATATCCCATCCCCTTGCCATCGCTGACGCAATCGTTAATACATATACGGATGGCATCATGTTCCATGATATTGGCGTACTCTTGATTCTGTGAAAGAGAATTCTTTATGCCCATACCATCATCAGCAACCAATATCTTCACCATTGACACCTCGTGGTTATATGAGATAAGCACCGTTCCCATTTTTTTCCCAGAATGAGTGAGAACATTATCCAGTATCTCATAAAAACAATAAGACATTGCTTGTAAAACAGTCAACTCGATCTCGGGATAGAAGTTTAAAGCTTCAACTATGTCTTTATAAACACAATATATATTAGAGTCATCAAAAACTTCAATGGAAATTGATGCCTCGTGATTGAAATACTTATCGATGAATCGATTAATATTCATATACTTTACAAAGAGTAAGATAATTACATAGTTACTGCAAAGATACGCAAAATATCAATAATCACAAATATACTATCTAATTAAAAATTTGTGTTACTGTTTTGGACAATGTGTCGTGTGTGAAAAAAGAACAACCATTGGCTCAACTATTGTCGGCAAGAGAATTGCTTCGAGTTGCACCAGTGATTGTTCTTTATTAAAATGAATGAAATTATTGTGCTATAAAGGTGGCGATGAGGTCGTGGACCTCGTTGACGGCGGTGTCGAGGTCTTCATTGATGACGGTGTGGTCAAATTGCGGGCCAATCGAGATTTCAAATTCGGCCTTATCGACGCGGGCCTTGATATCCTCCATGCTGTCGGTGCCGCGGTTGATGAGACGCTGGCGCAGTACTTCCACGCTGGGAGGCTGGATGAAGATGGCAAGGGCTCGGTCTCCATACATCTTCTTGACATTCACTCCGCCCAGTACATCCAGATCCAGCACGACGTTCTTGCCCATGCCGGTGATGCGTTCCACCTCACTCTTGAGGGTGCCGTAGTAGCGTCCGGGATATACTTCCTGATATTCAACCAGCTCATCAGCCTTGATCTTGTCCTCGAATTCCTCTTGTGACAAGTAGTAGTAGTCAACGCCATGAACTTCCTGGCCTCGACGGGGGCGCGTCGTGGCCGACACCGAGAATGCCAGTTGCAACGACTCGTCCTGCATGATGCGGCCGATGATAGTCGATTTTCCAGAGCCTGATGGCGCCGAGATAATTATTAATTTGCCTTGTTCCATTTATTCTTTTTTCGGTTTGTGAGCCACTGTCATGTGGGCCACGGCTTTGTCGTGGCAACTCTGCGTGTTAAAGCACGTTAAGCACTTGTTCCTTGATCTGCTCCAGATGATCCTTCATGCGGACGACAAGGTTCTGCAATTCAGCCTGGTTGGCCTTGGATCCCATGGTGTTCACCTCACGACCGATTTCCTGACTGATGAACCCCAGTTTCTTGCCCTGTCCGGGCTCATCGCTGTGGAGGGTTTCAAGGAAGTAATTCAAGTGGTTCTGCAGGCGGATCTTCTCCTCGGTGATGTCCAGTTTCTCAATATAATAGATGAGTTCTTGCTCAAAGCGGTTCTTGTCGTAGTCCACTTCCTTGATCTTGGCAAGGGCATCAAGGATGCGCCCTTTGATCTTGAGGATGCGGGGCTCCTCGTAGCGGGGAACCTCATTGAGCAAGGTCTGGATAGCTGCTATTTTTTCCTCAAAGAAAGTGGCAAGCCGTTCACCTTCTTGACGGCGGAATGCAATCAACTGTTCGGTGGCCTGCTTAACGACTCCCTTGACGACAGCAAGCTCCTCCTCGTCGGCCTCTGTCGCCTTGGAGTCGGTCTTCAGGGCATCGGGCATCCTCAACAACGTGGCATACCAGTCATCGGGTTGGGGCAGGTTCAGTTGGGCCGCCATGTCCTCAATCTGTGCTTTGTACTGTGCCAGCATCGGGATGTTGATGGTGCCCGATGTGGCTCCCTCGATGGGCTCACAATAGACAAAAAGGTCAATTTTGCCGCGCATCAAGGCCTTGGTGACGATGTTGCGCAACTCCATCTCAATCTCACGATGACTTTGGGGTGTGCGTACTCCAAAATCAAGTTGTTTACTGTTCAGAGATTTGACCTCAGCGGTGATTTTCTTGTTGTTGTACACTTTCACAGCCTTGCCAAATCCGGTCATGGATAGTATCATTGTCTAATCAGATTTTGCTATAACTAGGCAAAAGTACAAAAAAATGCGTTTATACACACATTTTCGGGACTCATTTTTCCAAAAAGCGGGGAATGGCAGCTGTTATGGGTGAAAAAATAGTGTCGATAACAACATTTGATTTGCAGAATCCGTTTAAAAAACATATCTTTGCATGTTTGACCAGAGGACAGACAATCGTGAGAAATGAAGAATAGGACATTGGCTATCATAGTGCCATGCTTCAATGAGGAGGAAGTGCTGCCGTTGACCCATCAACGGTTGCTTGACTTGCTCAATTCTCTGCGCGATGACGCGAGGGTGGGCGAGGAGAGCTATATCCTCTATGTTGACGATGGCTCTACCGATGGCACGTGGCACCTCATCACTGGCTATTGCCTGGACAAGAGTGCTCGAGGCATCAAACTGACGGGTAACTCAGGTCATCAACATGCGTTGATGGCTGGTCTGGAATCGGCCCGTGAAGAAGCCGATGTCATGATAACGATTGATGCCGACTTGCAAGATGATGTCAATGCTATCGTCGAGATGATGTCCCGATATGATGAGGGATGTGACATCGTCTATGGCGTGCGGCGCAACCGTTCGTCGGACTCCTTGTTCAAGCGCTCGTCGGCTCAGCTGTTTTATCGCTTCATGAAGGCGATGGGAGTGAAGACAATCTACAACCATGCCGATTTCAGGTTGATGAGCCGCCGTGCCGTTGATGCATTGTGCCGCTATGAGGAGCGCAACCTGTTTCTGCGTGGCTTGGTTCCGCAGTTGGGATATCGGTCAGCAACGGTTCTTTATGACAGGCATGAACGGGCTGCTGGCAGCAGTGCTTACCCACTGGGCAGCATGCTGTCTCTGGCAGTCGATGGCGTCACCTCATTCAGCGTTAAACCATTGAGGCTCATCTTTTATCTGGGTGCGCTTTTCTTGCTGATCAGTTTGGGCATTCTGGTTTATGTCATTGTGGCACTATGCAATGGCAGGGGAGTCCAGGGCTGGGCTTCAATCATGCTGTCTATCTGGTTTGTTGGCGGCTGCCTGCTCATCTGCTTGAGCATCATCGCTGCCTACATTGGACGCATTTACACCGAGGGCAAACACCGCCCGCGTTATCACATCGAGAAATATCTGAAATGAATATGGGAGACATGACATCTAGCATATCCGATGGCACTAGGCCTGCCATTCCGGTCCCGATGGAGGACATCCGTCTGTTCTTGACCGACGTTGACGGCACCCTCACCGACGGCGGCATGTACTATGGCACCGATGGCACCGAGTTCAAGAAATTCAACACCCGTGATGGCATGGGCTTACAGCTGCTTCAGCGCACTGGTGTCAAGGTGGGCATCGTCACAAGCGAGGACACACCCATCAATGTGAACCGTGCCCGCAAACTCGGCCTTGACTACCTCAAGCAGAGCGCACGCAATGGCGGTAAACTTGCTGCCACACGTGAGATCTGTGAAGAAATGGGAATCACGTTGCAGCAAGTGGCCTATATCGGTGATGACGTGAATTGCTATGAACTGTTGGCGGCGGTAGAGTGGGCGGCTTGTCCGTCTGATGCCTGCCCGAAGGTAAAAAGCATTCCTGGCATCCGTGTGCTCGGCCGCCGTGGTGGTGACGCATGTGTGCGAGAGTGGATCGACATGATTTTAGCTGAACGATAATGGAGAATAACGATAATCAATCCTTGAAGCAGAAGACGGCCCAAGGCCTGTTCTGGGGTGTGCTGAGCAGCGGCGGCATGCAGTTGCTCAACTTGATTATCGGTATTTTCCTGGCACGACTGCTCTCGCCTGAGGAGTATGGAATAGTGGGGCTATTGGCCATATTCTCGCTTATCGCCGGCAATCTCCAGGAGAGTGGATTCGGTGTCGCATTGATCAATGTGAAGAACATCACCCACAACGACTATAATTCGGTCTTCTGGTTCAATACATTGTCGAGCTTAGCCTTGTACTTGATCCTGTTCTTGTGTGCGCCGCTGATAGCGGCCTTTTTCCATCAGCCATGCTTGACATCGTTGTCGCGTTTCATCTTCTTGGGGCTTATCTTTGCAGCGGTGGGTATTTCACCCAACGCCGTGCTGGTGCGTAGCCTCAAGATGAAGGAAAAGGCCATCATATCGCTCTCGGCGCTCGTTGTTTCGGGCACGGTGGGCGTGACCATGGCTTTTAAGGGCTTCTCCTATTGGAGCCTGGCCACTCAGCAAGTATTATATAATGTGGTGATCTGCATCGGGCGTTATTCCTTTGCCCACTGGTGGCCTTCACTCAAGGTCGATTTCACACCCGTCAAGCGGATGTTTATGTTCAGTTACAAGGTCTTGATCACGGCCATCATGTCCACCATCAGCAACAATGTGCTGACCGTGATTTTTGGCCGACTGTTTCCGGTTGCCGCTGTGGGCAATTACTCACAGGCCAACAAGTGGAACACAATGGCCAGTTCGCTCGTCACGGGTTCGGTTTCACAGATCACCCAGCCGGTGCTCGTACGTGTGATTGACGACAAGGAGCGCTTGCGCAGGGTCTTTGGCAAGATGCTGCGCTTTACCGCGTTTCTTGCGTTCCCAGCCATGTTTGGCCTTGCAGCGGTTGCCAACGAGTTCATCCTTGTGGCTATCGAGGACAAGTGGATTAATAGCATTCCACTGCTACAGATCCTGTGCATTGGTGGCGCATTTCTCCCGCTGTATGCCGTCTATCAAAACCTGTTGTTGAGTCTGGGCAAGTCCGACATCTACATGTGGCTGAATTTAGCCCAGATTTTCATCGTGATTGCGGCCGTTCTGGCCTGTCATTCGTTGGGGTTCACAGCGATGGTCATTGCCTTCACGGTGATTAATGTCGTCTGGCTGTTTGCATGGCAATGGTTTGCCTCCAGGTTGATCGGATACCGCTTAGTGTCGATGCTGCGTGACCTGTTGCCGTTCATGCTTATCAGCCTTGCGGTGATGGCAATCACCTATTTTGCGACATCGTTTATCAGCAACCTGAAATTACTGCTTGTGGCACGGGTCATCATGGCCGCCGCACTCTATGCGTTGACAATGAAGTTGGCTCATGCCAGGATATTTGAGGAATGCATCGAGTTCATTCGTTCCCGTAACAGAAAAAACAATTAATAATCAGATAAGAGTCTATGAAAGGTAAAATTTTAGTGACAGGTGGAACCGGATTCATTGGTTCACACACTACTGTCGAGTTGCAGCAGGCAGGTTATGAAGTCGTGATCATCGACAACCTGAGTAACAGTAACATTGAGGTGCTTGACGGCATCGAGCGCATTACGGGCATCCGTCCTGTATTTGTAGAGGGCGATTGTACCGACCGTGCTGTGGTGCGCAAGTTGTTTGAGGACAATCCCGGCATCAGCGGCATCATCAACTTTGCTGCCAGCAAGGCGGTGGGCGAGAGCATCGAAAAGCCCATCATGTATTACCGCAACAACATCAATATCCTGCTTAACCTGCTGGAACTGATGCCCGAGTTCGATGTGAAGGGCTTTGTGTTCTCGTCGTCGTGCACTGTCTATGGCGAGCCCGACAAGAATCCCATTACCGAGGATGCGCCCACCAAGAAGGCCACTTCGCCCTATGGTGCCACCAAGCAGATATGTGAAGACATCATTCATGATGTCATCCGTAGCGGCAGTCCCATCAAGGCTATCCGGTTGCGCTACTTTAACACGATTGGTGCACATCCCAGTGCTGAGAGCGGCGAGTTGCCCACTGGTGTGCCCCAGAACCTGGTGCCCTATCTGACCCAGACCGCCATTGGCGTGCGCAAGGTGTTGAGCATCTTTGGTGACGACTATCCCACGCGAGACGGTTCCTGCATCCGAGACTTTATCAACGTCGTTGACTTGGCAAAGGCTCATGTCAAGGCGCTGGAGCGCATGCTCGAGAACAAGGGCGATGAAGCCCTGGAAATCTTCAATATCGGCACCGGTAACGGCGCTTCGGTACTCGAATTGCTGCACTCCTTCGAGCGCGCAACGGGTGTGAAGGTTCCCCACAAGATTGCACCTCGTCGTCCTGGCGACATTGTTCAGATCTGGGCCGATCCCAAGCGAGCCAATGAAGTCTTGGGCTGGCATGCCGAGATTTCCCTCGACGACACCATGCTCAGCGCTTGGAACTGGCAAAAACGCCTCCGCGACCGCGGCATCATGTAACCACATCATTTTCGGAATCAACACTATCGAATTGTTAAATGTACATAAATGTGTACACGGTATTTGCATTATAGAATAATATCGTGTATCTTTGTCAGCAAATATTACTAGAAACAATGACAACATTATCAATTCGAGATTTCAGGAGTAATCTGGCTGCTTCACTTGACCGCGTGGACAATGGTGAGCAGGTATTGGTGCGCCGTGGCAACAAAGTTTACACTATCATTGTTGTTGATGATCAGGAACTTGAGTTTTCGCCTCAGTTAGTCGAGAAAATTGATCGGGCAAGGGCCGAATTCAAGTCAGGAGAGACATTGGCTTTTGAAAATGCAGCCGCCGCTCAGCAATGGATGGATGAACTATGAGTTATCGAATCCAGTTCTCCAATGAGGCTCAACGTGTTATCAAGAAGTGGAAGAAGTCCAATCCTCAATCCTTCAAGAAATTATATCAGTTGTTGCCAGAATTGGAATCTCATCCGCGCACAGGTACAGGACATCCCGAGCCATTAAATGGTGGAGGTGATATCACTTATTCCCGCCGCCTCTTGGGACAGGATAGAATCATCTACGACATCTACGATGATGTCGTCATTGTCCTGGTTATTTCTCTTGAGGGTCTTTATGGAGATAAATAAACGCTTATTTGAAATAGGTAAATTGTTCTCAAATTATGAGTGGCGAATTAAATAAGAAGAGCAATTTCAATGCTGATGAGTTGAAAGACCGATTCAACCCAGAAGGATCTCCTTTGCGTCGCCAGCAGATGGTGATGCTGGAGATGGCAAAGGTGCTTGATACAATCTGTAAAAAGCACAATATTCCATATTTTCTATATGCCGGCAGTTTGTTAGGTGCAGTGCGGCATGAAGGCTTTATCCCTTGGGACGATGATTTTGATGTGGCATTATTGCGTAAGGACTATAAGAAATTAATGAAGATTTTACCTGATGAGTTGCCACCTGGCATAGTCCTTCAGAATAATGATACCGATAAAAATTATTATTACTTCTTCGCTAAGCTGCGTGATCAAAAATCATTTATTGACGAGGGTTTATATGACCATCCGTTCAAGGAACGTGGGATTTTTATTGATATTTTTCCTTTAGACAGGCTGTGGCCATGGATTCAACGCTTGCCACTACAGGGTTATGCATACACACTTCTTCGTGCAGATAGATCATGTAGCGAGAGGACGCTGCGAAAAATACGGCTATTAACGTGGTTTAATCGTAGAATCTCTTTTCCCGTTCTGCGTGCGTTTTGTAGATTGACTGGTGCAAAACCGTTGCTTTGCGATCTCGGTATTCCATTCCATCGAATCTATGATTTAAATGATGTGTTTCCGATAGGCAGTCATGTTTTTGAAGATACTGAATTTTCCGTGCCAGCTGATTGCCACAGTATGTTGCAGGATATGTTTGGCGATTATATGAAATTGCCTGAGGATTTAGATCATGTGTATCATCATATCGAGAAATTGGAGTTCTATGACTGACCACTCATAGAAACAATAATTATAGCGCAAAACTTAAACTTTAAAGATTTGCGCTATAATTTGTGATTTAGAACATTATACTAATGTGTCTTCAAGAAGAGTTTGCCACATTCGCAACAATCATTGAAACCCACGCTGTGGTGTAGCTTTATCGCGCCATCAGTGTAATAAACGGCAAATATCTCTTTATTTTCTTTCTGGAGGTCATTGCTTGCTGCTTGATATAGCATCTTGGCATATCCGTGGCCTCGGTATTCTGCATCAGTGATAACATATGTGATGATGCTTACATTGCCGACTTCTGCCCCGGTTCCTAAGTGAGCAACTATTCTATCACCGTCTTTGATGATATAGCTACGGACAAACCCTTGCGATAGCCTTTCCCTGAATTGCGCTTTTAAATCTTCAAGAGAATAGGATGCACCTATGCCTTCGTCATTGTAAAGTAAATGAGAAATAGACTCAACATCATCTATTGTTGCTTTTTGAATAATTGAGGAATTGGGGCAGTTGGTTGATTCTAATTTGCCAACATATCCAAGTTCGCTATCATAATTAATTGTAGAAAGTGGCTGCGCCAGTGCAAGTATTGTGGATTTGGCCGCACAGATTTGTGATGGCCTTAGCTGGTCAACCAGATCGAACACTTCTTGAGTGTTGAAGGAATCACGGGCAAAGATGTGCATTGCCGTGTGGTAAGTAAGAATAACACTTGTGATTTTCCCTTCCTGTTCTTGAATCCACGTTGATGTATAGTCGCTATCAGGACCATATTGGATTAAATCCATATACAAGTAAAGACATGATGCGTAATCATTACTGATATAATCCTTGATGCGGACAAAGTCTGAATTGTTACATTTTATGAGCATGGCTTACTATCAAATCAGCATTAAATCCTTTTTATTGTAAAAGTCCTCAATCAGCTTTATAACTGCACAAGAAATGCTCTGTTCAACATAAGAGAAAGATTTTAGGCTTTCTATGGATTTGAGGAAAGATACCAACTCGTATCTTAACCCTTCTCCCTCAAGTTGATAGAAGTAGCGTTTGTTATCGGTTGGATTCTCATATCTCAACTCAAAGTAGTCTGTTTTCCACCACGGGGCAGGCACATAGATGTATCCTTTTGTGCCGCTGATGATGAGTTCGCCTTCAGACTTGACTGCTTTACCGACTTTAATGTTGGCAACGGCATGATCATACACAAATGAGACGTTTGTGAATTCGTCAAAGTCTTCTCGACCATCCATCAAGCGAGAAGTCATGAACTTGTGCTTGTATTCCGTTCCCAATAGTTGGAAAACGGGTAATAAGGCAATAGGTCCCCAGGAGCACAAGCTATTCCAGGCTGTGTCCATCTTTTCGGATTTGCGTTTGTTTAAATCCTCCATACTGGTACAAGTCGCATCAATGGATACAATGTCACCGATCCGTCCACTCTTGACCAAGAGAATAAGATGATAGTATGCTAATGAATATGCCGTCTTGATTCCATCCATCAACACGCATTGTTCTTCTTGGGCTATTTGGGATAAGGTTTCCCAATCCTTAATATTAATAGTGATTGGAGACTCGCATAAAACATGTTTTTTATGAGCTAATGCCTTCTTGATAAGAGAGAAGTGCTCATTAGGGTGTGACAGGATATAAACAGCATCACAGTTCTCGAGCAGATCGTCATAATTGTCGGTGATGATCTCGGATTGTGCTATCGATTCTGACAGGAAAAAACGGTCTGAAGTATAAATCCTTGAAATGGACAAACCGTTGACAAAACCACTTTCATGGATGATCTTGTTTGCTATAAACGATTCTCCCACAATGCCTAATCTCACCTCGCGTTTTTCTGATCGCAGTTCTGAACTGGAAACACCTTGGGTGCGTTCAAGATAGATAACTTTACAATATTCGTTCAGATAGTCAAACTTGCCGACCCAATCCGAGCCAACTGTGAAGATATCAACATTATAGCGTTTGATATCATCGATTTTCTGGCCTTCATATTCCTCGACGATGATTTCATCAGCAAGGCCTGTGGCACGTACAGCATCGATACGTTCCATCAATGATTGCTGAACATTGATCTTGCCACGGGCGCGGTCGAAGTTCTCTGCAGTTACTCCAACGATCAAATAATCGCCTAAAGCCCTGGCACGCTCCAGTAATCTGATATGACCATAGTGCAGAAGATCGTACGTGCCATAAGTTATTACTTTTACCATAACATCAAGCAAATACTTGTATATTAATATTCCACGTCTAGTTCCTTCAATGCTGTAAAGAACTCTTTCATGAACCTTTTTTCTCCTATTGTTACGCGAAGACAATCCCCAAATTCACCCACATTTGGATAGGATTTGATTAATATCTTCTTTTCTTCTTTCATTCGTTTTACAATGGGTTTAGCATCGGTTTTAGGCTTGATGAAGATGAAATTACCTGCATCTCCCTTGTGTGGATAACCGTTTTTGTCAAGCATGTCGATCAAGTAATTACGTCCCTCATTGTAAAGGCCAATCAATGAATTCAGAATATCGGGATTTGAGATGATAGCTTCGGCAAACTTCAAAGCAAACGCATTGACATTGTGTGGTGTGCATAACTTCTGAACCAGCTTCACACCCTCAGGCCAGCCGGCAACATAACCCAAACGGCATCCGGCCAAAGAGAACAATTTTGAAAATGTTCTCGTCACAAAGATATGCTCGCTATTCAGCGCATATTTGATAAACGTATTCTTGTAGAAGTAATGGTAAGCCTCATCAATGAGGATTGTAATTTCTTTTTCTCTCGCCACTTTTAATATCCTCTCAAATTCCTCTTCACTATAGATGTTGCCCATAGGGTTGTTGGGATTGAGTAGAATTAGCAATTGAGTATCGTCGGTCATCTCTTTAATGATGTTGTCGATATCCATGCTTAGATCATCGTTGTATGGAACTTTGATAAATGTTCTGTTGTACATTTCTGAATATACTTGGAACATGAAGTAAGAAGGCACAACGCCTACTACTCGTCCACTCTCGGACGTGAATGCTTGAATGATATACCTGATGCCTTCGGCCGATCCATTCACCAAGCACAGATGAGAAATATCAGTATTTAAGAAATCAGCTAATACTTCGGTGAAATGAAGGGTTTCAGGATACTGTGAAAGAAATTCGGGGTTGATATCTGATAGCACCTTGTCGATGAACTCTTGAGGCAACCCACCAGGGTTTTCGTTCAGATCGAGCCTAATGTAACCACTTCTCGCATTTTGGTCAAAAATGCGAACTAAATCAGTCAAAATCGGATTGGTGTAGTACATCCCATAATCAACAGCACTATGGTTTAAACTTAGAGATAACATCTTGTGCATCAGTTGATTTATCAAGATGTGCCATATTGGTTCCTTGCTCGTTTGAGTGCTGTAAAACAAACAAGTAAAAACAACTATGGTTTGCAAAGGTAGTGATAATATCTGATAAACTCAGTCCATCTGTGTGTTTTTTCATTACCGATGATTCTAATAGGATAAAAACAAGCCCTCGACCGGTGATGGTTGAGGGCTTGTGTAGTTTAAAAAGAACGGGGTTCTTTTTATGCCTCTGCGGCGGGAGCCTCTTCGGAAGCGGGAGCTTCCTCGGCGGGAGCCTCAGCCTCCTGAGCGGCCTTTGCAGCCTCAGCCTCGGCAGCAGCCTTAGCGGCAGCGATCTCGGCTTTCTTCTTGGCTACGGCCTCGGCCTTTGCCTCGTTCTTCTTGGCCTCCTCGGCGATGGCTTTCTTGTAATCGGCCTTCTTGTCGTCGCGCTCCTTGTTGCGGATTGCGTCGAGCTTAGCCTGCTTCTCGGCCTTCCAAGCCTCGAAACGCCTCTGAGCCTCTTCCTCGGTGAAAGCGCCCTTCTTGACGCCACCCTGGAGGTGCTTCATCAGCATCACACCCTCGCGAGAGAGAATGTTACGTACAGTGTCGGTGGGAATTGCACCTACGTTGATCCAATAGAGTGCACGCTCGAAATTCAAACTGATGGTAGCAGGATTAGTGTTGGGGTTATAAGAACCAATCCTCTCAATAAATCTACCATCTCGTGGTGCCCTGCTATCGGCAATAACAATGGGATAGAACGCATAGTCCTTGTGACCGTGGCGCTGCAATCTGATCTTTGTTGCCATAATGTAATCTAACAGTTTAAATTTTTAATAAGTTATTAATTTTACATGAAAAAGTGACCTTGTTGAAGGGTCACTTTTTCATTGTTGTCCTGGAAGGATTCGAACCCTCGCAAGCGGAACCAGAATCCGATGTGCTACCATTACACCACAGGACAATTCCTAATTGCGAGTGCAAAGGTAATGCTTTTTTTGTTACCGGCAAGAAAAAAATCAACTTTTTTTCAATTTTTTTCTCTTTTGGCCTCAATTGGGACTTAATTGAGGCCGTAACACATTATAATAATAGTAGAGACGCGGTTTCTGCGCCTCTACTATAGTAGACGTTTGTCTCTAGAACTGGCGGGCAGCGGTTAACATCACCTCGCTCAGGGTGGGGTGGCCGTGGATGCTGCGGGCCAGCAGATCAACAGTCGCGCCGGCATTCATGGCTGTCACCACTTCCTGGATGAGGTCGGCAGCATGTGCGCCGCAGATGTGGCAGCCCACAATCTGGCGTGTCGTGTTATCGACAATCATCTTCAACAGGCCGTCTGTCTCGTTCATGGCGACAGCCTTGCCGTTACTGCGGAAGAAGGATTTCTTCACCGTCACGTCAAGACCGCGCTCGGCACACTGTTCCTCGGTGAGGCCCACCATGGCTAGCTCGGGCACGGTGAACACTGCGCTGGGAACGATGTCGAGTTTGATGTCGTCGGCCTTGCCCATGATGGCATGCAGGGCGCGCTGACCTTGTGCGCTGGCGGCATGGGCCAGCATCATGCGGCCGTTCACGTCACCGATGGCATAAATGCCTGGCACGTTGGTCATCATGTTGTCGTCCACCTCGATGCCACGGCGGCCCACGGTAACACCAACGGTGTCAAGACCCTGGGGCAGCACCGGCTGGCGGCCTACCGACATGAGTACCTTCTGGGCGGTCACGCTCTGGGGCTTACCCTTGAGTTCATAGGAGACGGTGTAGCCGTCCTCTCCCTGGCTGATGCCATTGACAGCGGCGCTGGTGATGATCTTGATGCCACGCTTGCTCAGGACGGTCTTCAGGCGCTTGGCCACGTCCTTGTCAAACGGGGGCAGGATTTCCTTGCAGTACTCGATGACGGTCACCTCGACACCAAAGGTGCTGAACACGGCAGCGAACTCCATGCCGATGACTCCGCCACCCACGATGCACAGGCTCTTGGGCAGCGTCTCCATCGCCAGGATATCGTCGCTGGTCATGGCCAGGTCAGCACCCTCGATGGGCAGACCACGGGGAGCAGATCCGGTAGCGATAATGATGTTCTTGGCACTGTACTCTTCACCATCGACAACGACGGTATTGGCATCCTTAAGCATCGCTTCGCCCTTGATGGCTGTGATGCCGGGAGCGCCCATGAGCATCTCGACACCTTCACGCAGCTGCTTGACTACAGCTTCCTTGCGCTCAAACACGGGTGCATAGTCAAATGCCATTTCTCCTGTCTTCACTCCCCAAACCTCGCTCTCGCGCATCAGGTTGATGACCTCGGCATTGCGGCACAGGGCCTTGGTGGGAATGCAACCGCGGTTCAGGCAGGTACCGCCCATCTGGTCGCGCTCGACGATAGCCACCGTCAGTCCATGCGCTGCGGCATCGGCTGCGGTTTCATATCCGCCAGGACCGGCACCAATTATAATAATGTCAAACATAATGATTCCTAATGAATGATGTCAATAATGAAATTTTTAACAAACTCTCACGCTAAGCCGCAAAGCCGCTAAGGAATAATTATAAATAAAACTTAGCGTCTTAGCGACTTAGCGTGAGTTGTTTCAGTGGCAGGTGTTTACTGGTTGTCAGCAACAAGCTCGCGCCAGGTAACGATGGGATGCAACGCGGCCTGGGTGTCGTCAAGACGACGAACGGGCGTGTTGTGCGGAGCGGTCTTCACCATCTCGGGATCATCTTTGGCCTCCTGGGCAATCACGCGCATGATGCGGATGAACTCGTCCAGGGTCTGCTTGCTCTCGTTCTCGGTGGGCTCTACCATGAGGGCCTCGTGGAACAGCAAGGGGAAGTAGATGGTGGGAGCATGGAAGCCATAGTCCAGCAGGCGCTTGGCCACGTCGAGCGTGGTCACGCCAGTCGATTTGTCCTTCAAGCCGTCATAAACGAACTCGTGCTTGCACACACCGCCGATGGGCAGTTCATAGTCATCCTTCAACGACTCCTTGATGTAGTTGGCGTTGAGGGTAGCCAACGGGCCGACCCACTTGAGCTGGTCACGGCCCAGGGTCAAGATGTAGGCCAGGGCGCGCATCATCACGCCGAAGTTGCCCAGATGACCGCTGATGCTGCCGATGGACTTGTCGCTGCACTCCAGCTTGAAGTAGTCGTAGTCCTCTTCCTCGACTTTCACGACACGGGGGTTGGGAAGCAGGTGCTCCAGACCGGCACGAACGCCGACGGGGCCGCTGCCGGGACCGCCACCACCATGAGGTGTCGAGAATGTCTTGTGCAGGTTGATGTGCATGATGTCAAAGCCAATGTCACCGGGACGCACCTTGCCCAGCATGGGGTTGAGGTTAGCGCCGTCATAGTACATCAAACCGCCACAGTCATGAACGGCCTTGGCAATCTCACCGATGTTGTGCTCAAAGATGCCCAGCGTGTTGGGGTTGGTCATCATCATGCCGGCAACAGTGTCGTCGAGCAGGGGACGCAAGTCATCCACATCGACGGTGCCATCGGGACGGCTCTTCACTGTCACAACATTCAGTCCGCAGACGGCCGAGCTGGCAGGATTGGTGCCATGGGCACTGTCGGGGATGATCACCTTGGTGCGCTTCATGTCGCCGCGCTCCATGTGGTAACCGCGCATGATCATCAGGCCGGTCAACTCGCCGTGAGCTCCTGCATAGGGGTTCAAGGTGAACTCACTCAGACCTGAAATCTCGGCCAGGCTGGTCTGCAGGAAGTAGTAAACTGCCAGTGCGCCCTGTGCGGTCTCGGGGTTCTGCAGCGGGTGCAGGCCTGTGAACTCGCGGTGGGCGGCAATCTCCTCGTTGATCTTGGGATTGTACTTCATGGTGCAGGACCCCAGGGGATAGAAACCCGTGTCCACGCCGAAGTTGTTGTTGCTCATGTTGGTGTAGTGGCGCACAACGCTCAGCTCGTCCACCTCGGGCAACAGCGGTGCGCTTTCACGCATCAAGCCCTTAGGCAGATCGCTCATCTTGTACTCATCACACCTGTTCTCGGGCAGGGAATAACCCTGACGGCCATTCTGAGACAACTCAAAAATGAGTTTACCGTAAAACGTGTTATTCATAATTACTTGCCCTCCTTTTCTTCGTTAAAGGTTACACATGCGTCAACAAGGTCATCACAATCCTCACGGCTGTAGGTCTCGGTAACTGCCAGCAACAGGGTGTCGTCGGCAATCTTGAGGCCGCACTGCAAGTACTCTTCACCGCAGTACTCCTGCAGCTCGTCGATATCGAGCTTGGTCTTCACGGCAAACTCGTTGAGGAAGGGCTTGTCGGGATATGCCATCTCGAACAGGCCGGTCTTCACTAGACTGTCGGCCAGGTAATGAGCGTTGCTGTAGCTGATGGAGTTGACCTCCTTCAGACCCTTGGCACCCATCAGACCCATATAGACGGTCACATACAGCGCCATCAAGCTCTGGTTGGAGCAGATGTTGCTGGTGGCCTTCTCGCGGCGGATGTGCTGCTCGCGGGCTTGAAGGGTGAGGACAAAGGCACGCTTGCCGTCGGCATCCTTGGTGGCACCAACGATGCGACCCGGCATCTTGCGGATGAGCTTCTTGGTTGTGCACAGGAAGCCCACATAGGGACCGCCATAGTTCAAGGGAATACCCAGGCTCTGGCCGTCACCCACTGCGATGTCGGCACCCCAGTCGGCGGGAGTCTTGACAACGCTCAGCGCGGTAGCCACGCAGTGCATGATGAGCAGTGCCTTGTGCTCGTGGCACATCTCGGCAACACCGGTATAGTCCTCGAGGATGCCATAGAAGTTGGGTGTGGCAACGATAACGCCAGCCACATCATCCTTCTCGAGCTCGGCCTTGAGGGCCTCATGATCCATCACGCCACCCTTGGCAGGAACCATGTCGATCTGAATACCCTGGTACTTGGCATAGGTCTTCACCACGCGCAGCACATAGGGGGAGATGGTCTCGCTGATGAGGACGCGGTTGCGCTTCTTGGCATTAGCAACGGCCATCATCATGGCCTCGGCGGTGGCGGTGGTGCCGTCATACATCGAAGCGTTAGACACTTCCATGCCGGTCAGCTCGGCCATCATGCTCTGGTACTCGAAGATGTATTGCAGGGTGCCCTGCGAAATCTCGGCCTGATAAGGTGTGTAAGCGGTGAGGAACTCGCTACGCTTCACGATGTCTTGAACGACAGCAGGGCTGTAGTGATCGTAGTAACCAGCGCCCAGGAAGGTGCGCATGGTGATATTGCCCATGCCCAGGTCGTCAAAGAAGCGGCGCACTTCAATCTCACTCATCGACTCGGGAAGCTCATACTCCTTCTTGAGCTGCAGCTCCTGAGGCACGTCCTGATAGAGGTCGTCCAGCGATTTGACTCCAGCCGTGC
>JAFTEU010000019.1 GCA_017453505.1 Muribaculaceae bacterium
GGCATGAAGGGGCTTGATTTTTCAGGCAAGCAGGTCGAAGGCCTGCACAAGGCCAGCAGGCCTTGACTTAACGCAACCCCAGGGCGCACTGGCCGTAGGTCAGTGTGGCCTGGGGAATGACAACAGCAATCGATGGGCCTCGTAGAGGGCCACTCACTGCGACAAGCGCACAATAGTATAATCACCTAATTCTGACGTTATTGGCCCTCTACGAGGCCCGATTCTGTTCGATCTTGCTTTTCCCCAGGCCACACGAGGTCTTCGACCTGTGCGCCCTGGGGTTTATGCAATTCAAGGCCGCTGGCCTTGTGCAGGCCTTCGACCTGCTAAATTTTCCCCGGACACTAATAATTCAGATTATTCAGTTGTTTAATCTAAAGATGGGGATGCCCCCAAACGTCTCGGAAAAGTCAGTTGTCTTAAAAGCCTGTTGTTGTGGCTGTTATTGCCCCATGGCGACCTTCTCGGGATTGAGCTCTCCGATGGGCAAGCCGCTGGTAACCGACGAGCTGCGGCGCATGATGTCCTCCATGCTGTCGATGACGTTGACGATGAAGTCGCCCAGCTTCTCGGCCTCGCAGACGATGTCCATGTAGAAGATACCAGCCTTGTAGGGATACTTCTTCTGGTTGACGTTCTCGATGTTCTCGGTGCGGCAGGCATTGCGGAAGTTGTTGATCTCACGCTCCTTATTGTAGCTGCGCATGAGGTCCTCGGCAGTGACGTTGTCGATGTCGGTGAGCACCATGAGCATGTTGGTCATGGCCTCGCTCACCAGGCGCAGCATCTCGTCGATGTTGGCATAGTTGTACTCGTTGAAGTGGGCATCGGCCTCCTCCTTGCGCACGAGGGCCTTGGCGATGTTGTTGCAGCTGTCGCCGATACTCTCCAGCTCGCTGATGATGCTCAGCAGGCTGGCCACGCGGGCCTTGGCCTGGCTGCTCAGGCGGCCGTCAAGCACCTTGTTCAGGTAGCTGCCGATCTCAAACTCCATGCGGTCGGTGATGTCTTCATACTTCTGGATACGCGAGTAAGTCTTGTTGAACTCGGGGGTGCCGGTCTTGGTGTGAACAAGTTCCTTGACCATGCCCAGCATGCGCTCGACGCGTCCAGCAAAGACGACAATCTCCCTTTGAGCCTGGTCGATGTTCAACTCGCTGGCGCTCATGAGACCACCCTGGATATACTTCAACTGGAACTCCTCGTCCTCCTTCTTCTTGCTCCTGATGATGATGTTGAGCAGCTTGACATACAGCTTGGTAAACCAAATCATAATCAACAGGTTGCACAGCTTGAAGATGGTGTGGAACATGGTCATGCCGATGGACATGGCCACCTGCTCCTGCATCAAGTCGTTAGTCTCGACACTGGCACCACTCTTCACAGCCTCGTACAGGGCTGTGGGGTCTCCCAGGTGGAACAGGTCGGTAACGACCCAGGTCACCATCGACACAAACGGCTGGAACACGGCCAGCACCCACACAGAGCCGAACAGGTTGAACAGGGCATGACCCAGAGCGGCTTTCTTGGCCTCGGCATTACCGCCCAGCGATGCCAGCAAGGGCGTGATGCTAGTACCGATGCTCGCACCCAGTACCATCGCACAACCGATGTCAAATGAAATCCAGCCCTTGGTCGCCATGATCAGCACGATGGCAAACGTGGCGGCACTCGACTGAATGACCATGGTCACAATCCAACCCACCAGGGTGAAGAACAGGATCGACCAAAAGCCCATCGACGTGTATTGCTGCAACGAGGCAAACACCTCAGGCGACTTGGAGAGGTCGGGCACATTGGCGCTGATGGCATCCAGTCCCATGAACAAGAAGGCGAAACCGATGAGCAACTCACCGATGTTCTTGTAGTTATTCTTCTTGATGAACAGCATGGGAACCGCAAATGCCAGCAACGGCAGCAGGAAGGCCGACATCTTGACCTTGAAGCCGAAGATGGCGATGATCCACTCGGTGAACGTCGTACCCAGCGCTGCACCAAAGCTCACCGCGAGCGACTGTTCCAGCGGCATCAGGCCGGCGTTGACAAAGCTCACCACCATCGACACCGAGGCCGACGAGCTCTGGATCAATGCGGTGATGATGACACCAGTGACAATGGCAAGGAAACGGTTCTTGGTCATCCAGGCGAGAATGGAACGCAGGCGGCTGCCGGCAGTCTTCTGCAAACCTTCACTCATGATCTTCATTCCATAGAGGAAAAGGCACACGGCACCCAGTAAAGCCAGGAAATCAACTAAGCTATAATCCATTAGATATCAGTTGTTTGTAGATGATAATCGCGATTAGTTCCACAAAATTACAATATTTTGACGTAATAACTACCATTTTGGTGGTACAAAAAATACGAAATAATATCAAAAGGTTGACACAAAAATGACATAACACCTGCGATCACCCGTTAGTCAGCACGCCGATTTCTAGCCATTTATGATAAGAATTGGTGAAAATCAGCCGACAGTTGATGTTATTATGACAAATAATGATTAATTTTGCATTCCTGTATGGGCGACATCATTTATTGACGGCTATTATTAATTGTAAACCAATATATTATCAACTTTGTTATGAAGAAATTCTACGCTTTTATTCTCATGGCTGCAGTTGCAGCCGGAGCCATCGCCGACGACTTCACTACCGACGGCACTGGCAATGTGTACACCTTCAATGCCCTGAGCCAGATTGAGGCCTCGGGCGTGACCCTGCAGGAGGACGGCTCTTACCTGGTGAGCGCCAACTTCACCATCGCCGAGGGCGACGTGCTGCAGATCGTCAACAACGACGTGATCAAGATGGGTAACAACGTGCAGATTACCATCAATGGTGATGCCGACTTCGCACCCGCCGACACCGCTGTCGTTACCCGCGATGCCGAGGGAAGCAACCCCAAGGGCTTCTGGATGCTGAGCGACAACGGCAACGCCGACCTCAAGAACGTGACCTTCGAGTATGTGGGTGTCGTCTTCGGTGGCGTGAACAGCAGCCTGCATGCCGACAACTGCACCTTCACCCTGCACAACGGCAAGTCGTCGAGTTCGGGTGCCCTGTCGTTTAACGCATCATGCGACAACAACATCGTCGAGAACTGCTATTTTATTGAGAACACGGTTAATGCCATCGGTAACGGCAGCACCAATCCCGTGGGCATCATCATTCGCAACAACGTGTTCTGGCACAACACCACGTCCAACCGCAACAAGCCCCAGATCAACATGAGCGTTGCCGGCGACTATGACGTCATCATCACCGACAACCAGGTGATTGGCGGCCAGTTCACCATGTCGGGCGGTATCGGCCTGAGCAACATGATGGGCCTGGCTCACAGCGGCATGAATATTATCGAGAACAACTACATTGCCGACAACCGCTATGGTATTACCACCATCGGCAGCGTGGACGCTATCATCCGCAACAACACGATGATCGACAACTGCTATGACCCCAACCCCAACAACGGCGGCAGCTGCATCAGCATCTATGACACCAGCAGCAGTGCCAACATCTATATCGAGGGCAACTGGATGGAAGGTGGCCTGTGGGGCATCACCGTGCCCACCGGCGCACCCAACATCAACCTGGGCAAGGTCGAGGATCCCGAGGCCGAGGACTACAACCCCGGCAACAACACCTTTGTCAACAACGGCAATAGCGGCGTGCTCTATGACCTGTTCAACAACGGCACCGCCACCATCTGGGCACAGGGTAACACCTGGAACGTTACCGAGCAGACCGAGGAGCAGATCGAGGAGGTCATCTACCACCAGGTGGACGATTCCAGCAAGGGTCTGGTCATCTTCATGCCTGCCCACAATGACAACACCGCTGTTGAGGAAATCAGCGCTGCACAGCAGGCCGACGGCCTCTACTACAACCTGATGGGTATCCCCAGCGAGGCTCCCACCACCAGTGGCATCTACATCCACAACGGCAAGAAGATTCTCGTGAAGTAATCCTCAACGAGAGCCCCTGGCAGGGGGACAACAACGCCATCCGTCCTGCAACGGGTTTCTAACGGCAAACTGGGACGACTCGAACAACTTTTTATTGAGGTTGTTTGGGTTGTCCCAGCTGTTTTCACCCCCTTGACGATTTATAGAAACTTTATCGGCCCACCCGATAAATGGTGCGGGGTGAGTAAAAATGCGGCTATTGGATACCATGGGCAACATGCTGTTATTGTTGGTGTTATATATACATTAATAAAAAAAGCGCTGAAAGAGCCCAATGATTGACGATTTTTTTCTATATTTGCAGCCAATATAGTGACATAAACCAATAAATTCCAAAACATAAACATTATGAACAAACAAATCACATTGGAACAGGCCGTCGAGAAAGTACAGGACGGTATGACAATCATGTTTGGCGGTTTCCTGGGCAACGGCAGTGCCACCCAGATCATTGACGCCATTGTTGAAAAGGGTGTAAAAGACCTCACAATCATCGCTAACGACACCGCCTATGACGAGGTGGCTCACGGCAAGTTGGTTACCAACCACCAGGTGAAGAAGGCTATTGTGTCCCACACGGGCACCAACAAGCAGACCGCATTGCAGAAGAACGAGGGTACCCTCATCGTGGAATATGTTCCCCAGGGCACACTGGCCGAGCGCATCCGTGCGGCAGGTGCTGGACTGGGCGGTGTGCTGACCCCCACTGGTCTGGGCACCATCATGGCCGACGGCAAGGAGATCATCAAGGTTGACGGCCAGGACTATCTGCTCGAGAAGCCCCTCAAGGCCGACATCGCCTTCCTGCGTGCCAACATCGTTGACGAGTTCGGTAACATGGTATTCCTGGGCACCACCAACAACTTCAACCCGCTGATGGCCACCGCTGCCGACAATGTAGTCGTTGAGGCCGAGAAGCTGGTTCCCGTGGGTGAGATCGCTCCCGAGCACGTTCACGCTTCAGGTATCTATGTTGACGGCATCTATGTAGAAAAATAAGTTTTACAGTTGTCAGTTTTCAGTTTCCGGCGGCATCCGCAATCAACTGACAACTGACAACTAAAAACTGACAACTAAAAACTGAAAAAATGGAATACAAGACAATGATCAGACTGCGCATGAGCGCAAAGGATGCCCACTACGGTGGCAATCTGGTTGACGGAGCACACATGGTTCACCTCTTCGGTGACGTGGCTACCGAGTTGTTGATTATGCGTGATGGCGACGAGGGTCTCTTCTGCGCCTATGACAATATCGAGTTCCTGGCACCTGTCTATGCCGGTGACTTCATCGAGGCCGAGGGCTGGATCGACCGTGAGGGCAACACCTCGCGTCACATGATCTTTGAGGCCCGCAAGGTGGCTCAGGCCCGTCCTGACATCTCGGCTTCGGCTGCCGACATCCTTGACGAGCCCGTGGTGGTGTGCCGCGCATCGGGCACCTGTGTAACCCCCAAGGACTGCCAACGCAAGTGAGTTAGGAGTTAGGAATTAGGAATTAGGAATTAGGAATTAGGAATTAGGAATTGGCATCCGCACTCTGTGACTGATGACTGATAACTGACGACTGAAAACTGAAAACTGAAAAATGGATAAACTGATTATCACTGCCGCCATCTGCGGCGCCGAGGTTACCAAGGAGCAGAATCCTAACGTACCCTATACTGTAGAAGAAATCGTCCGCGAGGCCAAGTCGGCTGTTGACGCCGGTGCCGCCATCGTGCACCTGCACGTGCGCTGGGACGATGGCACGCCCACCCAGGACCGTGGCCGCTTCCAGGAGTGTGAAGAGGCTATCCTGAAGGTGTGCCCCAATGTCATCCTTATCCCGTCGACCGGCGGTGCCGTGGGCATGACCCCCGACGAGCGCCTGCAATCGACCGACACCACCCCGCTGCCCGAGATGGCTACTCTCGACTGCGGCACGTGCAACTTCGGCGACGAGATCTTTGACAACACGATGCCCACGATGCGCGCCTTCGGTAAGCGCATGATGGAACGCGGCATCAAGCCCGAGTATGAGTGCTTCGAGATGGGTCACCTGGACACCATCCTGAACATGGCCCGCAAGGGTGAGGTTCCTGGCAACCCCATGCAGTTCAACTTCGTGCTGGGCGTGCCTGGTTGCACCCCCGCCACCGTGGCCAACCTGTGCTGGCTCGTGAACGGCATCCCCGCCGGCTCGACCTGGACCGTGACCGGCGTTGGCCGTCACGCCTTCCCGATGGCCGCCGCCGCTATCGCCATGGGCGGTAACGTGCGCGTGGGCTTCGAGGACAACCTCTACCTCTCGCGCGGTGTCCTTGCCAAGAGCAACGGCGAGCTCGTCGAGAAGGTAGTGCGCATTGCCAACGAGTTGGGCCGTCCCATCGCTACCAGCGATGAGGCCCGCGAGATCCTGGGCTTGCCCAAGCGCGGCTAATCCCACCGCCCTTAACGTCCCTAAGGCCCCTAAGGACCTTAAAGACTTTAAAGGCCCTAAAGACTTTAACGCTAACAACAAACAACAAAATAATCGTTTAACACTTAAACAAATTCCAAAACAATGCAGAAACACGGAAATAGATTCGGTACCCACCGAGTAATCGAGCCCAAGGGCATTCTTCCCCAGCCCGCCAACAAGCTGGACAACAACATGGACGAGATCTACGACAACGAGATCCTCATCGACGTGCAGACCCTGAACATCGACTCAGCTTCGTTCACCGACATCCACAACTATGCTAAGCAGCAGGCCAAGGATCCCAACAACGAGGCCGAGGTGATGGAGGAGATCAAGAAGGAGATGCTTCTCAACGTCGAGCTGCAGGGCAAGCACCGCAACCGCCGCACCGGTTCGGGTGGTATGCTCCTGGGTAAGGTAGAGAAGATTGGTGACGCTCTCAAGGGCAAGATCGACCTCAAGGAGGGCGACCGCATCGCTACCCTCGTTTCACTGTCGCTGACCCCGCTGCGCATCGACGAGATCATGGAGATCCGCGCCGATGTTGACCAGGTGGACATCAAGGGTAAGGCTATCCTGTTCGAGAGCGGCATCTATGCCAAGATTCCCGATGACATGCCCGAAAAGCTCGCGCTGAGCGCCCTCGACGTGGCCGGTGCTCCCGCCCAGACCGCCAAGCTGTGCCAGTATGGCCAGAACGTGGTAATCCTGGGTGCCGGTGGCAAGAGCGGCATGCTGTGCTGCTACGAGGCCAAGAAGCGCGTCGGCGTTACCGGTAAGGTGATTGGTCTTGCCAATAGCCCCAAGTCAACCCAGCGCATCAAGGACCTGGGCTTCTGTGACGTTGTCGAGAGCGTTGCCGGCATGACCCCCGTTGAGGTCTATGAGCTGGTTTACAAGCTGACCGACGGCAAGATGGCCGACACCACCATCAACTGCGTTAACGTGCCCGACTGCGAGATGACCGCAGTGCTGTGCACCAAGGACGACGGTATCGTTTACTTCTTCTCGATGGCCACCAGCTTCACCAAGGCTGCCCTGGGTGCCGAGGGTATCGGTGCCGACGTGAACATGATCATCGGCAACGGCTACACCAAGGGCCATGCCGACTTCACCCTGCAGGAGCTGCGCGAGTGCCCCGAGCTGCGCAAGATCTTTGAGGAACTGTATGCTTAATCATTAAAAAAAGTATTGCCTGCCGAGGGGGGTGCGCTGTGGCGCACCCCTGCGGCACTCAATCAATCATAATCCATCATGGTAGAATCAAGAAGAAAACAACTCTTTCCCGATGTCACCGACGAGCAGTGGAACGACTGGAAGTGGCAGGTCAAGAACCGCATCGAGACCCTCGAGGAGCTCAAGAAGTATGTGAACCTGAGTGCTGAGGAGGAAGAGGGTGTCAAGCAGACCCTCAAGACCCTGCGCATGGCCATCACGCCCTACTACCTGAGCCTCATCAATCCCGATGATCCCCACGATCCCATCCGCCGTCAGTGCATCCCCACGGGCCTCGAGACCCATCAGGCCGCTGCCGACCTGCTCGACCCCCTGCATGAGGACGAGGATTCACCCACACCCGGCCTGACCCACCGTTATCCCGACCGCGTGCTGCTGCTCATCACCGACATGTGCTCGATGTATTGCCGCCACTGCACCCGCCGCCGCTTTGCCGGCCAGACGGACAACGAGTGCGGCCTCGACCGCATCGAGAAGGCGCTGGAGTACATCCGCAACACGCCGACTGTGCGCGACGTCCTGCTCTCGGGTGGTGACGCCCTCATGGTGAGCGACAAGCGACTGGAGTACATCATCTCGGAGCTGAGGAAGATTCCTCACGTGGAGATTGTCCGCCTGGGCACCCGCACCCCCGTGGTCTGCCCGCAGCGCATCACGCCCGAGCTGTGCGACATGTTGAAGAAGTACCATCCCATCTGGATCAACACCCACTTCAACCACCCCAACGAGGTGACTCCCGAGTCGAGCCGCGCTTGCGAGATGCTGGCCAACGCCGGTATCCCCCTGGGCAACCAGAGCGTGCTGCTGCGCGGTGTGAACGACTGCGTCCACGTGATGAAGAAGCTCGTGCAGGAGATCGTCAAGATCCGCGTGCGTCCCTACTACATCTATCAGTGCGACCTGTCGATGGGTCTGGAGCACTTCCGCACTCCCGTCAGCAAGGGCATCGAGATTATCGAGGGTCTGCGCGGCCACACCAGCGGTTACTGCGTTCCCACCTTCGTGGTTGACGCTCCCGGTGGCGGCGGCAAGACGCCCGTCATGCCCCAGTACGTCATCTCGCAGGCTCCCGGCCGTGTCGTGCTGCGCAACTTTGAGGGCGTGATCACGACCTACACCGAGCCCACCGACTACCACAGTGAATGCAACTGCCCCGAGTGCCAGGCAGCCCGCAAGCGCGAGCAAGTGGCCGCCGACAAGGCCGTGGACGGTGTCATCTCGCTGCTCGAGGGTGAGCGCATGAACATCGAGCCCAAGGCGCTGAAGCGCCATGAGCGCAACGAGATCCGCAACAAGAAGTAACACATGACGTTGGTTCCGTGGAGAAGCGCCACAGGGCGCTTCTCCATCGGGACTGACTTGTTAAGATTGCAGTGCTCCCGTTCATCGACGACATATTGCGCTACGATAGCCTGTCTATCGTGGGCCTGGAGAAGAACACAGGCAAGACCGAGTGCCTCAAGTATGTGCTCGACCGCTTGCCCGTCCAGGACAAGCACATCGCCGTGACATCCATCGGCATCGATGGTGAGACAGTGGACCAGGTCACCCGCACGCAGAAGCCCGAAATCGTCCTCCGCGAGGGCATGTACTTCGGCACGAGCGAGATGCATTACCGCCAGCGGCGGCTGGTGTCGGAGCTCATCGACGTGAGCGACGAGAACACCTCGCTGGGACGGGTGGTCACCGCCAGGGCGCTGACATCAGGCAAGATCCTGCTCTCAGGGCCATCATCGGCCTCCAGCCTCAAGCGCTGGATGGGCGAGATGCGGCAGGCGGGCATCGACCTGGTGGTCATTGACGGAGCGCTGTCACGCATGAGTTCGGCCTCACCCGCCGTGAGCCAGTCCATGATTCTGGCCACTGGCGCGGCCTACTCGGCCAACATGTCGACCCTGGTGAGCAAGACCGCCCACATCGTCGATCTCGTCAATCTGGACTTGACCAGCGATGCCAACGTCAAGGTCCTCCTGCCACTGGACCAAGGCGTGTGGTCCATCGACAGTCAGGGCAACCTGAAGGCACTGGATGCCATCACCTCGCTGTCCAGGGACATCCACTTTGAGGGGATGGAGGACTGCCAGACGCTATATGTGGCAGGTGCGCTGGTCGACGGATTTCTCGAGAAGGTGAGGAAGAACAAGAGCCTCAAGCAGGTGGAACTGGTAGTGCGCGATTTCACCAAGATATTCGTGACGCCGCAGCAATTCCGTCTGTTCCACAAGGCGGGTGGACGCATCCACGTGTTGCAGAAGAGCAAGCTCATCGCCGTGACCGTCAACCCGACCTCGCCCAGCGGTTATGTCCTCGACTCGGACACGCTGTGCAACAAACTGAGCGAAGCCATCGGGCTACCCGTCTACGACCTGTTGAAGAACAAAGATTGAACAAAGTAATATAGTGCAACTGAAGAATGTCATAGAATCGCCCTGCGGCCTGCGCTTCATGCTCGACGAGCTGGAGCTGCAGTCGGGCTTTGCCCGCCGCTGGCTCCTCGACTCGCCCATGATGACGCGTGACGAGGAGATCACCGCGTGCTATGACGAGCTGCGCCGCTTTGCCGACTTTGTCAACCAGGTCGATCACCTCTACATCAACACCCTCTCCCACAAGCTGTGCGGACTGAAGGACATCCGCACTACCATCAAGAACCTCAAGCAGAGTTCGGTGCTCGACGATATCGAGCTCTTTGAGGTCAAGCACCTGGCCATCCTCGCCACCGACGTGAAGAAGCTGCTGTCGCAGCACGGCATGGACACGGTGGTGGAGATTCCCGCCCTCGACGAGGTCATCACCATCCTCGACCCTGACGGGATGAAGATCGCCACATTTTATATATATGACTCCTACTGCGCCCAGCTCAAGGACCTGCGCATCCAGATGCGGCAGCACCCCGAGCAGCAGGACGACCTGCTGTTGCAGGCCGGCGAGCTCGAGGAGGGCGTGCGTCAAGACCTGAGCCGCCAGCTGCACCCGTGGGCAACGGCCATCGAGCAGGCACAACTTGCCCTGGCCCGGATTGACGTCAACCTGGCCAAGGCCATGCAGATGAGCCGGATGGGGCTCTCCTTCCCCACCCTGTCGCCCGACGGCACCAGCCGCTATGAGGCCATGTTCCACCCCCAGGTCAAGGAGGCCCTGGCCCAGCGCGGCCGCAGCTTCCAGCCTGTGAACATCGCCTACGGGCAGCACCCCACCCTGATCACGGGTGCCAACATGGGCGGCAAGACCGTCGTGTTGAAGACCTTGACCCTGTGTCAATGGCTCTTCCAGTTCGGGTTCGGCATTCCCGCGGCCTCGGCCCAGATTGCCGTGAGAGACGAGATATACTTCTGCATCGGTGACGAGCAGTCGGTCGAGAAAGGCCTGTCGTCGTTTGCCGCCGAGATGAAGAACATCGATGCCGTCATCAAGGCATCGCGCGAGAACAAGAAACTGCTGGCGTTGATCGACGAGCCGGCCCGCACCACCAACCCCACCGAGGGTGCCGCCCTTGTCACGGCACTGCTGCAGGTGCTGGCAGGACGGGACATGAGCCTGGTGATGACAACGCACTACGATATAGAGCCGGGAGATGCCCGCTGCCTGCGGGTGAAGGGCTTCGAGAACGGCTCGATGGACTACCGCCTGGTCGAGGTACAGGACGGCGAGGTGCCGCACGAGGCCCTCAACATCGCCCAGAGCCTGGACATTGACAGCGAGTGGATTGACCTGGCAAGGAAGCACCTCGACGCTTCCCCGACGACAACATTGGACAACAAACATTGATACTATATACTATAATACTATGCAAAAAAGCAAGTTAGGACTAGATTTTGAAAAAGTTGAGTACGCCAGAGGTCTGGCCAAAGGCATTGCCGAGGACGTGCAGTCCTTTGTGGAGCAATACACGACGGTCGCCGTCGAGCGCACGCTGTGCCGCTTGATGGGCATCGACGGTGTCGATGACAACGACGTGCCCCTGCCCAATGTGGTGGTCGAGGCATTGAAGGACAAAGGAGTCCTGAGCGAGGGAGCCCTCTTCTTCATCGCCAATGCCATGATCCAGACGGGACTCAACCCGCAGCAGATTGCCGAGAAAGTCGCTGCCGACGAGTTGGACATCACTCAGGTAGTGACCCGTGACCCCAAGCAGATTGCCGATGCCCTGCAGCCCGTCATCGACGAGAGCATGGCACGCATCCGTGCCCGCCGCTCCCGCCGCGAGCACTACCTCGAGACCATCGGCGAGGGACCCAAACCCTACCTCTACATCATCGTGGCTACGGGTAACATCTATGAGGACGTGGTACAGGCTCAGGCAGGAGCCCGTCAAGGTGCCGACGTCATCGCCGTTATCCGCACCACCGGACAGAGCCTGCTGGACTATGTGCCCTATGGCGCGACGACCGAGGGCTTCGGCGGCACCTTCGCCACGCAGGAGAACTTCCGCATCATGCGCAAGGCCCTCGACGAGGTTGGCGAGGAGCAGGGCCGTTACATCCGCCTGTGCAACTATTGCTCCGGCCTGTGTATGCCCGAGATCGCCATCATGGGCGCTTTTGAGGGTCTGGACGTGATGTTGAACGATGCCCTGTACGGCATCCTCTTCCGCGACATCAACATGCAGCGCACGCTGGTTGACCAGTACATGAGCCGCATCATCAACGGCTTTGCCGGCGTGATCATCAACACCGGTGAGGACAACTACCTCACCACGGCCGATGCCGTCGAGGCCGCCCACACGGTGCTTGCCTCGGACCTCATCAACGAGCAGCTGGCCCTCATGGCCGGCCTGCCCGAGGAGCAGATGGGTCTGGGACACGCCTTCGAGATGGATCCCATGCTCGAGAACGGCTTCCTGCTGGAGCTGGCCCAGGCACAGATGACCCGCGAGATTTTCCCCAAGGCCACGCTGAAGTACATGCCGCCGACCAAGTTCATGACAGGTAACATCTTCCGCGGCCACATCCAGGATGCGCTGTTCAACATGATCGGCATCTGGACCCACCAGGGCATCCAGCTGCTGGGTATGCCCACCGAGGCTATCCACACCCCCTTCATGAGCGACCGTTACCTCTCGATCGAGAACGCCAAGTACATCTTCAACAACATGAAGAGCATCGGCGAGGAGATGGAGTTTGTCGAGGGCGGCATCTGCCGCAACCGCGTCAAGGAGGTGCTGGGCAACACCATCAAGCTGCTTGAGGACATCACCAAGGAAGGCTTGTTCACCGCGCTGGAGAAGGGTATCTTCGGCGACGTGAAGCGCCCCAAGAACGGCGGTAAGGGCCTCGAGGGCGTGACCATGAAGGGAGAGAACTACTACAACCCGTTTGTGGAACTGATGAAAGGCAAGAGATAATTACTAACACAACTACTATAAGGTTACTATCATACTACTATGAGCGAAGGATTATATAGCATGGAAGCTAAGGATTTTGACAAAACCTTAGACTTCACCAAGATAAAGCCCTATGGCGACACGATGAACGACGGTAAGGTGCAGCTCAGCTTCACCCTGCCCGTGCCCTGTGGCGCCGAGGCCGTCGAGGCCGCCAAGCAGTTACTCCGCAAGATGGGTCTGGAGAACCCCAGTGTCGTTTTCTACAAGGAGCTGACCCCCGGGTTCACCTTCTTCAACTGCTACGGCAGCTGCTCCCACACCGTGGACTACAGCACCATCTATGTCCCCAAGGTCGAGAGCAACACGATGGACATGTATGAGACCGACGAGTACATCAAGGAGAACATCGGCCGCAAGATTGTCATCGTGGGCGCATCGACGGGTACCGACGCCCACACCGTGGGCATCGACGCCATCATGAACATGAAGGGCTATGCCGGCCACTATGGTCTGGAGCGCTACGAGATGATCGAGGCCTACAACCTGGGGTCCCAGGTGCCCAACGACGAGTTCATCGCCAAGGGCATCGAGCTCCATGCCGACGCCCTGCTCGTGTCGCAGACGGTGACCCAGAAGGATGTCCACATCAAGAACATGACCGAGTTCATCGAGCTCATGGAGGCCGAGGGCCTGCGCGACAAGATGATCTGCTGCTGCGGTGGTGCCCGCATCACCCACGAACTGGCCAAGGAGCTCGGCTTTGATGCCGGCTTCGGCATGAACACCTATGCCGACGACGTGGCATCGTTTGTCGTGCAGGAAATGGTCAAGAGAGGAATGAAATAACTTTTTAAAAAACATATAATTAATCTCAAAAACCGTATTACTATTATGGATAAATATCAAATGAGAGAAGTCATCGCAAAGCGTGCCGCCAAGGAGCTGCACGACGGCGATGTTGTGAATCTGGGTATTGGTATCCCCACCTTAATTCCTAACTACCTTCCCGAGGGTGTTTCCGTCACCCTACAGACCGAGAACGGTGCCATGGGCATGGGCCCGACGCCCGAGGAAGGCAAGGAGGACAAGAACCTCATCAACGCCGGTGGCGGTGCCATCACGCTGAACCCCGGTGCCTGCACCTTTGACTCGGCAACCTCGTTTGCCATCATCCGCGGCGGCCACGTGAACGTGTCGTTCCTGGGCGCTCTGCAGGTCGATGAGAAGGGTAACCTCGCCAACTGGATCATCCCCGGCAAGATGGCTCCCGGCATGGGCGGTGCTATGGACCTCGTCGTCGGTGCCAAGCGCGTGATCCTCACCATGGAGCATACCCAGAAGGGCAACCCCAAGATTCTGAAGGAATGCACCCTGCCGCTGACCGCTGCCGGCCAGGTCAACATGATCATCACCGAGATGGGTGTCATGGACATCACTCCCGAGGGTATCGTGCTGCGTGAGCTCCATCCCGAGTTCACCGTCGAGGATGTACAGGCTGCCACCGAGGCCAAGCTGATCATCTCGCCCGACCTCAAGCCCATGGATATCTAATTGATCAACTCCGGCCAGTCATGGAATATCAATTCTTGAAAGTTGAGCACAACGAGGGTGTTACCATCCTCAAGATTTCGGCACCCAAGTCGCTGAACGCGCTCAACTCAACTATCCTCAAGGAACTGGATGCCTTCATCGGTGCCCTGGACGAGGCCACACGCGTGCTCATCATCACGGGCGACGGCGAGAAATCCTTTGTCGCCGGTGCCGACATCAGCGAGATGGCCCACCTCGACGAGCCTCAGGGCTTCGAGTTCGGCCGTCTGGGGGCACAGGTCTTCCGCCGCATCGAGACGTTGCCCATCCCCGTCATCGCCGCTGTCAACGGCTTTGCGCTGGGTGGCGGTTGCGAGCTGGCGATGTCCTGCGACATCCGCATCGCCTCGGTCAAGGCCAAGTTCGGTCAGCCCGAGGTGGGCCTGGGCATCATCCCCGGCTTCTCGGGAACCTACCGCCTGCCCAAACTCATCGGCCAGGGCTATGCCAAGGAGATGATCTACACAGGGAAGGTGATCCGTGCCGACGAGGCATTGCGCATCGGCCTGGTCAATGCCATCTATGAGCCCGAGGAGCTCATGGACAAGGCCATGGAGATGGCCCAGATGATGCTCAAGAACGCCCCCGTGGCCATCCGCCTGGCCAAGCAGAGCATCAACGAGGGCTACGACCTGGATGCCGACGGTGCCATCGCGCTGGAGAACAAACTCTTCGGCCAGTGCTTCGCCACCAGCGACCAGAAGGAGGGCATGGATGCCTTCCTGAACAAGCGCAAGGCTGAATTCACAGGTAAATAATTAACACTCAATCATTAATAACCGATAAAACAACATTCTGATTATGAAAATTTGCGTTATTGGAACAGGTACGATGGCCAAGGGTATTGTCAAGGCCTTTGCCGCCAAGATGCCCGTTGTCATGAAGAGCCGTACCCAGGAGAGCCTGGACAAGGCTATGGCTTCGATTTCCAAGGGCTACAACAAGCTCGTCGAGAAGGGTAAGATCACCGAGGATGCCATGAAGGCTATCCTGGCCAACATCACCACGACGACCGACTATGCCACCTTTGCCGACGCCGACCTCGTTATCGAGGCTGCCGTCGAGAACATGCAGTTGAAGAAGGACGTGTTCATGGAGCTTGACAAGATCTGCAAGCCCGAGACCATCTTCGCCACCAACTCATCGTCTCTCTCGATCACCGAGATCGCTGCCTGCACCAGCCGTCCCGCACAATTCATCGGCTGCCACTTCTTCAACCCCGCCGACCGCATGGCGCTCGTTGAGGTCATCAAGGGTCAGCTCACCAGCGACGAGACCGCCCAGTGCATCATCGACCTGACGACCCAGATCGGCAAGACCCCCGTGCCCGTTAACGAGGCACCCGGCTTTGTCGTCAACCGCATCCTCATCCCGATGATCAACGAGGCAGTAGGCATCCTGGCCGACGGTATCGCCAGCGCCGAGGACATCGACAAGTGCATGATGCTGGGAGCCAACCATCCCATGGGTCCCCTGGCACTGGCCGACCTCATCGGTAACGACGTGAACCTCGCCATCATGGAGGTGCTCTACAACGAGTTCGGTGATCCCAAGTATCGTCCTCACCCGCTGCTGCGCAAGATGGTCCGCGCTGGCCTGCTGGGCCGCAAGACCGGTGAAGGCTTCTACAAGTATTAATCAACAAGTCGTCAGTTTTCAGTTTTCAGTTTTCAGCGGCATCCGCAACCTCTGACAACTGAAAACTGACAACTGAGAACTGAAAACTATAAAAATAAATTATGGATTTTAGCTATTCTAAGACTGAACAACTGTTCCTGCAGATGGTACGCTCCTTTGCAGAGAACGAGGTAAAGCCCCTTGCCGCCGAGATCGATGAGCAGGAACGCTTTCCCATCGAGACTGTCGAGAAGATGGGTAAGCTGGGCATGATGGGTATTCCCGTCCCCAAGCAGTATGGTGGTGCCGGTGGTACCGTTCAGATGTATATCATGGCTGTTGAGGAGCTGTCCCGCGTGTGCGCTACCACGGGCGTTGTCCTGTCGGCCCACACCTCGCTGTGTGTCGCTCCCATCATGGAGCACGGCACCGAGGAACAGAAGATGAAGTACTTGCCCAAGCTCGCTTCGGGCGAGTGGATCGGTGCCTTCGGTCTGACCGAGCCCAATGCCGGTACCGATGCTGCCATGCAGCAGACGACCGCTGTTGACGCTGGTGACCACTGGGTGCTCAACGGCTCCAAGATCTTCATCACCAATGCCTCTAACGCCCACGTGTTTATCGTGATGGCCATGACCGACAAGTCACAGGGCACCAAGGGCATCTCGGCCTTCATCGTCGAGAAGGGTATGCCCGGTTTCTCCATCGGCAAGAAGGAGTTGAAGATGGGTATCCGCGGCAGCGCTACCTGTGAGTTGATTTTTGAGAACTGCATCGTCCCCAAGGAGAACCTGCTGGGCCAGCTGGGCAAGGGCTTCAAGATTGCCATGATGACCCTGGACGGTGGCCGCATCGGTATCGCTTCCCAGGCACTGGGTATTGCCCAGGGTGCCATGGACGAGACCGTGAAGTACACCAAGGAGCGCAAGCAGTTCGGCCGCTCTATCGCCAAGTTCCAGAACACCCAGTTCCAGATGGCCGACCTCAAGACCAAGGTCGAGGCAGCCCGCCTGCTCGTTCGCAGCGCCGCCTGGAAGAAGGACATGCACCTGCCCTACAGCGCCGATGCCGCTATGGCTAAGCTCTTTGCCGCCGAGACCGCTATGGAAGTGACGACCAAGGCCGTCCAGTTCCACGGAGGCTACGGCTACACCCGTGAATATCCTGTTGAGCGCATGATGCGTGACGCCAAGATTACCGAGATCTACGAAGGTACTTCAGAGGTTCAGCGCATGGTTATCGCCGGTCAATTATTCAAATAAATCTAGTTGACAGTTGCCAGTTGTCAGTCGTCAGCAGCATCTGCCGACACTGAACTGAAAAACTGAAAACTGAAA
>JAFTEU010000020.1 GCA_017453505.1 Muribaculaceae bacterium
GCGCCCTGGGGTTTATGCAATTCAAGGCCGCTGGCCTTGTGCAGGCCTTCGACCTGCTAAATTTTCCCCGGACACTAATGTTAATAATCCTTAATCCATTGTCGTTGACTGCCGTTGAGGTGACAGGCGGCATGCAAAAAAAAACGAGGAAGACGATCAAGCCTTCCTCGTTGCTGGCAGTGATGGTGAATCACTTCTTGTACTTGTACTTGACGCCCAGGTTGTACATGATGAAGGACTGGATGTCGGTGTACTCGTCGATGATCTTGCTGATGGGCTTGCTGTGGCCGTGGCCTGCCTTGCTGTCGATGCGGATGAGCTTGGGCTGGTCGCCGGTGTTGCTGTACTGCAACTGGGCGGCATACTTGAAGCTGTGGGCAGGAACAACGCGGTCATCGTGGTCACCAGTGGTCACCATGATGGCGGGGTAGTGGGTGCCGTCGTTCTTGATGTTGTGCAGGGGCGAGTAGTCGCGCAGGTAGCGGAACATCTCGGGGTTGTCATCGCTGCGGCCATAGTCAGGAGCCCAGTTCCAGCCGATGGTAAACTCATGGTAGCGCAACATGTCCATCACGCCCACCTGGGGCACTGCAGCGGCAAACAGGTCGGGACGCTGGTTGACCACGGCACCGACGAGCAGACCGCCGTTGCTGGCACCGTTGCAAGCGAGTTTCTTGGGACAGGTGTACTGGTTGTCGATGAGCCACTGGGCAGCGGCGATGAAGTCGTCAAACACGTTCTGCTTGTTCATCTTGGTGCCGGCCTGGTGCCACTCCTCACCATACTCGCCACCGCCACGCAGGTTGACATAGGCGCAGATGCCGCCGCAGTCGAGCATGGCAAACAGGGTGCGGGTGTAGGTGAAGGCGGGGTTGAGGCTGACGTTGAAGCCGCCGTAACCATACAGGAAGGTGGGGCGCTGTCCGTCACGCTTCAGGCCTTTCTTATAGACGAGGAACATGGGGATGCGGGCACCGTCCTTGCTGTTGAAGAACACCTGCTCGGTCACATAGTCGTCGCTCTTGAGATTGACCTTGGGCTGGAAGAAAAGGTCGCTCTTGCCCGTCTCCAGGTCATACTTGTAGATGGCACCGGGGAAGGTGTAGCTGGTGAAGCTGTAGAAGACCTCCTTGGCGTTCTTCTTGGCGCTGAAGCCGACCGAACCGTAGGTGGGCAACTGGATCTCGCGGATGAGCTTGCCGTTCAGGTCATACAGGTAGGGGTGGCTCGACGCATCCTTGTCATAGGTGAGGATGAACTTGTGGTCGGCCATGACTGCACCAGTGAGTACCGACTCCTGCTCGGGGATGAACTCGGCGCAGGTGGCTGGAGACAGGCGCTCGGCATCGTAGGTGACGATCTTGCACTTGGGGGCATTCTCGTTGGTCATGACATAGATCTTGCCATTATCCACGCCGATGATGCCGCGCTCATACTTCATGCCGCCAATCAACTGCACATAGTGGGGATTGCGGTCCTTGAGGTCCTTGACGTAGATGTCGTTGCCCTCGGCATCGCTCTTCCACAGGAAGACGTAGCGCTCATCGTCGCTCACGCTCACCTGGTGGAAGTGCAGGGGCTCACCCTTGTCCTGGTACTCGATGTAGTCCTCGCTCTGGGGCGTGCCCAGCTTGTGGTAATACACCTTCTGGAACTCGTTCTTGGACGACTTGGCATCCTCGGGGGCATCATAGCCACTGTAGAAGAAGCCGTCACCCAGCCACTGGGCATCGGTAAACTTGGCCCAAACGATGTGGTCGTCGAGCACGCGGTTCTCCTTGAGGTCCTTGACGTAGATCTCGTTCCAGTCGCTGCCGTTGCGGGTGATGACGTAGGCCAGGTAGCGACCGTCGTTAGAGAAGTCGAGCGATTGCAGGGCCACGGTGCCGTCGTCACTCAGCGTGTTGGGGTCGAGCACCATCTTGTGGTTGCCGTCGGCACTGTACTCGTAGAGCACGCTCTGGTTCTGCAAGCCGTTGTTCTTGTAGAAGTAGAATTTGTCTTTCACCTTGAAGGGTGCCGACATCTTCTCGTAGTTGGCGAGTTCGGTGATGCGCTTCTTCACATCCTTGCGGAAGGGGATCTTGGCCAGGTAGTTCTGGGTGACCTTGTTCTGGGCGTTGACCCAGGCCTCGGTCTCGGCGCTGCGGTCATCCTCCAGCCAGCGGTAAGGGTCGGGCACCTGGGTGCCGAAGTAAGTGTCCACCGTGTCCACGCGGCGCGTGTCAGGGTAGTTGATGCGAGCTTGGGTCGTCACAGCCGATGCTGCGATCAATGCACTGCTCATGAGTAGAATCCTTTCTTTCTTCATTGGTTATAAAATATTAAGTGAGTCTATCTTTTTTATAGTATCTATAGTGGCTATAGTGACTATAGTGACTATAGATTTAAAAGTCGATGCCATGTTGGGATAAGAGGTTTCTCAATCGCTTTATCTCTTGGTTGAGAGCCGCGACTTCGTTTTTCAACCGGGATAATTCAGCATCCTGTTCCTTGCGGTAACCTGTTCGTGCAGCATGCATGCGCTCTTTGATGCCTCCTTGGGTAACAAACTCCTCTTCAAGCGCTTTGAGTTGATGGTTCAGCATCGCGTCGGTCATATAGCAAAGGGTCAAGGCGATATTCGCCATTTCCTCAGCACTCCATTTCAGGAAAAAGGGCTGATAGTCCTCGATGCGGTTATGCGATTTACAGAACTCCTGCATACTCGCATAGCGGTGGTGTGCCGATGTCCACAAGGTCAGGTTATGGGACATGATGAAATCGCGGTAATCCTCGCGAAGTTCTTGCAATGAACTGCGGGCGACATTGAGCAATTTGATGTGCATCTCGGTAGAGGTAGTGCCGTCCTCGGTGCCTTCTACAATATTCTGCTTGCCGCTACGGGCGGCTTGCACCATCTGGTCGACCGTTCGGTCTCCATAGGCTGGAAGAAAGCGCTGGCAAAAAACGTAAGTCATCTGATATAACGTCTCGGCTTTCTGATAATAGAAAGCGTCCCGCCATGGTCTCATCGTCTTCAGTACTTTGAATTTTTCCTCCATTGGTCACGACCGGTTACTTTATTGCAAAGGTACCGTTTTTTGTTCAAGAAGCAATACTATTGAACTAAAAAGTGATTGCCTGATGATTAATAGTATCGCTAATAGCACTGGAGGGCAAATTTTATGTTGTCAAAGCGTCTTGCCAGCAGGTCTTCACGCTTGATGTAGAAGTAGATGCAGCCATCGTCACCAAACAGTAGGTCATGTGGAGTCTTGTCATCCTCCCGCCAGTACTCGCCATTGGAATCGAGTTGCAACAGGAGCACCTCATTAGTAAGGTCATCGACGATAGATCCTTGAATGAGGTAGGCATAACCGAGCATGCTGCCGATGTCTCCACTCCCAATCAAGGATTCGTTCCACAATCGGTCAAATGTCTCGTAGCGCTCATCCTCGTCATCCTCGTTGAATGGTTCATCGGTCAATTGACTCAGTTCCTCAATCGTCGGGATGCTTGTGCCATGTGTGAATTGCAGGGGCCATTCTTTCAACTGGTACTCATCGGCAAGATTCTCCGGAAAATCAAGGGGATGCAATTGTGATAAAGGCAGGTCGTTATAGATGACTCGTACATCGTTTTCCGTGCCGTCCCAATCCATTTGGCTGAGTTCGTAGAAGAAATACAGGTGTCCGCTGGTGGGCAAAATGCCCTCGCGGTCGTGGGGTGCAAGGTCAGCGCAATTGATTTGCAGCAGCAATGACAGGGGGCGACCGCTGTTGTCATGTGGCCACTGGAAATCAGCCGGCACATCAGGTCGTCCGCCATATTTGGAGCAACCGATAGGCAATGGGGCATTGCCGTCCTGCGCAAACGAGATCTGAATGGCATCACGACCGAAGGACTTGAGCAACTCCATGTAGTGTTTCACCTTCTCTTCGTCAAATTCGACCTCGTCGGCGGTCTGCTCGGCCGAGAGTCTCGCCAATTCCTTGACGGCCTTGTGGTATCTGATCAACTGATACAGCATGTAGCCCTTGAGTGCAATCAGCAGGACTAGCAGTGCCCAGAACATGAAGGGCGTGGCAAACAAGTAGGTAAGAACAAGGATGAAGATGCTCAGCGAGGTGCGGAATCTCATTTTCATCGGGTTGAAGAAGGCACCAATTACCGCCTTTACTGACGAGGCCTGTTCCACCTCATCTTCCACTTCATCGACCGATGTTCTCGGCCTGATGTGAACTAGGGCACGGTACCATCCGTGAGTCATCAGCAGCACGACAGCAATGAGCATGATGATGCGGGTCCTGCTCTCGGTCTCCCAGTCGGTGACCAGGATGCGAAGGGCTACGCCGCCGATAATCGTGAAGCATATCAGCGCAATCGCGGGTAACAGTATTCCAGATTTTCTCATGCCCAAATCCGTTGATATGAGTTGTAAAAAACGTGAACAGGAAATATCGGATTGTTGAGTCTCTTGGTCAAGGATTAGGGGTTACTGCTCGAGGGCGGCGATGACGTTGAGCAGGGTCTGGCCGACCTCGCCCAGGGTAGCGGCATCGATGGCATCCATGGTGTCATGCAC
Organism: Muribaculaceae bacterium; assembly: GCA_017453505.1. Taxonomy (GTDB): domain Bacteria; phylum Bacteroidota; class Bacteroidia; order Bacteroidales; family Muribaculaceae; genus Sodaliphilus. Next base: position 4,568 of record JAFTEU010000020.1, read on the forward strand.
GGTGTGCCACTCGGGGCAGAAGCCCGTGTCGCTGTCGCTGCGCATGTCGATGATATCAACGCAGGGGATGCCGGCGCGGTTGACAAAGATGTGGTCGTCGGTCACGGCTCCGCCCTGTGCGTTGATGAAGTGGCTGCCAGCGGCATTATTCCAGATGAGGTCAACGAAGCCTCTCGCATATTGGGTCGAGTAGTACTCACGGGTGAAGGTGGCGTTGCTGGAACCCACCATGTCGAGCAGGATGCCGAACAGTGGCTTGTAGCCAGCTGCATGGGGGTGTGAGGCCCAGTATTGTGTGCCCAGTCCCCAGGACTCCTCATTGTCGTTGACACCCATGTCCTCGGCATCGACCAGCACAATGTCCACGCCCAGCGTGGTGCCGGCCTGCTTGAGCTGGCTGGCGAGTTGCAGTAGCACGGCTACGCCGCTGGCTGCATCGTTGGCACCCATGACGGGCTTGCTGTGGTTGGCGGCATCGGGGTCATTGTCGGCCCAGGGACGGCAGTCCCAATGGGCGAGCAGTAGCAATCGCTGGCTGGCCTCGGGGTTGATCACGCCGATGATGTTCTTGATGCCCAAGCTGCCCTCGGTAGCGGTCTGGACATTGCCCGTCTGCATGATGACGGTGTCGCATGAGGTCTGCAGGGTGGCCATGAGCCAGTCGGCGCACTGGGCATGGGCTGATGTGCCAGGCACGCGGGGCCCGAATTCGCATTGCTGTCGCGTGAAGTTCATTGCCGCATTGGCATCAAAGGGCACCGCTGCCGCCGTTGTGGTGGTGTCGCTTGCAGTGGGCGCGTCGGAAGAGGGTGCTCCCGTGCTGCCGCATGCCGTCATGAGCATCGCCAAGGCTATATATAATAATAATGTCATTCTCATCATGATAAAATAAAGATGCGGTATGTCTTGACCCGCTGTGATGCGGATACGACATACCGCATCCTTGATGTTGTAGTGTTAAGATACGGTGAAAATTACTTACCCTCCTGGGCAGGTGCCTCCTGTGCGGGAGCAGCAGCTTCCTGTGCGGGAGCGGCAGCCTGGGCTGCGGGAGCCTCCTCGGCCTGAGTGCCGAAGTTGGGAGCCTGCGTCTCGCTGGCGGGTAATTTCTTGATTTGGGGAGCGCTCTCAACGATGCTGGGAGCTGAAACGAATGCCGAAGCAATGCTCAGCACGCAGATGAAGATGGACAGACCCCACGTGGCCTTCTCAATGAAGTCGGTGGTCTTGCGAACACCCATGAACTGGTTGTAGTTGTTCACATTGGCAGCAAGGCCGCCACCTTTGGATTTTTGAATCAGGATAACACCGATCAACAGAATCGATGCGATCACAATCAGGATAGCAAAAATAGTGTACATTTTTTCTTATTTTTTGTTATTTAGTGTCTCATTTAAGACCAATTTGGTCAAAAACCGAATTTGGTCTGCAAAGTAAATACTTTTTTCTGGATATTTCAAACTTAATCGCTTAATAATTTCAAGTGCTTGTGAATATTTGTGTCTGGAGATGTACATTTTAGCCAGACTTTCGCTAAGCATGGAATCATCATTTTGGGTAGGAATTTCGATGGCTTCCTCGGCGATTTCGGCCTTCTCTTCTTCCCCGACGGGCGTCGCGATGGGTACCATAGCAGCCTTCTCGCCCAGCTGCATCTGCTCGGCGATGAATTTGTTGATGAGTTCATCCTGCTGGTCGGCGCCGCTCAGCTGGATTTCGCCTTCTTCCTTCTCCTTGGCCGCGAGCACGTCGGCATAGTCGGGCTGGGGATTGAAAATCGCTCGGCTGATGGCCTCGACCTCGCCGGGAGCAGTCTTGCCGTAGTTGTCGAGGAAACGGTCGATGGCCGTTACCGTGTCGGGGGTGTCGGGTAGGGTCTCGGGAGGATAGAATCCAGCCAGTGCGCCGGCCTCCTCACCCAGCAGCAAGGCAAGGCTGCGGCGGTCGGGGAAGGCGATGGCCAGCTCCTCAAGCACATCCTCGTTGCCCTTGACACCGTTGTGCCTGAGGTAGGTCAAGGCGGGCAGGACGCTGTAGGGGGCATCGTGCCGTGCGCTTTCCAGCCACTGGCGTGTCACCTGTACCGTCTCGTCGGTAGCCATTCGCTTGATATCTTCAATCCATTCCATATAGTACCAGTCAACTTCTAACTTCTAACTCCTAACTCCTAACTAAATCACTATTACCAGTCGCCCAGGGTGGCGTTAAAGATCAGGTCGGACAGGTCCTTGCAGATCTGGTTGCACAGTTCGTCCTGGACATCGACCAGCAGCTCGCTGCTGGAGAAGTCGCGGTAGGCGCTGAAGGAGAGGTCCTTGCTGAGGCTCTGGTTCTTGTTGTTGATGTACTTGACCTTGACGGTGATCGTCAAGCGCGTCTGGCTGGCATAGGCATCTTCACCGACAGCCTGCGGTGACAGCTGGTAGTTGGTGATCTCGCCCTCCATGCGCAGGTCGGTGTTGTTGCCGTCGATGACACGCAAGCGCGTCTGCTGGGCAATCATGTCGGTCATGCGGTTCTCGAACATCGATTGCAGCGGCGGATAGACCAGGGCGGCTCTGATGGGGAACTCGCCGATGGAAATGGTCTTATAGACGTTGTAATCGATCGAGGCACCGTTGAGCGTGTAGCGCGGGATGCAAGCCTGCCATCCCATGGCGGCCACGGCGAGGGTCAATATGATGATGAGTCGTTTCACTGGCGTTCCAGGTTGTATTGCTTGATTTTGCGGTACAGGGTGCGTTCCGAGATGTTCAGCTCCTGGGCCGTGAGCTTGCGGCGGCCGTTGTTGCGGCGCAAGGCGGTCTCGATAGTCTCGCGCTCGGTCTCGTCGAGGGTTTTTACGGTCTCGCCCTCGACATCCATGGCAGCGACCTCGTCGACTCGGCCCAGCTCCTGAGCCTCGTTCTGGAGGTCATAGGGCAGAGGCCTGCCGGTCTCGTTGTTGCTGTTGATGCCGAGCAGTGGATTGGACTCGCGTCGCAGCTCGTGCACGTTGGAGGCCACATGGGAGGTGGGTCCCACGCCGTCCATGCGCTTCTTGAGCGCTTCAATCTCGGCCCTCATCGACAGGATGAGGGTAAAGAGCTGCTCGCGCTCGGCATTGTAGTCATAGTTGGGCTGCGACTGCACCGTCAAGGCCGTGTCGCGGTTGGTGGGCATGTACTGGCTCAGAGCCGGGGCATCGACTGTGTTGCCGCTCTCAAAGAGAGCGACCTGCTCGATGACACTCTTCAACTGCCGCACGTTGCCAGGCCAGTGGTAGGTCTTGAGCAGCCGCTGGGCATCCTCGGTGAGGGTGACCTCGCTGGTGCGGTTCTCGTTGATGAAATTGCGCAGGAACAGACGGGACAACAGCACGATGTCATCGCCGCGGTCACGCAGGGGCGGCACGTTGATCTGCACCGTCGAGAGGCGGTAGTACAGGTCCTCGCGGAATCGGCCCTCCTTGACGGCCTGGAGCATGTCCTTATTGGTGGCGGCGACGACGCGGATGTTGGTCTTGCGCACAGTGCTGTCGCCCACGCGCAGGTATTCACCATTTTCCAGCACGCGCAGCAGGCGGGCCTGGGTGCTCATGGGCATTTCGGCCACCTCGTCGAGGAAGATGACACCGCCGTCGGCTTCCTCAAAGTAGCCCTTGTGGTCGGCAATGGCACCAGTGAATGAGCCCTTGACGTGCCCGAAGAGTTCGCTGTCGATGGTGCCCTCGGGGATGGCACCGCAATTGACGGCGATATACTTCTTGTGCTTGCGCGGGCTGCTCTCGTGGATGATCTTGGGGAAAGACTCCTTACCCGAACCGCTCTCGCCAATGATGAGCACACTCAAGTCGATGGGGGCCACGAGCATGGCGCGGCGGATGGCGGCAATCAGCGCGGGCGACTCGCCCACGATGCCGAAGCGCTGCTTGATGGCGCGGATGTTATTGTCGTTTATTGTTGCCATTTCTTCATTTTGTAAGTTTCACCTTTCAGGAATACACCCAGCTCCTCGGGGGTCTTGTACTGCTCGTACTGCTCGGGCATGATGGGGTCATGCACGCTCACGCGGAAGTCGTAACTCTTGCGGCGGAAGATCTCGGCTGGCAACCGCAGGGTGCGCAGCTTCCAGCTGATGACTCCCAGCAGGAGTGAGATCCAGCTGTTGTGGCCGTGGATGTAGATGGGGATGACGGGCACCTTGAGCTTCTGTATCAAGCGCATGATCACGGGCTGCCACTCGCGGTCCTCGACACGCAGTTTCCACGTCAGCTTGCTCACGGCACCGGCTGGGAAGAATCCCATGGGATGGCCTGCCTTGACATGCTTCAACGTGTCGCTGATGCCCTGCATCGACACGGCTCGCTTGGTGGGGTCGTCGCTGGCCAGGGCATCAACGGTGATGAAGTTGGGCTTCATGCCTCCAATCTTGCCCAGGATCATGTTGACCATGAACTTGTAGTCGGGACGTCGCGTGCCGATGATGTGGATCATCATCACGCCGTCAATGGCCCCGAAGGGGTGGTTGGACACCGTGATGAACGGCCCCTCGGGCAGATTGTCAAGCACCTCGCCGTTGTCATAGGTGATGGTCGCGTTCAGGTCCTTCATGAAGCCGGTGCAGAAGGGCACACCTGGCGTGCCACAGTTGTGGCCATGGATCCAGTTGGCATCGTCCATGTCCAGCAGGTGGAACAGCCACTTCACCAGCTTGGGTTTGCCGTCAAAGAACGGCACCATCTTGCGGATGTCGTCATAGTCCAGAATGTCGGGCTTGATGTAGGGTGTGGCCTGTTGTTCCGGTGCTTGTTCTGGCTCGTTGTGTTGTATCTTGTTTTCCTCCATATATGTCTTTCTCAATTTGGCCTGCAAAGATAGTAACATTTTTCGGGAACTGACATCTAAAAACCGTTAAAAGTGACATTTTGGCAGAGAGTCCCTGGTTGATAGTGTGCAAAACTCATGCCATCCGTTTACAATAATGGCGATGCCTCCAGCTGCTTTAGTGGATATTGCAATCAATAAGTAGAGGCATCCACGTGGATGCCTCTACTTATTGATTGTGTTTGTTATTGCCTCATTGGCAAGGTGGTTATTTTTTGTCTTGGGGGGCTTCGGGTTTGGCCTCCTTGTAGGGGTTGTCCTTGACGAGGTCAGTGTCGGGCTCGATGCTGACGACGACGTGTCGTGAATTGCCGCGCCACAGGACGGTGCCCTTGTACTCGTTGTAGGTGAGAACGACACGCTTGCCATCGCCGGCAAAGCGCATGGCGGTGCGCGCGAGGCTGTCGGTGGGGATGGAGAAGAGGAAGTCGCTCTTCATGACCCCGATGTCCTCTTGTATATAGTTCTCACTGATCATCTCGCCCTCAAAGGTCTTGAACAAGGTGCCCTCGTTGCCCACCTTCATGATCCAGCCTTTCTCCTGGCTGACGCGGTAAGGGTGGAAATAGTGCTGCCACATCCACCATCCCAGGAATATTGCCATGGCCACGATGATGAGCGCAAGCACGAGCTTCACGGTGTTGCCGCGGCGCTCGATGGTGGCCTCCTTGATCTCACGTTCCTCACGCTCCTTCTCGGTCTCCTGATGAGGCTGCTGTTGCTCCTCGGGGAGAATCTCCTCGGTGAAATAGTCGTCAAAGTTGTCGTCCATTGTTCAGTTGTCGGTTTTTTCAGTTTTTCAGTTGTCGGTTTTCGGTTGAATGCGGATGCCGCTGAAGACTGCAAACCGACAACTGGAGACTATTATAGTTGTATTGTGTCGTTAGTGGTGTCGACCACGGTCTTGCCGCTCTCGATGCGGTTGCGGTCGATGGCCATGCTGGCAAACGCGTAGATGCCCAGCACGATGAGCAACACCGTCTGGAAGCCCCACACGAGCATGGCGAAGGCCGATGCCCGAGGGTCGAAGTGGGAGGGCGAGAATACACCCACGCCGTAGAGTGACAGACCAAAGATGATGGCCACATGCCAGGAGCCGAGGCCGCCATTGGTGGGAATGCCCATGCCGATGCTGCTCAGGACAAACATCACGAGCACGGCGAGCACGCTCAGGCCGCTGGTGAAGGTGAATGCCTTGCAGGCGATGTACAGCTGCAGGAAGTAACAGCCCCAGATGAGGATGGTCAACAAGAGGAACCACCACTTGCCGTCCATGCGGGTGATGGAGGCAAAGCCGTCCCACAAGTTGCGTGCCATGAGCTGTATCTTCTTGATGACCTTGTTCTCGGTTTTCATCACCAGCAGCCAGCCGATGGCGACGATGAAGAGAGCGCCGCCGAACCAGATGCGGGCATCACTGGCCACATTGAGGAAGTTCTGCTTCATCTGCGGGTAAGCATCAAAGAACTGGCCGAAGGCATCCTGTGCCAGCAGGAAGGTGACCAGGGTGAGCAGCAGTACGGTGACGGTGTCGGTAAGACGGTCGGCGACCATCGAGCCCATGACCTGGGTGACCGAGGCCTTCTGCCTGTTGGCGATGTAGCCGCAGCGCCACACCTCTCCCAGACGGGGGAATACCAGGTTGACGGCATAGGTGCCGAAGATGCTGTTGAGCACAGCGCTGAACGACGGCTTGACATCGATGGCCTTGAGCTGCAACCGCCAGCGCAGGGCCCTGAAGATGTGGCTCAAGATGCTCACCACGGCAACGGGGATGAACCACAGGTAGTCAACGTCGGTCTTGAGCGTGTCCATCATGGAGTTGATGTCCACGTTCTTGTATAGAAAATACATCAGTCCCACGCCGATGACGAGGGGGATGCCATATTTCAGGAGATAGGAAACGGCTTTTTTCACGTTTTTTCTTGTCTAGTTGCGTTAAAATGTAGCGGCCGATGCGTCAATAACGGCAAAAAAGCAGTACCTTTGCACATTGCTAATGGACGCATTGGAGCGTGCAAAGGTAACAATAAATGACCAAACATGCGGAAAGTTAGAGCAAAAAAGTCACTGGGGCAGCATTTCTTGACCGATTTGTCGATTGCCGAGCGCATTGCCCACACGCTGGACGACTTCAAGCACCTGCCGGTGCTGGAGGTGGGCCCTGGCATGGGTGTGTTGACCCAGTACCTGCTCGAGATGGGCCTGGACCTGACGGTGGTGGAACTCGACAGCGAGAGCGTGGACTACCTGGAAGTGGCCTATCCGCAACTGCATGGACGCATCATCGGAGAGGACTTCCTGAAGATGGACCTCAAGCAGCTGTATGGCGACCGGCCCTTCTGCGTCATTGGCAATTATCCGTATAACATCTCGACACAGATTTTCTTCAAGGTGCTGGAATACCGTGACCAGGTGACCTGCTGCAGCGGCATGCTGCAGCGCGAGGTGGCACAGCGCATCGCCGAGCCGCCGGGCAGTAAGGCCTACGGCATCCTGTCGGTGCTGCTGCAGGCATGGTATGACATCGAGTACCTGTTCACTGTTGATGAGCACGTGTTCAATCCACCGCCCAAGGTCAAGAGCGGAGTCATCCGCCTGGTGCGTAACGACGTGACCGACCTGGGTGTTGACGAGCGCATGTTCAAGCGCATCGTCAAGGCCTCCTTCGGTCAGCGTCGCAAGATGCTGCGCAGTTCGCTGAAGCCGATCTTCGCAGCCAATCCGACGGCGATGGAGCGTGACGTGTTCCGACAACGTCCCGAGCAGCTGGGCGTTGAAGATTTCATTGCCCTGACGCGGCTGGCCATGGAACTGCCGCATCAATCGGTTCCCTGACGGCACAGCCCCGAGTGAGGGGCACCACCGTCACAACCCAGTAGCATTATTTTACAGATTACTAATGACCCTAGAACCGCAATGAAAGAATTTACCGAGGATTATCTGCATAACCTCAACGAACTGATAGACAAGAAGGACGAGGAACAGGTGCGAGCCAAGATTCAAGACCTGCATCCTGCCGACATCGCCGAACTCGTGGGCGACCTGGATGACCAGGAGGCCCTGTTCATCATGCTGCTGCTCGATGACGAGACCGCTGCCGACGTGCTGATCGAACTTGACGAGGATCAGCGCCATGACCTGATGGAACTGATGCCCAACGAGGAAATCGCCAAGCAGGTGGAGCAGATGGATGCCGACGACGCCGTTGACGTGATCCAGGAGCTGGACGAGGAAGACCGTGAGGACGTTATCAGTCACATCGACGACGTGGAACAGGCTGGCGACATCGTGGACCTGCTGAAATATGACGAGGACACCGCCGGTGGTTACATGTCCACCGAGATGATTGTCGTCAACGAGAACATGTCCATGCCCGACTGCATCAAGGCTATGCGTCAGCAGGCCGAGGATCTGGACGAGATCTACAACATCTATGTCGTCGATGACGACAACCGCCTGAGGGGCCTTTTCCCCTTGAAAACCACGATTACCAACCCGTCGGCCAGCAAAATCAAGCACGTCATGGAGCCCGATCCGCTGAGTGTGCGCACCGACACCCACATCGAGGACGTGGCTCTCGACTTCGAAAAATATGACCTCGTGGCGATGCCCGTTGTCGATAGCATCGGCCGCCTGGTGGGCAGCATCTCTGTTGACGATATTATCGACCGCGTGCGTGAGCAGGGTGAGGACGACTATCAGTTGGCTTCTGGTATCTGGGGCGACATCGAGACCGATGATAATGTCTTCCGTCAGGTGCGCGCCCGCTTGCCGTGGCTGCTCATCGGCCTGGTGGGCGGTATCATCAACGCCCTGATCCTGGGTGGCGGCGAGGGCGATGCCGATCTGCTGCGTGTCTTGCCGGGCTTGGCACTGTTTATCCCGTTGATTGGTGGTACTGGCGGTAACGTGGGTACCCAGTCGAGCGCTATCGTCGTGCAGGGCCTTGCCAATGGCAGCCTGGACATCAAGCACGTGGGCAAGCACTTGTTCAAGGAGTTCAGCACCGCGCTCATCAATGCGCTGGTGATGGGACTGCTCATCTTCCTTTACACCCGCTTCTTCCCGGTGGATGATAACCCCAAGATGTCCAACATCGCGGCTGCTGCCGTGACGGCTTCGCTGTTCCTGGTGGTGATGTTCGCCTCGCTGTTCGGCACGGTGGTGCCGCTGGTGCTGGAGCGGTTGAAGATTGACCCTGCCATCGCGACAGGCCCCTTTGTCACGGTGACCAACGATATTGTGGGCATCACCATCTATATGGCCATCAGTGGTTGGCTCATCAACCTGTTATCCAGCTTCATGGGGTGATTACATCCCGCACAAAGAGGGTGTGAAGACAAGCCCTATGTTTGCACCGTCAAAGTCAAACATAGGGCTTGTTGACTATTCTTGTTTTCAAAAAGAGTGGGCATTTAGCTTTTGTTTGTATCTTTGTAAACAAAGAAAAATAACTCGATCACAAACAATTAAA
>JAFTEU010000021.1 GCA_017453505.1 Muribaculaceae bacterium
GTTGACCAGATTTTGTTTCTTTTTGGCACCTTTTGCCTTATCTTCTTGGACCATAGCTCGCTATGCTCCTGCGAAGTTAAGTCAAAATCTGCTCAAAAATAAATCAAAATCAATGTCAAGCTAATTTATAGAAGCCCCCTGAAGCTAGGATATAGAAAATGTGGGCAGCAGTCCAGAACTGCTGCCCACAATATATATAATGTAGTTGATAACGCCCCTGTTATCAGTTCTTGAACACAAGCTGATCGTCGACAGCGTCAATGATGATGGGGCGGTCGCGGTTCACTCTCATGGCGATGATATCCTTGCTCAGCTGGTTGAGCACCATCGACTGGATGGCACGCTTGACAGGACGTGCTCCGAATTCGGGATCATATCCAGCCTTGCCCAGCAGATGGATGGCGGCATCGGAGGCTTCGAGCGTGATACCGTTCCTGGACAGCATCTTCTTCACACCATTGAGCTGCATGGCGACGATCTGCCGTATCTGCTCCTCGTCAAGAGGCGTGAACATGATGATCTCGTCGATACGGTTCAGGAACTCGGGACGGATGGTCTTCTTCAACATCTCCATCACGTCATCACGCGTGCTGTTGATGACCTGGTCGCGGTTGGCGGCCGTCAAATGCTCAAAGCGTTCGCGGATGAGCCCCGAACCCAGGTTGCTCGTCATGATGATGATGGTGTTCTTGAAGTTGACGGTGCGGCCCTTGTTGTCGGTCAGTCGGCCATCGTCAAGCACCTGCAGCAGGACGTTGAACACATCAGGGTTGGCCTTCTCGATTTCATCGAACAGCACTACCGAGTAGGGCTTGCGGCGGACGGCCTCGGTCAACTGGCCACCCTCATCATAGCCCACATAGCCGGGAGGCGAACCGATGAGCCTAGTGACCGAGAATTTCTCTTGATACTCGCTCATGTCGATGCGTGTCATCATATTCTCGTCGTTGAACATATAGTCAGCCAGTGCCTTGGCCAGCTCGGTCTTACCCACACCCGTCGTGCCCAGGAAGATGAATGAGCCGATGGGGCGGCGCGGGTCGTTCAAGCCAGCGCGGCTGCGGCGCACTGCATCGCTGATGGCCTTGATGGCATCGTCCTGGCCGACGACACGCTTGTGGAGTTCCTCCTCGAGGTGGAGCAGCTTCTCCTTCTCGCTCTGGAGCATCTTGGTGACAGGGATGCCGGTCCAGCGCGAAACTACCTCGGCAATGTCGTCGCTGTCGACCTCCTCCTTGATGAGGGCCTTGTCGCCCTGCATCTCGCGCAGTCGCTCCTGTATGCTTACGTTCTCGTCCTCCTTCTGCTTGATGAGTGAGTAGCGGATCTCGGCCACGCGGCCATAGTCGCCATTGCGCTCGGCGCGCTCGGCCTCAAAGTTGAGTTGTTCAATGTCGATCTTGTTCTGCTGGATCTTGTTGATCAACTCTTTCTCGGTTTTCCACTTGGCATTGTAGTCGCTCTCACGGTCTTTGAGTTCGGCGATCTGCTTGTCAAGTTCGGCGATTCGGGCTTCGTCACCGTCACGTTTAATTGCGGCACGCTCAATCTCGAGTTGGGAAATCTTGCGGGAAATCTCGTCAAGCCCTTGGGGCACACTGTCCATCTCGATGCGCAACTTGGCTGCGGCTTCGTCAACGAGGTCGATCGCTTTGTCGGGCAAGAAGCGGTCGCTGATGTAGCGCTCGCTCAACTGCACAGCGGCGATGATGGCATCATCCTTGATGCGCACCTTGTGATGGTTCTCATATTTCTCCTTCAGGCCACGCAGGATGGCGATGCTGCTTTCCTCGTCGGGCTCATCGACCATGACCACCTGGAAACGGCGTTCCAGCGCCTTGTCCTTCTCGAAGTACTTCTGGTACTCGTCGAGGGTGGTGGCTCCAATACTGCGCAAGTCGCCACGGGCGAGAGCCGGCTTCAGAATGTTGGCTGCATCCATAGCTCCGCTGCTCTTGCCGGCACCCACAAGCGTGTGGATCTCGTCAATGAAGAGGATGATCTCACCATTGGCTTGTGTGATCTCGTTGATCACCGACTTGAGCCTCTCCTCAAATTCTCCTTGATACTTGGCTCCGGCAATCAGGGCACCCATGTCGAGTGAATAAACCTGCTTCATTTTCAGATTCTCGGGTACGTCACCTCGCACGATGCGCTGGGCCAAGCCTTCAACAATAGCGGTCTTACCTGTACCGGGCTCACCGATGAGGATGGGGTTGTTCTTGGTACGGCGGCTTAGGATCTGCAACACGCGGCGTATCTCGTCATCACGGCCGATGACGGGATCGAGTTTGCCCTGGCGGGCACGCTCGTTGAGGTTGACGGCATACTTGCTGAGGGCGTTGTACTGTTCCTCGGCGCTCTGTGAAGTGGCATTCTTGCCCTTGCGCAGTTCGTCGATGGCTGCCTTCAAGTCATCGTGGGTCATGCCCGCGTCCTTGAGGATAGTGGAAACTTTTGACTTGACTTCGAACAGGGCCATCAGCATGGCTTCGATGGTCACATACTGGTCTCCATTCTTGCTGGCGATGTCGTTAGCCTTTTCCAGCACCTTGCTGCCGTCATTGCTCAGGTAGGGCTCCCCTCCGCTCACGCGAGGCAACTGCTGCAAGGCTGCCTCCAGGGGGCGCTCCACATTTGCTGGATTGATGTCCAGCTTCTGGAAAATGAAGCGCACCACAGCATCGCCCTCGGTCATGGCGGCCTTGAGCAGATGCTCGGGCTCAACGGCTTGATTCCCGCTAGCCCGTGTCAGTTGTACGGCTTTCTGTACAACCTCTTGTGCTTTAATCGTGAAATTGTTGAAATTCATATATTTGTTTCTCCTTTCTATTGCTTGTTTAGGTCCATAAGGACGACATCAACATACCCTCAACACTTATGCCAAACAATAGAAAACTGACATTTTGGCAGTTTTGCAAAATCAAGGCGGCCCATCATTGACGGGCCGCCATCGTGCATCATTATGTGATGATGATTATTTCTTGGACAGTACAGTGATAAACGTAATCAGTGACATGGCTGTACCCAGCATGCTGACACCGACGGTATAGGTCGGCGGCATGCTCCACACGCTGCGGCGCTTGTACTTGTTGGGCTCGACATAGAGCATGTCGTTCTGCTGCAGGTTGAATTCGGGCATGGTCATGAAGTTGGCATCGGTGAGGTTAATGCGCTTCACGGTGCGTTGACCATTAGCATCGGTGCGGATCAGCAAAATGTTATCGCGGCGGCCTTGCAGGGTCAAGTCTCCAGCCATGGAGATAGCCTCAATCAGGTTTAGACGGCCATTGGCTGCTTGAACCACGCCCGGATGATTGAATTCTCCCGTCATGAACACGCGGAAGTTCTGGATGCGGGCCTCAACGTTGGGGCGCTCGTTCAGATACTTGGGATAGATCAGCGAGGCGATGTAATCCTCCATTGAGTGCTTGGTCATGCCCACGACATGCAGCTTGCCCAGCACGGGAAAATCGATATTGCCGTTATCATCCACCAGATAGAAGACAGTGGACATATCACCCACATTGTAAGACATGCCGGTTCCTAATGTCGGGATATACTGAATCTTATTGAAAGGAGCCACTGCGTCAGCGTTGGAGGCCGACACGTTGATCTGCATCATGTCACCAGGCCTGATGGAGAAGTCACCGGCTTGGCTTGACACGCTGGCAAGCGCAGCTGCGGGAATCTGGTCAATGTTTTGCAAATAGGGCACTTCCTTGCCCGTTTCGCATGCCGACAGCATCACGGCTGCGATAGCAATCAAAAGCAAATTTTTAATTTTCATAATGGTCTGAGTTTGTTTTATTGTTGTTATTCTAATTTGCAAAGTTAGTAAAAATTGCAATATTGAGTACTTTTTTCGGGAAAAACATGCCTCGAAGCGCTTTTTTTCGTTTCCTTTGTACCCATGAACGATAATTTACCACCCATCGAGCGCCATCCGTGGCCTCCTTATGTTCCAGATGGAGCGCGCTACCTGTTTCTAGGCACTTTCCCGCCGCAGCCCATACGCTGGTCCATGCCCTTTTTCTACCCGAACAGGACCAATGATTACTGGCGTGTAATGGGCATCATTTTCTATCAGGATCGTGACGCGTTGTGGGACAGCGGGGCAGGGCGTTTTGACCTGGATGCCATCAAGGCTCTGCTTGACCGCGAGTACATCGCCTTGTGGGACACTGGGATGGCTGTGCGCCGTCTCAAGGGTAATGCAAGCGACAAGTACCTCGAGATTGTCGAACCGATTGACCTGGCTCGCTTGCTGGACGGCTGCCCGACGATCACAACGGTAGTCACCACTGGCGAGAAGGCAACGGGTATTATCGCCGCTCTGGCCGGTGTTGATGTGCCTGCCATCGGTATTCCTGTGGACTGCATGGTGGGTGGTCATCCCTTCAAGTTATGGCGCATGCCATCGACCTCTCGGGCTTATCCGCTTGCCCTTGAAAAGAAGGCGGAGGCCTACCGTAAGGTTTTCGGCCGTTAGCTCTTGATTGTTGTGGTTGTTAATAACTTTTTTGCCCGTTTTTTCTTATCAAAGTTTTGCGGTGTGCCTTAAACAATGTACCTTTGTGTGATGTTTTCGATAAATGAACATATAGAATATCTGTTGACTTGTAACGATTGCGTGGTGGTGCCCGCATGGGGCGCGTTCATTGCCAATTACAAGTCAGCATGTTATGATGATGGCCGCGAGGTGATGGAATGCCCGCGTCGAACGGTTAGTTTCAATGCCGGTGTCAGTCACAATGATGGCTTGCTAGCTCAGTCACTGATGCGCCGTGAAGGCATGACCTATGAGCAGGCCATGAGTTTTATAGCCGACAGCGTGACGACTTTCCGTCAGCAGCTGGCAATGGATTGTGAGGTGTCAATGGGCCGATTGGGCTATTTCCGTCGCAATGATGGGCGTTACATTGAGTTTGTGCCTTTCTATCGTGACAATGCCAGTGACCAGTACTACGGTCTCACCGATCTGGACGTTAAGACAGTCGTTGCATTAGAGCAAGAACTTGCCGATGCCGAAGCTGCCCAGCAAGAGCCAGCGGTTGCTATTGTTCCCAAGGAGCGCAACCTGTTCTCGCGCAAGGCTACTCAGGTCGCTGCGTCTATCGCTGTCTTGATTGGCTTGGGCGTGGTGCTCAGTACCCCTATCATTGTTGATCGCCAGCACAATACGGCAAGCATGCTGCCAGAGGTGACCGCGCCGCAGGCACAGCAACTGGCCCCGACGGTACAAGAGGGAGTCGTGTCTCAAGGCATCACCAGTGTCAATCCTTATCCAGGAATTGCCGAAGCCGGCAACACGGCAGGTAAGTATTATATGGTAATCGCTACCTTGCGCAATCAGCAGGAACTGGATGCCTTCAAGGCTGCGAATGCGTCTCTTGTCCCCTACATGAAGATGCTGGACTATAAGGGTCTGATGTGTGTATATGTCGCCCGCAGTGACGACTATGGCAAGTTAATGAGCTTGAGCAGTGAGCTGCCTGACGGCCTCCGCGATATCTGGCTCTACTATTGATGCTGGTAGCATCAGGCAGGTGTAACGTCGCCCGCCCTTGAGCATCAGCATGAGTACATCATCCTTTTCAATGATATAGCGCACGTCATCCGCTGGGATGACGTGCTTTTTCATGCGCTCGTCGGCAAAGGCAAGTTCAATATCACGGTCATGGATGGTCACATCCTTAGGCATGATAGACCAGCGGGCCTCGGGCGACAGACCATAGTAGAAATAGATTATCGCCAGCACCATCGGCATAATGATGAACAAGGTCATCATCGCCACCAGGACGAACCGCACGTCAACCCAGATGGCCAACACCGCGCACAACGCGACAGGCAACACCAGCCACAGCCAGTTCTCCGACAAGAGAAGGCCGCACAGCCGTCTCATGTAGGTGCCCGATGTGACACTGACGTTAGCTATAGTCATCCGACCAAGGGTTTGTATCTGATGAGTGTTCGATAATGGCTTTTAATAAATCTTTATTTTCTCTTTTTCTTTGACTTGCTGTAGATGGCGCGACGGCGTGCGATTTCTTCATATCCGCGCTTGTAGGCCTGCTTGTTTTTCAGCGCAAGGGTCTGGCAGTAGCCTGTACCCTCGTTGTTATAGAGCTTGGAGAGGTTCAGGTATTGCTTGCCATTGCCGCGCACGACAGGGAATACTTCTTCCTTGCGCTTGTTCACCTTGTCGCACTGCACGGAGTGGTTATCGGCGGTGGTGCCTGTCAGTTCGACAGCCACGCCGTCCTCGCCCAACCAGCAGGGATATACCTCGGCACAAGGGGGGTAGCCCAGTGCGATCCACATCGTCGTCAGCAGCGGGTTCTCGCCAGGCAGGATGCCCTCGATAACGACGCTGGCCGTCGAGATGCGGCGAGGAATGAAGTCTTGATCCACAATCCAGTTGTCGCCGCTACGGGTCAAGTCCTTGCCCAGTTGGGCGTTGTAGAAGGTGCGCGACAACTCCTCGGTAAACACGGCCGGGGTGATGTCCTGGGCGTAGATGTGGGGCTCGAGCAGATGCTTCTCGTTGCGCTCGCGCACATATCCCATGCCCTTGTCCTTCGCGCCGCTGTAGCTGTAGTTGGTGCGCGTGAGGATGCCGCTGGTAGCGTCGGCCAGGTCAAATTTCACATATTTGTAGTTGCCGGTCTCAAAATAGGCACCGTTGCCCAGGGCATCTATTACGCCGAAGTTTGCCTCCACGCCCAGGGGCTTGGGCAATGTCTTGAGCACGTTCTCGAAGTCGTCAACGGTTTTGCAGCGTTCCAGAGCATAGCGCATTAACTCGCCCTCGCGGTCCATGTTCTTCACGCCGTCATTGCCATTCAGGTTATAGGATGCCGTGTTCATGATGGCAAAGCCGGCCTCGTTAAATCCCATCCATGCCGCTGTGTCCTGCAGGTCACGTGCGTCGAACAGGGCAACGAACTCCATCAGTCCGTCGTGTCCCTTGATGCGCTCCACGCGGTTGTTCAGGTCGTTGGTGTCGCGGTTTTTCCACATCAGCGGGCGACCGTTGGCCGTCAGCTTGCCGCTCACGATGGCCGATGTGCAAGCATCACCCACGATAATAGCACCCAGCACAGCCACCAGGGCTAACAACAATCTCTTTCTCATATCTTTCAAATTTTAGTTATGCAATCTCTGCTACAAAAGTAATACATTTTTCTCATTGTCATCAGAATCCTTTCCAGGACTGCATCCAGAAGTCGTGGGCCATCTGCTGCCAGCGATAGGCGGCGGCACCCAGGCAATCCTCGGTGTAGTCATTGAGCAGCTGGGCGGCCTTGGCCTTGTCGGTGGCATTGAGCTCTTGCCAGCTCTTCTCGATCATGGGCAGCTCGCGCAGGCCTTTTTCCAGGAAGTGGTCGCGGGCGGGCTCGAGGGTCTTGCGGTACACACCCCAGCGCAGGCTGGCCAGACGGTTGGCCTTGCGGAACTGCCACAGGGCAGTGGCATCATCCTCGCTGCCGTGGCCACACACCTTCAACGATGCGGGCAGGTCGGTATTGCCGCAGAAGATGGGGAACCTGGGACTCTCGCCAGGATTGTCGAGTGCCATCCATGCCACGCCGCCCACCTCGTCGGGCAGCCAGGAGCGCAGCTGGATGACGGTGCTATAGGAACACCAGGGCACGCTCACGGTGCGGGTCCATTTCATGGCCGAGTCACCCATGGCATAGAACATCGCCAACTGCTCATTGGTGATCCAGGGGTTGGCGACGGGCGAGACGATGCTGTCCGGCTCGTTCTCGACCAGATTGCCTTGTTTGTCCTTGCGCTTGGGGTTAGGTATCTTGTGGCGGCCGCTCAGGTCAAGTGCTGAGCCCTCATAGTAGCTGCCCAGCAGGCGTGAAACGTCCTGGACGCTCACCTTCTTGTCAGGCTTGATGCTCAATGGCAGATTCTCGATGCTATCGGTCAATGCCAGCGACGGGGCCAGCTGCTGCATGATGTAGAGTTCGCGTGTGCTGTAGTTCTTGACCTGTTTCAGGTAGTTGGTGCCGCTGTAGGCCTTCCAGAAGCAGAAAGGCTCTTTTCCGTCCCACAGCTTCAGGCGCTTGGCGACTTCAAACACGTTGTCCGATGCCATGTAGTGCTCCGGGTCATTGAGGTCAATGGCACCGATGCGCGAGATGTTGGCCGACACAGTGATCTCGTCGTCAGGGATGCGCACGGCAGCCCACACACCACCGACCTTCTTGGGTCCCTCGCCGAAGATCTCAAAGATCCATGCCTCGTTCTTGTCGGCGATGGTAAGGCACTCACCGCTGTCACCGTAACCGTATTTCTTGACCAGCTGCCCCATCAGGCGGATGGCCTCACGTGCTGTCGTGCAGCGTTCCAGGGCGATACGGGCCAGCTCCTCGATCATGAAGATGCCCTGCTTGTTCTGTAGCGTATCGCGCCCGCTGATGGTCGTTTCTCCCATAGCCAACTGCTTCTCGTTCAGGCACGGGTAGGCCGTGTCTAGGAATCGGTAGGTGTGGCGGACCTGGGGGATGGCATTGGCATATACCATGCCGTTCATGTCCTTGGGGCTAAGGGTGTGATAGCGGTTGCGGTAGACTGCGGTGACCGTGTCGCGGTCATAGTCCTGGGCGGGAACCATGGTCATCCAAGTGCGGTAGCGCGCGTCACAGGTGTGTGACGTGATGACCGACCCGTCGGTGCTTGCCAGTTTGCCCACCATGATACTGGTGCAGGACTCGGTCATGCGGTCCATCATCTCCTGACCGCTCACTGTGGTACTGAAGGCCATCACCAGGATGGCTGCAATGATTTTCTTCATATTCATGTTTTCTAATTATTCTTTTCTGTTGAGACCACAAAGGTAAAGAAACCCGAGCGGAAAACAAAATATCGAAATAAAATTCACAAAAATAGTGCTTTCGCTCTTGGTCAAGTGAAACACAAACACGGGTCATAGCTTTGTTGCATGTTGGTCAAACTGATTTTTTAATATAATGACTAAAAAACCGATATTCTGTTAAAGATTTGTTGCGGATTATGGGGTGTTATATTTTTTTTTACTACATTTGCGGTGATTTAATGCCATTGCACGGAATACTTTCTTGGCATTAATTCAAGGCGGACATTTAGTGTTTATCCAACATACCATTAACCTTTTCAAAAATGTTTACATGATGAAAAAAACGTTACTTATTCTTGTGGCATTTGCCTTTGCCATGGTGGCCAGCGGCCAGCGGGTTTCGATGAATCCGCGCGTATCAGGCCAGCAGGTCAAGGGCAAGTATGAATTTAGCACCAAGCATGAGGTGGCTAAGCGTGGCGGCGTGATGCCCATGGCTCAGAGCCGCAAGGCTCCCATGCGTGTCGATGTCATCACCGATCAGCCAGCGGGCGAGATGAAGACCTATGTGCGCAGCGGTGGCGCATTTTACACTTACTTTGGCTACCTGTTCACGGCTTCTCAGGACGGCAGCGCCATGCAGATTGTGTTTGCTGAGGACGGCAAGACGGTTTATCTCCAGAATCCCATTTCGCAGGCCATTGCCAACACATGGGTGAAGGCCGAGCTGAGCGATGACGGCAAGACCCTGACCATGCCGTTGAACCAGTTCATCATCTTCTATCCCGATTATGGCTACGGCTTGATGTTGGCTTGGATTGATGTTAAGGTTGACGATGCCGGCAGTCTCTCGGCGGTTCCCAACCTTGATGTCCATGAGGCAACGTTCACCATTGGCGACGACGGCACGATCTCGCTTAACGGATCGACAGGTGATCTGAACACCTATAATTGCAGCGGCCTGGGTCTGATCTATGACGACGACCTGACGTGGTCGGGCTATGCCGACTGGGAGTCGGTTTACACCCCGTTTAATGCCACACCTGTAGAGTTGCCCGAGGGCGCTGTGCTGGAGGACTTCTCGATGTCCTATGTTGACAGCTACGGCAACGCTAGCGGCAAGATGGTCAAGGTGGCCATGATGGACAACGACGTGTATGTGCAGGGCATGTCATCCTATGTCCCCGACGGTGTGATGAAGGGCACTATCGACGGCGAAAAGGTGATTTTCCCGAGCGACCAATACCTGGGAGTGGGCAATGGCTTGTTCTTGAGCATGATGGGCCTTGAGGCCGATGAGGATGGCGAGTACATGATCATGTATGGTCTGGAGTTTGGTTACGATGCCGCAATGCGCACCATGACCAGCGAGAACACCCTGGGCATCGTTGCAGGCACCACCGTACAGGAGGCGTTTGGTCAGCCGGTCATTGCTCCCTATTTCGACCATGCCGCCACGCCGGCCAATCCCGAGGTCATCGACTTTGTTGACTACGGCGAGCTGGGTGGCTACAACTATGGCTCATTCAATGTTCCCACTGTTGACACCGAGGGCAAATTTATCAACCCCGACGACCTGTACTATCGCATCTACGTTGATGATGACGAGTTGTTCACTTTTGGTCCCGACGAGTATCCTGAGTTGACTGACTTCATGACCGATGTCCCCTACTACTTCACCGATGGCTACGACTTCGGCGTGGGTGGTGCAACCATCTACTTCTATGAGACCGGCTTCCAGCGCGTGGGTATCCAGAGCGTATTCCGCGGCGGCGGTGAGGAGCACGTGAGCGACATTGTCTATATGGAACTCACCGACGGCAGCGCCCCCGTTGGCTCGGCTGTAAGCTATGCTGGCTACTGTGATGACAACGCCAAGGCAGCAAGCATGACGGCTGGCAGGGAGCAGGGATATGACCTTGCCACCTATATCTACGATCCCAGCCTCAAGGGCCTGAAGGTGAAAGGCCTGCGCATCAGCGCTCCCGCAGGCACCGCCGTGACAACCTATACGGGCTGGCTGTCTAATGGCCTGAGCCTTGAGATTGTGGATGGCGTGAAGGTTGCCAGTGCCGATATCATGAGCCAGACTGGCAACGTGACCGGCGGCCATGCCGAGGTGATGTTTGACGAGGCCTATGAGATTGGCGAGAACGGTTTCTTTGCCGGTTACACGATTCCCGTTACCGACGAGGAGGCACCCATGATGATTACCAGCGACAAGCTGGGTGGAGGCCTGTGGATGCACACCTCGAGCGCCCTGCGCAACTGGGCAGACATGAGCAGCATGGGCAGCCCCTGCATCGAGCTCATCCTCGAGGGTCAGCAAGAGAATGCTGCCACGATCATCGTGCCCGCTAACAGCTTTGCTAAGAAGGGCGAACCCATTCGTGTTAATGCCATGCTCTATAACCATGGCACCACCACGCTCTCCAAGGGTGAGTTCACCTACGAGATCAATGGTGTCACTGGCACAGCTACATTCGATAGCTACCTCCAGGGTGACCACTGGGGACGCGGCAACAATATCATCGTTGAGCTGCCTGCTATTGAGGAGACTGGCGCCTATCCCTTGACCGTCACCGTTACCAAGGTCAATGAGACCGAGAATCAGGATGTGGTTCCCACCCATGAGGGTATGGTGAACATCTTGGATTTGGTGCCCACCCACCGTGTGCTCGTTGAGGAATACACCGGTACCTGGTGCGGATGGTGCACCCGTGGTCTGGTGGCAATGCGCCTGCTGGCCGAGGCCTTTGGCGATGACTTCATCGGTGTGGCTTACCATAACGGTGACCCCATGGAGGTGACCACCAGTTACCCCAACAACGTAACAGGCTTCCCCAGCGCATTTGTTGAGAGGAACCACGGTGTGGATCCTTACTATGGCTACGAGTCCAACGGCTTCGGCATGAAGGATCTGGTAGAATACCTGATGACGCAACTGGCTGTCGTTGACCTCAACGTCAAGGCTGAATGGGCCGATGAGGCCAAGAGCGAGCTCAAGGCTACCGTCGAGAGCAACTTCGTCATGAATGCAACGGGCAACGACTATGCTATCGAGGTCATGCTTGTCGAGGATGACATGTATGGTCCTGCAGGTACCGATTGGGACCAGCACAATTACTATGCTACCATGGCCGGCACCTATGGCAACGAGCCTAACCTGGGCCCGTTGTGCGACATGCCTGAGAGCATCGAGGGTTATCACTTCAACGACGTTCTCGTGGCTACCTCGGGCGTTATCGACGAGAGCCTGCCCGAGTCCATCGTGGCCAACTCGGTGAACTCGTTTGAGTACTCCTTCTACGTTGACGACATCTATAACACGAGCTACGAGCCTGTTATCCAAAATAAGGATAAGCTCCATGTTGTGGCTGTTGTAGTCGAGAAGGCTACCGGCAAGGTTGTCAATGCTGCCAAGGCCAAGGCTGGCAACTCGGCAGTAGATGAGATCGGTGTGGATAACAAGGAGGTTGCATCGACCACCTACTTCGACCTCACGGGCCGCATGGTCAGCAGCCCCGCCAGTGGCATCTACATCAAGGTGGTTCGCTACACCGACGGCTCACAGCGCAGCTTCAAGGTGCTCAAGAAGTAAAGGATTACCCACCTTCCTGATTTAAATGTGATCGCAAGCCCGAGAGAATCGCGGCTTGCGATTACTTTATTGTGTGAAATGAGATGGAATTACGGAAAATAGAAAACTTTTTACTACCTTTGCGGCGTGATTCAATGAGTTTGGGGTGCTCCCTAAAGTATCAGGGGCTGAGAACATACCCATCGGATCTGAACCGGACAATGCCGGCGTAGAGAACAACTTATTAATTAAAAAACAATGAAGAAGACCTTACTGACGGTTGCCACATCGCTGGCAGCCCTCGTTGCAGTGGCACAGACCGCTGCAACCGACACCGTGCCCTCAATCGCCCTGAGCGAGGTGGAGGTGCTGGGCACGCGTGCCTCCGAGAACACTCCTGTAGCGTTTACCAGTGTGAGTGGCAAGCAGATTGCCGCAGTGAATCATGGCCTGGACATCCCGTTCCTGCTGACGATGACCCCGAGTGTCATTACCACCAGCGATGCGGGTGCTGGCGTGGGTTATTCATCGATGCGAGTGCGCGGTACCGATGCCACGCGCATCAATATCACGGTGAATGACATCCCGCTGAATGATGCCGAGAGTCACAGCATCTACTGGGTGAATACGCCCGACTTTGCTTCGTCGGTGCGCGACATCCAGGTGCAGCGTGGTGCGGGCACATCGACCAACGGCTCGGGCGCCTTTGGCGGCAGTGTGAACATGAGAACCCAGAGTTTCTCACGCGACCCCTATGCCGAGGTGTCGGGCAGCTACGGCTCCTACAATACCAACAAGGAGACCTTACGCGTGGGTACTGGCCTGCTGGGTGACCACTGGGCCATCGAGGCCCGTCTGTCCCACATCGGCAGCGACGGTTACCGCGATCGTGCCAGTAGCGAGCTCGTGAGCTACTTTGGCCAGCTGGGCTATTTTAACGACAAGACCTCGTTGCGGTTCATCACCTTTGGCGGCAAGGAAGACACTTATCATGCCTGGGACGGCATCAGCCGCGATGAACTCGTGAGCAACCGCACCTATAACCCCAACGGCGAGATCAAGCACGATGGTAAAGTGACGGGTTTCTATAAGGACCAGAAGGACATCTATCGCCAGACCCATTACCAACTCATCTGGAATCAGACATTCTCGCCCCTGTGGAAACTCAACGTGGCTCTGCATTACACTGATGGCTTCGGTTACTATCAGGAATACAAAAACGCCCGCACGCTCAAGGAGTATGCCCTGGAGCCCGTGGTGACTGCCGAGGGTACCAGCAAGAAGGCCAGCTTGGTGAGGAAGAAATGTGTGAACAGCGGCTTTGGTGGCGGTGTGTTCTCGCTGCAGTACAATGGCGAGCGCCTGGCTGCCACATTGGGTGGAGGCATCAACCGTTACAGCAACGATCACTACGGTCAGGTCATCTGGGTCGAGAATTACACCAGCCAGCTGGCTCCCGACCATGAGTATTACCGCAACAATGGCCGCAAGACCGACTTCAACATTTATTTAAAAGGTAATTACGTTATCACAGGCGGCCTGAGTGCCTACGCCGACCTGCAGTACCGCCACATCGGCTACCGCATCACGGGCAACAACGACAAGTGGGACTGGACTGCCGATCCCGAGCGCCTGCAGGCCCTAGATATCGACGAGCCCTTCGACTTCTTCAACCCCAAGGCCGGTCTCAACTGGCAGTTTAACGCCAATAACCGCGTCTATGCCTCGTTTGCCGTGGCACAGAAGGAGCCCACACGCAACAACTACACCGATGGCCTGTTCCTCAAGCATCCCACGAGCGAGAAACTCTATGACTGGGAGGCCGGCTACGAGTTCCGCAATGGCCGCTTTAGCGCTGGTGCCAATTTCTACTATATGAACTATAAGGACCAGCTTGTGCTCAACGGCAAGATCAACGAGATCGGCGAGCTCATGGCCGAGAACGTGCCTAACAGCTACCGCATGGGTGTCGAATTGATGGCTGGCTTCCGTTTCACCGACTGGTTGCGTTGGGATGTGAACGCCACCTTCAGCCGCAACCGCATCAAGGACTATGTGGGCTATGTGAGCGACTACGATGCCGACACTTGGGACGACATGTGGACCCAGACCGAGATCCACGCTGGCAACACCACCATTGCCTTCTCGCCCAGTGTAACCGTGGGGAGCATGATTGCCCTGGACTATAAGGGCTTTACTGCAAGCCTCCAGTCGCAATATGTGTCGCGCCAGTACCTCGACAACTTCGAGCGCAAGGAAGACTCGCTGGATCCCTACTTTGTCAACAACCTGGACCTGGCTTACACCTTCAATTTGCCGCACGTGCGCGGCATCACGGTCGGGGCCACCATCTATAACCTGTTCAACGAGAAGTATGAGACCAACGGCTACTCGATGACCAGCGCCCTGTATCCCGGTGGCAGTAAGGACAACCAGTATACCCTGGCCAGCGATCCCCGCTTCTATCCCATGGCCGGCATCAACGCCCTGGGGTACATCACCCTGCGCTTCTAACAAGTTAGAAGTGAGGAGTTAGAAGTGAGAAGTTGGAATCCGCATTCTCGCTTCTAACTCCTCGCTTTTCACTCCTGACGAACAAAAATGGAATATTTCAGTGACATGACCTGGGTCAAGGCTATCGATATCGCTGGCCTTGTCCTGGGTTTGATTTATCTGTGGCTGGAGTTCAAGGCCAGCATCTGGCTTTGGCTGGTGAGTGTCATCATGCCCATCGTGCACGGCTACCTGTATTGGGAACGAGGCCTGTATGCCGACTTTGGCATGGAGGTTTACTATGTGCTCGCTGCTGTCTATGGCTACGCTGTGTGGCATTGGTCGCGCAATCATGCTACTGGGGCAGGGGAGAAAAAGACCGAGAAGCCCATCACCCGATTCCCCATGCGGCAGGTGTTGCCCGTGGCTCTCATCGGTTTGGCCTTGTGGGGATTCATCTACTGGATTCTGGTCACATTTACCGATAGCAGTGTCCCCGTGTGTGACAGTTTCACAACCTCATTGAGTATGGTCGCCATGTGGGCCTTGGCCCAGAAGTATGCTGAGCAGTGGCTCCTGTGGCTCGTTGTGGACTTGGTCTGCGCTATCCTCTATGTTTACAAGCAGATTCCCTTCACGGCCTGCCTCTACGCCTTCTATACCATCATGGCCATCCTGGGCTACCGCCAGTGGCTGCGCAAAATCCCCACCACCTAACAGGGGGAAATGACATGTTTTCATCATTTATAAGTGAAGAAATCGGTACTTTTGTCGATTTCTTCACTTATACTCATAAATAAAATTATTAGTGTCCGGGGAAAATTTAGCAGGTCGAAGGCCTGCACAAGGCCAGCGGCCTTGAATTGCATAAACCCCAGGGCGCACAGGTCGAAGACCTCGTGTGGCCTGGGGAAAGCATAATCGAACAGAATCGGGCCTCGTAGAGGGCCAATAACGTCAGAATTAGGTGATTATACTATTGTGCGCTTGTCACAGTGAGTGGCCCTCTACGAGGCCCATCGATTGCTGTTGACATTCCCCAGGCCACACTGACCTACGGCCAGTGCGCCCTGGGGTTGCGTTAAGTCAAGGCCTGCTGGCCTTGTGCAGGCCTTCGACCTGCTTGCCTGAAAAATCAAGCCCCTTCATGCCATGTCGCCATGATAGTATTGATAACGAGGTATTTATGCGATCTTGGCGAATTTTTACCGGACACCAATAAAATAAAGTATTTAGTCTATTTCGATTTTATTGTCTGGGGGAATTCACAATCTTCCCTGTACAATGATTTGATTTTTACTTATTGATCGCGGAGGCCGCGGACACGCTGGATGTAGTCGAATAGTTGCTTGTAGAACGGGTAGCGGGTCATCGTGGGGGCGTCGCCCAGGATGAAGAGCTTCATGCGGGCACGGGTGATGGCCACGTTCATGCGGCGCAAGTCGCGCAGGAAGCCGATTTGGCCCGTGTCGTTGGCGCGCACCAGCGAGATGAGGATCACGTCGCGCTCCTGTCCCTGGAAACCATCGACCGTGTTGATTGAAATCAAGTGGCGGTAAGGTTTGAAAAAAGCACGTTTCTTAATCAAGCGCTTGAGGTATTGGACTTGAGCACGGTAGGGTGATATGATGCCCACGTCGATGCGGTCATCGAGGATGCGCTGCTTGCCCACGCGCTGGAAATAGATTTGCAGCAGGCTGATGGTCAGGTTGGCCTCGCCCTTGTTGACTCGGCCAAACGACTCCCCGATAAACTGTTCCTTGAAGTCGTTTCGCTCATCTTCACCCATGTTGATGGTCGATGTGTCGAACCACAGGATGGGAGCGTCGCCCTCGTGGATGAGGCGGTGGGCAACTTCCGGAGCAGATTTCATCTGCCCGTGGTAGAAGTAGTCGCTGCTGAATTGCATGATCTCGTCGTTCATTCGATACTGCACCTGCAGCAGCGACACGCACTCGGGCTTGTTTTTTACAATGCGCTCCATGAGTGTCACACCCAGCCCGCCTTTCAGGGCCTCCAGGCTCTTGACCGTGGGCGGCAGCTGGCAGTGGTCGCCCGCAAGGATGACGCGGCTGGCACGGCGAATGGGAATCCAGCAAGCCGCCTCAAGCGCCTGGGCCGCCTCGTCGATGAATACGGTGCCAAACTTCTTGCCGTCGAGCAACTTGTTGCCAGCTCCCACCAGGGTAGAGGCGATAACACGCACCTGGCCGAAGATGTCGGCGTTGATGCGCACCTCGAGCTCAACGGCCAGTTCCTTGAGGCGCTCGAGCTTCTGGTGGAAGCGTTCGCCCTTTTCGCGACGCTTGTGACGCAGTTCGCGCATGTTGCGGCGCACCTGCCACAGCTTGGGATAGTCGGGATGGTCGGCAAAACGGTGCTCGTAGGTGAAACTCAGCATCTTGTCGTTGACACGTGTGGGGTTGCCGATGCGCAGCACTTGGATGCCGCAATCCACCAGTTTCTCGCTGATCCAATCCACGGCCGTGTTGCTCTGGGCACACACCAGCACCTGAGTCTCGCGCATCAGCGTCTCGCCTATGGCCTCGACCAGCGTGGTCGTCTTGCCTGTGCCAGGAGGGCCGTGCAGCACACGCACATCCTTAGCCCGCAGCACGTCGTTGACGGCACGCTCCTGGCTCGTGTTGAGCCACGGGAAGCGCATCGCGTCAAAGGTGAACTCCTCGGCCCGCTGGTGCCCATAGAACAGGTCGCGCAGGTAAGCCAGCCGGGTGCCTTTGGCATTAATCACACGCTCCAGAGCATCAAACATCATGCGGTAACTTGTCTCGTCAAAGAACAGCTGCACGCCCAGTGGCAACTGCGAGTTTTGCAGCTCCAGCGTGTGGCCCTCGGGGATGGCGACCACCATGCGGTCCCCGTCCACATAGGAGATGTTGCCCGTGAAATTGAAGAAGTGGATATGTGTCGCCCGCTTGAGGTCGCCGTCAGGAACCTCGGCGCTGAAGAATACTACTGGCTTGCCATATTCGAAGTTATGGTCAATCTCCTCGTCGGCCTTGCGTGTGACCTCAATGCAGAACTGGTTCAGCGAGTTGTAGTAGGTGCGGCCCACATGCAACGGAAACCACGCGTCGCCGCGTGTCACCATGCGTGCCAGTCCCATCGATTCACTATGCAGACGATAGGCTTCCTTCTCCTCCTGGTATTCCACCCGGAGCAGTTCCCGTTGCAGCTGCAACTGTGCTATAGCCGATGTGTTACTCATCTGATTCTTGATTTTCCAGACCACAAAGGTAATCATTTTTTCTCTCATCGGTGCAGCATCTTCGCAATCCGAGAGGGTTGCTTCGGGAGAGAACCGTCCTAAAGGGGCTCTGCCTTAATGAGAAACCGAAGTCCGTTTGTCCACAGCGGTTGCTCGTGCCGGTGTGTCCGCTCTTGATGGGGGAGAAAAAGCATTGCTCATGGAAAACCCGGCTAAAAGCGAGCCGTCAAAGGCGCTTTTAGCCGGGGTGTTAGTTATTGTGCAGTGGAGGCTGATGTTACTTCACCACCTTTTTGCCGCCGACAATGTAGATGCCGTGGGGCAGGGTGCTGAGGTCGCCGAGCATGCGCTGGCCTACCATGTTGTAGATGGGAGCATCGCCCTTGGTCTCGGCATTGATTTCGTCGATGCCTGACGACTCGCCAATGGGCAGCACAATCATGCCCATGTTAACGTCATCCTCGCCAACGCTCAGGTCATCGGTACGCAAGGCGTCCCAATTGACCATATACTGGACGCTATAGTCAAGATTGGCATTGATCTCGGTGGCAAATTCTCCGTTCTCGTTGGTAGTCAAGTAGATGGGCATTACGGTTGCTTCGCGTTGACCTGCAGGGTTCTGAGAAGGCTTGGAAGAGATGACCACAGTCACATCTTCGAGCGGCTTTCCGGCCCGATCAACGACAACGCCATTGACCGCTAACACTCCCACATAGACGATTTCTGACTCATTGCTCACGCCATCCACAGTGTAAACGGTCTGAACACCGATGCGGCGCTGGAACAGACGGTCCTCGCCAAGGTTGCCCTTGTTGAAGTAAACGCGTGTGCCGTCCCAGCTGAAGAAGTGATCGTAGTCGCTGTAATCCAGGGGAATCTCGGTGAGGTCTCCATCGGCGAAGAGATCGCTTGGGCCAAACTCCTCGTTGGTGAAGGTGAACAGTTGGTCGTCATCCATGTAGATGCGGTAACTGAAGTTCTCCTCATAGAGGCGGTTGCCATCGAGGTCATAGGGGTTGACATGGAAATGGAAACTTGCGTTTTCCCATTCGCTACCGTTCTCCCAGGTCAGTTCATAGGGGGCTGCAGGAACAGCCGGCGTTGCCGCGGACATCGGGGTGAGTGTGGTGCCCCAACTCATATAACCGGCCCACGTCCCGTCAAACAAGAAGCATGCCAAGCCTGTAGCGGCCCAGCCTTCATAGCCGGTACCTTGATACATGTCGCCCTGGGTGCCGTCGATGGTAATCACTCCGGTAGCAGGGTCAACGCTAAAGGTGGCCTGAAACGAATTCACGTCTTCAGTAATTTCAGACGTGTATTCTAGGGGTGTGGATACGGCATAGGCCAGATAGATGTCCATGTCGGAAAATGAATCATGGCAAACGGTCTCGCCCAGGTCAATTGTGATTTTGGTGCCATCGGCATTCATCTTGCCCATAGTCCAGAACTCGTCGTAGTACTGTTCCATGCGATAGAGAATGTTCTGGAAATAGACGGTTTCGCCATCGGCATCATAGACCACTTTTACCAAGTCGTTCTGCTCACCGATGTAGGTTTCAGACAGGCTGTACAATGCCTGACCGGTGCGGGAATAAAGCACGGCTTCACCCTCAGGCTGTTCAGTGATAATTTCGGCTGACAGTGTGGCGGATATTGACACACATAGCGTCACAAAAAGTAAAAATTTCTTCATGTCCTTACAAGTTTTAATGGTTTATAAAAAACGTATATGATAATGTTCGTAAATTCTGATTAATAGTAATTAGTGTTGGACGTGCCGTGCTGTGTGCACAACAGCCTCGCATTATTTCGTCTCGATGAGGTCTTGCAGGCGCTCAGTAATCACATTGTCGCGGTTAGAATACCTCAGATAAGATCCTTTAAAATAAAAGAATAGGATTAGAGCAATGAGAACGGCTTTTATTGCCCAATTCACCAGATACGAAGGCCATTCGCGATCGGTGAAAGCATAGGGACCGCCAAGGCTGACAATTACTGCCAATATACACATGAGAGCGACCCTCCGGTCATTTCTCATTCGTTTTTCATGCTGTTGTAACAGCTGTTCTGGCGTCTCAAGTCTGTTCGTCGACCGAATAAACCGAAGATTGTTCACAATCCCCCAGACCAGTATAATACAAATAATTAATTCGAAACAAATTGCAGCGATGTCGTCAACCTTACCACCTTGATATCTCGATGTATAAAAGTAAACCCCGGCAGCGATGAAAAGTAGCAGGATTATCGCTAGCCAACAAACGGCTCGTTTCGCTTGGAACCGGCACACGCCCTTGATAATCTCAAACCATCCATCCCTGCTCTGGTAATCCAGGTCTTCCAGTTGCTCGTTCAGATTCATAATGATACTGATTGAAATGTTTGTTAGTTTGCCCACAAAGTTAAGGACAATAAACAAAATAAGCAAGTTTTCCCCTAATTGATTTAGGGCTTTCCGTTTTGCCAGCATTGTCCAGACATAAAAAATGAAAAAATCAGTTTTTTCTTTTTGTTCTGTCCTCGACTTGCACTAACTTTGCAAGTTAAAATATGTTGTACTGTTGTAGGGTACAACGCAAACCAATAATTATCAATAACTTAATATGATTAACATCAAGTTTCCTGACGGCAATGTGCGTCAATATGAGGATGGAGTAACCCCTCTGGACATTGCCAAGAGCATTAGCGAAGGCTTTGCACGCAACGTGCTGGCCGCATCATTAAACGACGAGGAATGGGATATCTCACGCCCCATTTGTATGGATGGCGAGATCAAGTTCTTCTAGTGGGAGGATGCCGAGGGCAAGCACGCCTTCTGGCACACATCGGCTCACCTGCTGGCCGAGGCCCTGCAGGAACTGTACCCTGGTGTGCAGTTCGGTATTGGCCCGGCAGTAGAGAACGGTTTCTACTATGACATCGACACCGGTGGCAACCCCTTGACCGATGCAGACTTCGCCAAGATTGAGAAGAAAATGACTGAACTCGCTCAGAAGAACGAGGCCGTTGTCCGCGCCGACATCAGCAAGGCCGATGCCTTGAAGTTCTTCGGCGACAAGGGCCAGACCCTCAAGTGCGAGCTCATCAATGACCTGGAAGACGGTCACATCACTACCTATACCCAGGGCAACTTCACCGACCTGTGCCGTGGCCCGCACATCCCCTCGACCGGCATGATCAAGGCCATCAAGGTGATGTCGCTCGCCGGCGCTTACTGGCGCGGTGACGAGACCCGCCCGCAGCTCACCCGCGTCTATGGTATTACCTTCCCCAAGAAGAAGATGCTCGAGGAGTACCTCGTGCTCCTGGAGGAGGCCAAGAAGCGCGACCACCGCAAGATCGGCAAGGAGATGGAGCTGTTTGCCTTCTCGCCCAACGTGGGCCAGGGTCTGCCCCTGTGGCTGCCCAAGGGTGCCGCCCTGCGCAACCGCCTGCAGGACATGCTGGCCAAGATCCAGAAGCGCTATGGTTACCAGCAGGTGATCACGCCGCACATCGGTAACAAGCTGCTCTATGTAACCAGTGGCCACTATGCAAAATATGGTAAGGACTCGTTCCGTCCCATCACCACGCCCGAGGAGGGTGAGGAGTACATGCTCAAACCCATGAACTGCCCCCACCACTGCGAGATCTACAAGACCGCTCCCCGCAGCTACCGTGACCTGCCCATCCGCTATGCCGAGTTCGGTACCGTTTACCGCTATGAGCAGAGCGGTGAGCTCCACGGCCTGACCCGCGTGCGCAGCTTCACTCAGGACGATGCACACCTCTTCTGTACGCCCGACCAGTTGAAGCAGGAGTTCCTGGGTGTGATGGACATCATTTCGTTCATCTTCCGTGTGTTCGGGTTCAACTACGAGGCTCAGATCTCGCTGCGTGACCCCAACAACAAGGAGAAGTATGTGGGCACCGAAGAGAACTGGGAGAAAGCCGAGCGCGCCATCATCGAGGCTTGTGAGGAGAAGGGCCTTGTGGCCAAGCAGGTAACCGGCGAGGCTGCCTTCTACGGTCCTAAGCTCGACTTCATGGTCAAGGATGCCCTGGGCCGCCGCTGGCAGCTGGGTACCATCCAAGTCGATTACAACCTGCCCGAGCGCTTCCAGCTCGAATATACCGGTGCCGACAACCAGAAGCATCGTCCCGTGATGATTCACCGCGCCCCCTTCGGCTCGCTGGAGCGCTTCGTGGCCGTGCTGCTCGAGCACACCGCCGGCAAGCTGCCGCTGTGGCTCGTTCCCGACCAGTGCGTCGTGCTCCCCATCAGCGAGAAGTTCAACGACTATGCCCACCATGTGGCTGACGAGTTGAACAAACTCGACGTGCGCGCCATCGTCGATGACCGCAACGAGAAAATCGGCCGCAAGATCCGTGACAACGAGCTCAAGCGCATCCCCTATCTGCTCATCGTGGGTGAAAAAGAAGCCGGATGTGAAGAAGTTTCGATAAGAAAACAGGGCGAAGGTGATCAAGGTTCGAAAAAAATTACTACCTTTGCAGCCGATATTAATCGCGAAGTGGCAGAAATGACCAACTTTTAAGCCGCTTCCGTGCGGTGCGTGCTGCATGGAAGTGCTTGATTGTCACGATAATACTAACAATTGTAAAACTGCTGAATGAACAAAAAACCGTATCGTCCCGGGCCCAAGCGCCCGAGCAATGCTACCAGGCCTAGAGGCCGCAATCGCAAGATGGCCGGCAAGAATGACCAAGACACCAATGCGATAAATGATGAAATTCGCGCTAGTGAGGTGCGCCTGGTAGGTGACAACGTGGAGCAGGGCATTTATCCTATCGATAAGGCCTTGAAAATCGCCGAGGAGCAAGAGCTGGATCTCATCCTCATTGCCCCGCAGGCCGAGCCCCCCGTGTGCCGCGTGATGGACTACCAGAAGTTCAAGTTCCAACAGCGCAAGCACGCCAAGGAACAGAAGGCCAAGTCCACCAAACTCGTGGTCAAGGAAATCCGTTTCGGACCACAGACCGACGAGCATGATTACAACTTCAAGTTGAAGCATGCCATCGGTTTCCTCAAGGAAGGTGCCAAGGTGAAGAGCTATGTCTTCTTCAAGGGACGTTCCATCCTGTTCAAGGAACAGGGCGAGGTGCTATTGCTCAGGTTTGCCAATGACCTGGAAGAATATGGCAAGCTCGACCAGATGCCCGTCCTCGAGGGTAAGCGCATGACCATCATGCTCTCGCCCAAGAAGCCCGGCAAGAAGAAGGAGAGCAAGGAAGCCGCCAGCGACGGTGGCGCTCAGCAGGACAACACTCCCGCCGAGGAGTAAACTAATAACTGAGAAATGGCTGTCGCCATGGATAAAGGATAATGTTTAATGGGTAAAGACTGCGGAAGCCATCATTATACTTTAAACATTAAACTTTATGCAGTGAGCAAGTGAACAACTTGCGAAACTAAAATGTGAAGGAAGAGCATCAGGCTTGGTAAGTGCCTGGTCTCGATTAATTAATAACATTTTTTAAACTAAAACAAAATGCCAAAAGTTAAGACGAATTCCGCTGCGAAGAAAAGGTTCACCTTTACCGGCACCGGAAAGATTAAAAGAAGACATGCTTACAAGAGTCACATCCTGACCAAGAAGAGCAAGAAGCGTAAACGTAACCTGGGTAAGATGAGCATCGTGGACAGGGCCAACCTGAACATCGTGCGTCAGCTCCTGGTGAAGTAATACAACTCTCAACCGTTTTTCTTTTAATCACAAGATTTTTATCTTTTATTTATTAACCGAATGTCTAGCTCAAAGTGCCAGTTCGCTGGCCGCTAGCAGTCAAAACAATTAAAAAAAATGCCAAGATCAGTTAATCA
>JAFTEU010000022.1 GCA_017453505.1 Muribaculaceae bacterium
CAGGCATTCATTGATGTCTTGACACTGATATGTAATTCCCAGATTCTTGTAGATGGCAAATGATAAAATCCTTAATATTAAAAACTTAGCGACTTAGCGGCTTAGCGTGATTTGTTGTGATTATACGTTTTGGCTGAATAGCTACCATCCCTGCCGCAACCTTTCAATCAAGCCTCACGCCAAGCCGTTGATTTCCATCAAATAATTTTATTGGTGTCCGGGGAAAAATCGCCGCAATCCCATAAGTCCTTCTGTATCAACGCTTTTTGGCGGCTTTACGTGAAGGGGCTTACTCTGAAGCCCGCCGAGCCAAATGGTGAGAAAGAAGCCCGTTAGGGCTGGTAAGGGCATAGGCAGGCGGTGGAGTGAGGCAAAGCCGAACGGAACCCCTGCATCGTGCCAGTCCCTGCCCAATATCTAGCCCCATCGGGGCGACAGGCTCAGCATCAGTAACTTACTGCCGCCCCGATGGGGCTTGTTCGAGTGTCTTAACTGTCGCAGGGGTTTCACTCGGCTTCGCCTCGTTACACCCCTGCCTATGCCCTGGTCGTCCCTAACGGGACTTTCCCCGGACAATAATGAAACAATTTCTTTGCGGCTTCGCGACTTTGCGTGAATAATCGACTTTGCGTGAATTATCAATAGGCGCTTGAAAGCACCTCCTTGACCCGACAACGGGAGAGGGCACCATGCGCCCTCTTTCGAGGAGTCGCACGCTTTTGTTTAATCCTACTGTTTTCGGTAGTTTTCGTGATGAATGTTTTTCTTTTTTTGGTAGTTCAAGAATAAAACTATAATTTTGCCACCAATAATTAGAATAGTGTAATGTAACCTAATCAATCATTAGCTGCATTATCATGATAGACAGTTTTTTTATTTTAATTTATACTTTTTTTAATAACTAAATTTCAACAGCTTATGAAGAAATTATCTGTACTTTTGGTTGCTGCCGCAGTTGCTATCAGTGCATCTGCAGGCGTGAACTTCAAGAGCACCCATGCCTTGAAGAGCAACAAGATCACTAAGGAAATGGTCAAGACCAATGTCAAGGACCTGAAGGCCGGCAAGGCTAGCTTCCGTGTTATCACCGAGCAGCCCGAGGGCGAGCTCAAGAGCTACAACCGCGCCGGTCAGTGCGTTGTTTACAACAGCGGCAGCGGTCTCGTTGCCAAGCAGCAGGACGGCAATCGCATGGACATCGTCTACGGCGAGAACGGCAAGGTTTACTTGAAGAACATCATTTGCGGTATTGCTAACAACTTTGGCGATTCCTGGGTTGAGGGTCAGATCAGCGAGGATGGCACGACCATCACCGTTCCCATGGGCCAGTCAATTTATTACAGCGACTACTATGGCGCAGACGTAGTTTTGGCTTATGGTCAGAGCACGATCGACGAGGATGGTTACTTCGGCATCGATATCGATGACCGTGTTGAGGAGGCTATCTACACCATCGACGGTAACGTGATCACCCTCGAGGGCACCGATGGTCCCACCGAGATCGATCCTTATGAGGATGCAAGTTATCTGGCTTATGGTCTTACCGCTTACTGGACCGATAATGACAGCTGGAGCGGCTTCATCGAGTGGAACACCGTTCTCACCGAGCGTGAGCCCGTCGTTGCTCCCACCGTCATCACCGAGCAGCCCGAGGGTGAGCTGGTAACTTATTACCGCGCTGGTGACTGCATCTACAACAGCATCTTCGGCCTGGGTCTCACCGAGGTGGACGGCAAGTTCAATGTAGTCTACACCGAGGACGGCAAGGCTTACATCCAGAACCCCCTGTGGTGGTTTGACAGCTATGGCACTTGGGTAGAGGGTACCTATGACGCTGAGACCGGTATCATCACCGTTCCCGCCGGTCAGTTCCTGACCTGGAGCGACGAGTACGAGTATGGTATTCAGCTCATGTGGGGTAGCACCTACGTTTACAGCGATGTTGATCCCGAGTCCGGCGAAGAGGGTTACTACCTCGGCACCGAGCTCGACGAGCGCACCACCGAGATCCTCTTCCAGGTTGATGGTGACAATCTGATCCTCCTGGGCTCCGAAGGTGACGCCACCCTCGAGTTCCCCGAGAACTACAATGCTACTGGCCTCTATGCCATGTACAGCGACGACCAGACTTGGGCAGGCGACCTCGAGTTCAACATGACCGGTAACCACGTGGTTGCCACTCCCGCCGTTCCCGAGGATCCCACCATGGTTTCCTGGTATGATGAGGGCGACGAGACTGGTTGGAACACCCTCGACTTCACCCTGCCCACCACCGACGTGGATGGCAACATGCTCGATCCCGACTACCTGAGCTACAGCGTTTATCTTGACAATGGCAATGGCCCCGAGATCTTCACCTTCACTCCCGAGGAGTACACCTATGATAACCTCGCTGAGCCCATGACCGAGATCCCCGCATCGATCTTCAACAGCGGTGTTGAATTCCACAAGAGCTACATCTACTTCTACCACACCTTCACCGGTATGACCCAGGGTTACGAGCCCTTCTTCACCCACAACATCGGTATCCGTGTATTCTACACCGTTGACGGCGTGAAGAATGCTAACGCTGGCGGCATCATTTGGGCATTTGATCCCAACACCAGCGTTGACGAGGTTAACGCTAGCAAGACCGTTGCAAGCGTTCGCTACTTCAACGTAGCTGGTCAGGAGATGGCTCAGCCCCAGGGCATGACCATCAAGGTGACCACCTACACCGACGGCACCACCAGCGCCGCTAAGGTTGTGAAGTAAGCTCTCATGATCTAAACTCAAGCCCGTTACAATTGACGGAGCCTGAAAACGGTAGAGACGCAGAATTCTGCGTCTCTACTTGTTTATATGGAGTATTTTCATTATCTTTGCGCTATGGACAAGAATGCAACCTATCAACTGCTCGTCAAGCAGGTCGAGAGCCTGATCGAGGGCGAGAACAACACAACCGGGCAGCTGGCCAACGCCGCCGCACTCCTTCACGAGACCATGGGCTGGTGGTGGACGGGGTTCTATCTGGTTAACGGCGACACGCTGCAGTTGGGTCCGTTCCAGGGGCCAGTGGCCTGTTACAACATCAAGCGAGGACGCGGCGTGTGCGGCACCGCCTGGGCCGAGGGCCGCACCATCGTCGTCCCCGATGTCGAGCAGTTCCCAGGCCACATCGCGTGCAGCAGCCAGTCCCGCAGCGAGATCGTCGTGCCGTTGCGCCGTCAGGATGGAGGCATCATCGGCGTGCTCGACATCGACAGCAAGGACCTGGCGACATTTGACGACGTGGATGCCCACTGGCTCGAACAGATCGCCCAAGTCATCACCCGCCATCTGAAAACTGAAAACTGAAAACTGAAA
>JAFTEU010000023.1 GCA_017453505.1 Muribaculaceae bacterium
ACGATTAGAGATGTCAAGGAGTGGAGATGGCACAATTTGTTGCCCAATCCTCTGGCAAAAAGGCAACGGACACTTCAGAAAGCAGGATGAAAATGAAGCTAAAACGGCGATTAACTTAACAGCCTAGAACCGTCCCCATTTTCATTGACCGGCCCAAAT
Source organism: Muribaculaceae bacterium (assembly GCA_017453505.1). Classification (GTDB taxonomy): domain Bacteria; phylum Bacteroidota; class Bacteroidia; order Bacteroidales; family Muribaculaceae; genus Sodaliphilus. The sequence goes on from JAFTEU010000023.1 coordinate 160, forward strand.
AAAACCAGATTCCCACATCGCGGGATGCTCATGGCCGGTGCCCCGGTTGACCTGAAGCTCTGGACGAAGAGCGGGAAATCCAGTACTGGCGCAACTGCATCCCCCTGCGCTGCAACTTCTACCAGGGCGCCCAGCAATTCAAGCTGCTGGACTCCCATCAGATACGCCAGGCCCGCATCTGCTGCATCTTCGAGATCAGCGGCCTTGAAGTGTTTCTCGGCCTGCTTTGTCTAATCACATTCATACCAATGATATAAATGGAAACTCTTCAATTCTCTTTATTCAAGAATTCTCGTTTCTTTTGTTTAAAAAGGAGGATGTTATGTGTTATTATGATGTGAGGTTAGTAAATATGTTGACAAATTATAAAATAACGGATAATCACAACTGAAAATGAATGCAAAAAAGATGACGCACTACAAAGGTTTCTTGCTGCTCCTGCTGACCCTACTTTCGTCAATGACAATTGCATCGGCACAAACGGCAAATGATTATTGGTCGGCAGCGGACAAGGCGCTTGCGGCTGGTGATGCTGATAGTACCTTTTATTATCTCAATCTGTTTAGGGAGAAGTTCGGCAGGCAATACGCTTTTGCTTATACAACGTTCTTAACAGAAGAAGACTATAGGACACTTCACAATGATGCACGGTGGACAGCCTTTATGGACTCTATGCGTGTTTACAAGCATGAGACTGAGGATGAGAGGGAAATTACTTATCCCAGGAAAGCGGTCGTGGAAGACACCAACGCCCCAATCGTCAAACGATACAATATACGGCTGAACATTGACGTGGAGAAAAAGACGCTCGCCGTGACAGCGACGGCACAGATTGATTTCGAGGGTAGGGAGAGCATTGATTTCACGCTCTGGAAATATTCGGACATCAAACACATCCGCAGCAAGAACAAAGAACTGGCATACTCATTCGACACTAAAGCAAAGTCATCTAACACATACATCCGACAAGGAGCACCGCTTCGCCTTACAGTTCTAAAGAAGAAGGGCATTTGTAGTATCACCTTCAACTATACCTGCAACCTAGACAGCCTCGACACTTGGATGAGTTCAATGGAAAAGGACTGGGTGCAACTGGGCTATTACGTGGCATGGTTTCCCGTCAACAGCGACAGCCGAGACTTCACTGCAAGCGTCTCTGTTTCCATCAACGAAGGCTACACGGTCAGCGGCTCAGGTATTGTAGAGCGCAAGGGTGACAAGTGGGAGATGACGCAACCTTGGGGAGGATTCGACCTCCAAATTGTAGCCTCGCCAATACTCAAATCAAAGAAGATGACCATTGATGGACACACATTCGAAATAGTCTATACCGATTTCGCTGATGCTGATGCAGACTCAGCTCTGGTCGCTTGTAGCGATGCTCTGCAATTCTACACCCGCTTGTTCAAAAACAATCCCAGCAACGATTATATGAAATTTCTTGTTGTGCCACGTCGTGGTGGTGGTATCAGCCGTAAGAATTTCATTGCCTATGCAACGAGACGCTTTAACGAGCACTTCAAGACTGCCATTGGTCACGAAATGGGGCACTTCTGGTGGAACAAGGCACCAACGTTAAGTTGGGAGGATTGGCTCAACGAAGGTTTTGCTGAGTTCAGCATGCTGTGGTACATCAAGTGCCATTTCGACAAGCACGTTTTCGATTGTTATCTGGAAGCCTGCCGCGAGAATGCCCGCCATGCTTGCCCCATATACGAGGTTGACCGTGATGCTCCTGAAGCTTACGATGCCCTGTATAATAAAGGTGCATTGCTTCTGTACGATTTAGAGCAGAAAGTCGGTGAAACGTATTTCTTCGAATTCATCCAGGGAGTGGTTGAACGTGAAATAACCTCTACCGCCATCCTTTTAGATTATGCAAAAGAGGTGTTTGGGAAGGAGATAAGGGAATGGATTGAGAACAGGATACAATCTTAGGAAAGATGAAATAAGCAGAGTTTCCCTTTCTTTTGATTGCCGCCCTTGCATTCGCCTCTTGCAACCTAACGGTACTGCCTAAGGATCTGCTGAAGCAAGATAAAGCTTTGCCTGATTCAAATAACGACATGGCCATGAAGTGATCTACCTTGCGCTAGTCAAAAAAGTCAAAATGGCACAATACTTGCTATGATTTACGAAAAAAACAATTATCTTTGCATTGCGAAACTGACTAAAACGATACAACTATGGCAAGACCGATTAGAGAAACACCGATTCTGACAGGTGAAGACGCGATTCGCTTTGAGGAAATGCGTCTTCAAGTTGAAAATATGAGCGAGGAGGAACGGGCGAAGAACCGCGAAGAATTTGAAAAGCGTGTCGCCAAAGCAAAAAAGTACATCCAATTTTGTTTGTAATCAATGAAACTCGTACCACTTACATTGGATTACAAACTTGGTGAGTTTGATTGCGGCGATGATGATTTGAATGAGTTTCTGCTTGTTGACGCGAAACCTTGCTTAAACTTAAGCATTGCTAATACGTTCATCTTGGAAGATGATGGACGTATAGTAGCTTATTTTTGTTTGTTAAATGACAAAATCAGCAGGACAGAAATTACGGGTAGTCGCTGGAAGAAGATTAAAGGGAGATTCCCGAAAAGTAAGCAATTTCGTAGTTATCCATGCATTAAGATAGGGCGTTTTGCCGTGTCGTTAGATTACCGCGGTAAAAATATCGGCTCTGACTTGATGGATATGATAAAAGACTTTTTGTTGAAAGAGCAGAGTAGCTCTGCATTTCGATATATCACTGTTGATGCCTATCTGTCAGCAATACATTTTTACGAGAAGAACGGCTTCGTCCAATTGAATGAAAAAGATGAGAATGAACACACCCGCCTCATGTTTTATGACAAATTAGTGATTTAATCTTTGTCTTTTAGATACCCGAACAGACTCCATAATTTTGCGGAAACTAAAAATCTTTGCAAGTCGAGCGCAATGCCAAATTTGTTTGAACATTGCCGAGGCGCAGCAAGATTTATCAAAACCGCAAGATTATGGAGTTAAATTTTAATAGTGTAGAAATGTCAAGCAAGCCGAATGCAGAGGCAAGCTCGCTTGACTATGCTGAGGCGCCGCTGACATTCAACTCGGTTGAAACCATCCCGTCTTGAACGAATCCGCGGCCTTCAAGACCGACAGAGGCAAGGTGTTCAAGGAGGACGTGGACATCGTGCCCACCATCATCGACAAGTCGTTGTCCTATATCCCGTGGGGCGGCGACAACAACATGCCGTACCACATCATTGACCTCATCGAGAGTGACGACCCTTTAGTGCGACAAAGTTTGCAGCATTAGTCGCCACAAGTGGCGGTGTGCTGAAAGCAAACCTTTTTCAGACCCTCGCCACCTGCCAGATGTTCAATGTGAGGTGTGCTTCGGCAGCGGGCTGCAGTACAACACCGACTCGAGCAATGGCCATGTCAAACAGGATTTCAAGCACTTCGCCTTCTGCGTCTCGGTCGTCATCCTCAATGCAGAGGGCACAAAGGTCGTGCGCATATAGCGCATAGCGAAGGACCACAGCAATATTTCCTATAATCAAAGATCAGAAAAATGATCATTTCTTTGGTAATAAGAGTATTTGTGTCTAATTTTACATTGGAAATGCGGAGTAGTACTCCTGATTTTACAGGAAAATGCGGAGTTGTACTCCCGATTTTCATGCTTTTACCTGATATATTGAACCAAGACAAATGAATCAAATACGATAGAATAATGGAGAAGAAAGAGAAACAGGAATTGAGTGCTGCGGTGAAATTGTGCCGCGTGATTGGCGTCGTGCTGGTGCTGGCAGCGATTGCTTATGTCATCTGGCCAGATGATTATGACAGCAAGGGCATTGTGGGCTATGTGGACGACTTCATGGTATTCATGGCAGCCTTCACGTTTGCTCACGGCAGTTTCCAGCGCCCCGAGCGCCGTTACATCCGCCGCCAGCTCTACATGCTGTCGTCACTGTTTGCGCTATTGGGCTTGTGCTGGATCATCCTGCTAGCCTTCATGAAATAACAGTCGGCAAGACCCAACTCCAGCAAAACAGTCAAATTTTGAATAGAAAATTAATAAATTTCTTGTTTTCTATTCAAAATTTGACTACTTTTGCGACATGAATAGGATTCTTGACACATTAGGTAGCGTCCCTGTGACCAATTCGGTCATCGGCTCACTCTTCCCGGATATTAAGAACAAAAACAATAAGGTTACCGAGCTGGAAAAGGCTGGATACTGCATCAGGCTAAAGCGAGGGCTATACGTCGTTTCACCACAGGTTACCCATCAAACGCTTTCTATCGAACTGATTGCGAACCATCTGTACACGCCTTCTTACATCACAATGCAGAGTGCCCTGCGCTATTACGGACTCATTCCCGAGCGTGTATTCACCATGCAATCAATGACGTTTAAACCCAGTCGAACATTTGAAAACACTCTGGGTCGCTTTGAGTATGTCCACACCTCCCGAGAGGCATTTACCATCGGTATAACAAGTGCCGCTACCGATAAGTATTCTTTCTTGATTGCGACGCCCGAGAAAGCGCTTTGCGACCTTATAGCCACCACTCGGACAATCAATCTGCGATACATTAACGAGACGAAAGCCTATCTTTTTGAAGATCTGCGCCTTAGCGAAGAACCATTCTATAGGATGCGCCCCGAAATCTTCAAGCAGTATGCCGCAATAGGCAAGAAATCAAGGAGCATCGAAACCATCATCAAAATACTGGAACAATGAACGAAGTGTATCAGAACATGCTGGCACAATATGATTTGTCAACTAGCCAGAACCAACGTAATGCCATCTTTGAAGTGAACCAGCAAATTGTACTTGCAGGACTCTATCATGGCGGTTTTTTTGAGCGGGCAGCATTCTATGGTGGCACATGTCTGAGAATATTCCATGGGTCAAATCGTTTCAGTGAAGATATGGATTTCTCATTGCTTGATGCCAATCAGCAATTCGAGTTCAGCGACTATTTCCAACCCATCATTGATGAATTTGCCATCGTGGGACGGGAAGTTCAGATCAACAAGAAAGATAAGAAAACGTTCGGCAAGGTGGAATCCGCTTTTTTGAAGGACACTACCGACGTTTACGACCTCACATTCCAGACCGAAAAGTCCATCAAGATAAAGCTTGAAGTGGATACACAGCCTCCGCTTTTATTTTCTACCGAACAGAAGCTGCTGTTGCAACCCATCTCGTTCATGACTCGTTGTTTTACCCTTCCCGACCTGTTTGCAGGCAAGATGCATGCACTGGTTTTTAGGGGTTGGAAAAGCCGTGTGAAAGGCCGTGACTGGTATGACTTTGAATGGTACGTTCGCAACAGTGTTCCATTGGATTTCAATCATCTGCAGGAACGAATCCGTCAATTCAATGGCATGACGATAGACAGAGTTGGTTTCATGGAGCTGCTCAAAGAGAAACTCGCCAACACCAATATCAATCTCGTCAAGCAGGACGTATTACCCTATGTGCGACATCCCAGGGAATTAGATATTTGGTCCAACGAATACTTCCTTCAATTAGCTGATTTAATGAAATGGCAATAACCCGAGCTTATTCAGATAGATAACGGCGCAGGGGGCGGTCGTAGAAGCGCCAGCATAGCCAGGCCAACAGGATGCAGGCCACGGGCAAAGCGATGGCTACTGGCCGCCGCTTGAAGAAATGCCCAACGGTGAGTCCTTCATTCCAGCGGCTGTCATAGGCATAGCCTATAACAAAACCCGACAAGACAAAGAAGAAGTCCACAGCCAGATAGCCATGAGGCACAGGAGTCCAGTCAAAGCACTCAAACACATGATACACAACAACAAGCAGGGCCGCGACACCGCGCAGCCCGTCTAATATATCATAATGTGGTTTGGCTTGGAATTGACGCATGGAAATGGTCACACAGGCACGACAAGCATCGGGGTGTCGGTCTGGAACAGCACGCGGTGAGCAATGCTGGGGTTGAACAGACGAGAGAAGATGCTTGATTTCTTGTTAGGCACAGCGATGAGCTGGATGCCCTCATCCTGGGCATACTGAGCGAAACTGTCAACAAAGGTCTTTGCGGGCAAGCGCTTGGTCTTGAAGGTACACTCGGGATAGTGCTCGCGGCAATACTGCACCAGCTGCTGCAATGACTGTTCAACCAGCTTGCGGTCCTTCTTCTCAATCACGGGGATGATGGTAATCTCCACACCGCGCATGTTGAACAACCGCGCGAAGCGGTCAAACGACAGCAAATCCTGCTGAATCAAGTTGGAGAAAAACGCAACGTGGGTGATATCGGTCAAGCTCACGTCGGGCATGCCGATGGGAACGGTGAAAATGGGGAACTTGCAGGCATCCATCACCTCACCAGCCACACTGCCGATCATGTTCTGACGACGACGGTTGGTGCCGCTGGTGCCCATCACGATGAGCGACACGTCCAGCTTCTGGGCATAGTGCAGGATCTGCTCCTCGGGGATGCCTTCCTTGACCTTGGTCTCAATTTTCACCTTGGGCAGCTGACCCGCGGCGATCATCTCAAACAATAGCTGAACAAATTCATCCATCTGCTGCCGTGCCGTTCTCTTAATCGCCTTGACATCGTCCTCGGGACTGTCGTAGCGGTCGCTGCCGAAGGGCAGTGACATCGTGTGACGTTCATTGGTATAGCAATGCAGTAACATGACCTTGCCACGCGTGCGGCGGGCATACTCCATACCCAATCGGACCGACTTGAGAGAATACTTGCCGAAGTCGACAGGCAGCAGCACACACCGCTTGTTGCCCGAAACAGTCTCGGGCGACTCGATGATCTGCAGTGCCTGAGGCAGGTCCCGCTCACGGATGCGGACCCTCACACCCGATGCCACCACCTTCTCGTCGAGGTTGACATTGTGCAATACTACCTCGATGCCTTCTTCCTCAAGGGTGTTCTTGAGTTCCACAGCCCGTTCAAAGGTGTGTATCGCGACGGTAATCAGTCGGTTGGGGTCGTTATTGGTCTTATTATCCATTGCTGTGGAGTGGTCTGTTGGAGTCAGGATTTGTGCTCTAGAATTTCAAGCGCCATGTCAAGAATCTGGGAGTCGTCAAGCACGACAAATCCCCCATCAGGTCCAGGTTCCAAGTGGAAACCCATGTTAGTTCCAAAATCATAATTTGACCCGCCAAAGTAGTTTCTCACCGACTGAACCGGCAGGTTGAGTTTGTCGGCGATAGTGTGGATTGACCCTTCGGGCAGGCTATTTTTTATGCGGCGCAGTTCATTGAATGTGATAGTTCTCGACATAAGCAATTGCGTTATTTAATGCGTTGAATATCCTAATATTACTAATTTTCCCCAAAGTTACGGCTTTTCGGCCATATCACAAAATAAATTATTCAAAATTAACGAAATAATTCACCGATGGCCCATCACAGCACCTGGATGAGAGAGGCTGTGAGCAACCCAGCCACCGTGGTGACAAGGGCAGCAGCCACAACTGTGGCATCGGCTCTAGTGTAGCGGCCTTGAGGGATGCGCCAGCGGCACTCGATCCACCGCATCAGCTTCCAGACAAGCCAACCCCCAATCAAGCCCACGGCCATTCCGCCCAGGATGTCACCAGGATAATGGACTCCCAGATACATGCGGCTGTAGCATTGCAGCAGGGACCAGGCGAACATCGTCAGTACCACAGCACGACGGCGCATGATGAGGGCTACAAGGGTCGATATCGCAAAGAAATTGGCTGCGTGGCTCGACACGAAGCCATACATGCCACCCCGATACCCGTTGACGACATGGACAGCACTCTGCAGCGCTGGGTCATGGGTGGGACGCAGACGCTCCACCAGATGCTTAATCAAGCCTGACGAGACCTGGTCGGCAACAAGCACAGCCAGGGCCATCATGGCCAGCACGAGCAAGGCGTGACGACGATTCTGATGCAAGAGCACCCACAAGAGTGACAGCAACAGCAAGAGCGATGACCACTTGGCCGTCACCATCCACCACCACGCATCCTGGAATGCGTTGTGCATCCCGTTGACCGCAAGCAATGCGGTAGCGTCCACGTCGGTCAGGTACTCTATCATATCACCTCAACATCCTGGGCCTTAATCCAGGCCTTGTGACCGCCAGCAGTGGACACTTGCAGCCACTTGCCGCTGGCCTTGTCGGTAATGGAATCCACAATCTCGACACGGGTTCCCTGTTGCAGCTCGAAGGCTTCTTCCTCCTTGTCACGGGCGGCACGGGGAGCAGTGCTCAGAGTGACCTTTTCGGGCATGACGATGGCACCATTGCCACTGGTGGCCTTGTCATGAACGTGGAATGCAGCCAGATTGGCGAGAATACTGACCACAATCAGGACCGCACCGCCAAAGAAACCGATCTTGCGCATGAGCACGTTATCAAGGAACATATAGGCCGCAACACCTGCCAGGAACAGCAGGAACGTCACGATAGCGATGATGGCCCAGGCATTGCTCGACAGACGGCTCACCGTCTGATCCACCCAATTGCTGAACCACGAGTCACCAGCATCGTCGGGCAACTGCATCTTGCCGCGTACAAACTCCAGGTTAAAGCGGGCATCGCTGTTCGACGGATCCAACAGCAAGGCACGCTCGTAGTACAGCACAGCATGCACGTTGTCCTTGAGGCGGTAATAGGTGTCACCGATGTTACAATACAATGCTGACGACACTCCTGTCTGCTGAGCCTCCTGCAGGTACAACTTCAGGGCCTCGTTATAGAGTTCTTGCTTGTAGGCCTGGTTAGCGCGGTCGATATTGGCATTTGCCGCCATCGCGGGCAGCGCCATGAAGGCTAATAATATGGTAATGACGACTTGTTTCATGACTGCTCGAGGGTTTTCTTGCGTTTTACACTTTCCAGACGGTCGATGATACCGGCAGCCTCGTCGAGGACGGCGTTCATATCACCGGAGGCCAGTTCTGGCGCATACTGGGCAAACTCACACTTGTCAATGAGGTCCATCGACTCCCGCCTCAACTGCTCGTCGATGCCATACTGCTCGAGTTCGGCATTGATATTGTCCTTACTCAACTCGCTGACGGGGATGGACAGCTTGTCGCTCATGTAACCCCACAGGGCATTGAGCATCTCGGTATAGAACCCGCCCTGATCGCCACGGGAGGCGAAGCCGCGGGCGGCCTTCAAGCGGCGCTGTGCCACCTTGCTGGCACGCTTGGAGCGCATGCGCCGAACGTCGGCACGCTCCTTGAGCTGCTTGCGGTAATAGAGCATCAATGCCACCAGGGCCAACAACGGCAAGATGAACCACAACCAGTAGCTCCAGTTATCCACGATGTAGCCATGGGACTTTTTCAGGCCCAGGTCACCGCTCTTGATGGGACGGATGTCCATATTCTTCATGCGGTAATGGTTGCTGGGCTGGCCTTCACCCTTAGCCACGCTGAGGTGGCGACCCGGAACATTGACCGTCACATACTGGCCTGTCTCGGGATCAAAATAGGTGAACTCACTGGCCGGGATGTCAAACTCACCGGCATACTGGGGAATGAAGGTATAGTCCATCACCACCTTGCCGCTCATGTCGCCCGATCCATCATTGACCTGAGCGTCGGTCTTGGGATCATATACATCAAACTGCTCGGGGAACTTCACCTCGGGAGCCTTGATGTACTTGATATTGCCCGTTCCACTGATGATGTATCGATAGGTAGCGGCGCTATAGGTCTTGAGACCTGACGCGGGCTTGAGGTCGGTAGAGACGTTGAAGCGGCCCACGGCACCCGTGAACGAGGCAGGCTTGGGCTCAGGCAACGGCAGGATGTTGACGGTAGCCTTGTTGCTCGTCACCTTCAAGTCTTTCTCGACAGGATTGGAAATCGTGCCGAAAATGCTACGGAAGGTGTCGAACTGCACGACACTCACGTCATAATTACCTGACGAGATGGTCAACTTACCGCTCTGCTGGGGATAGAGGATACATTGCTTGAGAATAGCGGTCATGTAGCGCTCACCATTAAGTGTCTCCACCTTGTTCAGGCTGGGCTGAACCGGTATCTCCTCAATCAGGAAGCCGTCAAACGAGGGTTGCAACGTGGGCATGAACTGTGAGATCTGATACTTGGTGTACAACTTGATGGTGCACACGACGGCCTGCTGCTCATACACGCGTGGTTTGGACATCTCAATGCGGACAAACAAATCCTTGCCACTCACCGACTTGTCGGCACTCTGTGTCATGGGGTCGCTGTAAGGTGTGGGAGCTCCAGGCGTTGAGTGCTGCTGTGACTGCTGACTGGTGTGACTGCCCGAGGGTAACACTTCGATGGTGAACGCCATGGTCGACATCCGTTTACCGCCGACAACGATGGAGGCGGCACCGATGTGGCACTTGCCTGTTGCCGTGGCCTTGTAAATCATGGTGTACTCCTCGCTCGAGCTGCTGCTCGACTTACCATTGACCCACGAGGAACTATAACTGTGTGACACACTAGGGCCATAGATGAGCTTGGCCCCGGTGACCTCGGGGGGAGAAAAACTGCTGCCCTCGCCGTTGTTGAGCACAAAGGTCACATTGAACTTGTTGCCCTCAACGACCTGACGAGGTGCCTCGACGGTAAACGATGCGGCCTGGGCCACCATTACAGTCAAGAGCAGGATTGCTATGTTGATGATGCGTTTCATTGCCTCATTCTCGTGTTATTAATCAAGACAGGGTTACCACTTCCTGTTGGTTCGCTGGCGCTCGTGGCGCTGCTGCTGAGCCTGCTGGGCGTTGATGCGCTGTTGGGTGGCACGCTCGCGGTCCTGCATCGCCTTGAGCACCTGCTCGGCATTCTGCTGGCTCATGCCGCCTTGCTGCTGTTGCTGCTTCTGCTGGTCTTGATTCTGATTCTGGTTTTGCTTGTCCTGATTATCCTTGTTCTGATCTTTATTCTGATCCTTGTTTTGATCCTTGTTTTGGTCTTTATTCTGGTCCTTATTTTGGTCTTTGTTTTGATCCTTATTCTGATCTTGATTATCTTTGTTCTTGTCCTTGTTGTTCTTGTCCTGTTCCTGCTTCTTGAGCTGAGCCAACCGCAGGTTGTGGCGAGCCTGGTCATCATCAGGATTGCAACGCAGGGCATGCTTGTAGAATTCCACTGCCTTGCCATAATCCTGACGGCTATAGGCGATATTACCCAGATCATAGCATGCCTTGCCGCGCAGTTGCTTGTCCTGCGCACCCTTGGCAAGGTTAGTCAAGATAGCCTCGGCCTGATTCATCGGATTCTTCTCATCGTCCTGCTGAGCTGTCGCATTACCTTGACGCATCAGGGCGGTGGCAAGATTGAACTGAGCCTTCTCGCTGGCAGGATTGGCCTGAAGGGCCTTACGGTACTCGACCTCGGCCTCGGCATAGCGCTTCTTTTCATACAGCTTGTTGCCGTTGCGCAGGCACACGCGCTCCCGCTTGGTCATCTTGGGACCCTTTTCTGCCGCCTGTACAGGGGCTGCCATGAGCAGGACCAGCACAATGACTGCGGCCGTCTTGGTGAAGAAATTATATTTCTTGAGCCACGGAGTCTTGCGCTCAAGCAAGAGCAGCAAGCCGAGCAGCAACAGTAAGGCGATGGTGGCAAAAACGGGGAATTGCTCGTCATGCTGGGTATAGGTCACCGTGGCAAGGTCACTCTTGGCCAGCTTGTCGAGTGTGTCCTGCAGGGTCGACACGGCATCGGCTGCAGTGCCCGAGATATAGACACCATCACCGGCATCGGCGATCTGTTGCGCCATTTTCTCGTTGAGATAGGTGGTCACGGGATTGCCGCTATCGTCGGTAAGGTAGCCGCCATCCATCGGAATCGGGGCACCCGTTGTGGAGCCGACACCGATGACGTTGACGTGAACTCCCATCTTGGCGGCATCCTTGGCGGCACCGACGGCATCATCCTCAAAGTTCTCACCATCGGTGATGATGATGATGGCCTTCTGGGCCTTCTTGCTCTGGGAGAAACCGTTGAGCGCAAGATTAATGGCGGCACCGATGGCGGTACCCTGGGTGGGAGCCATATTGGTGCTGATGCCGTTGAGGAACAACTTGGCCGAAGCAGCATCGCTGGTCATGGGCATCTGCATGTAAGCATTGCCGGCAAACACGATGAGACCCACCTTGTTGTTCTCGAGGCGGTCAACAAGTTTCTGCAGAATCATCTTGGAGCGCTGCAGGCGGCTCACATCTTGTGGATTATCGGTACTCGACGCGTTCATCGAGTTGGAAACGTCAACGGCGACCATCACCTCAATGCCATGCACGTTGGTGGTCGTCTTGCTGGAACCGGCACGGGGCCTGGCCAGCACCACGATGACCATCGCAAGCAACAGCAGCTCGATGGTGAGACGTATCCATGGTTTGTAGCGCGACACCTCGGGCATCAACGGCTCGATGGACTCACGCTTGCCATAGCGCTCCAAGCGCCGACGGCGGTCACGACGGTTCCACAAGAACAGCAGCACCAGGGCCGGCAGCAGCAAGAGCAAGTAGAAATATTGCGGATGTGCAAAGTTGATCATATTTCAGTTGGCAGTTGGCAGTTTTTAGTTTTCAGTTGGCAGTTACTCAGGGAATGTGTCTCAATGCGGTGTAATCCAGCAAGAGACTCAACAGCAGCAGCCCCAGCAGCAGCAAGGCCCACGGCTCATAGTGATCCTCGGTGTGGGTGAATCGCTGGACATCCATGTGGGTCTTTTCCATCTCATCAATTTCCTTGAAGATATTGCTCAACACGTTGCCCGAGGTGGCGCGGAAGTACTTGCCGCCAGTGTTGGCGGCGATGTTCTTGAGGGTTGCCTCGTCGATGACAACGGGCATGCGCTGATACTGGATGTTGCCGGCATAGTCGATGGCGACAGGATACTCGGCAGTGCCATTGCTGCCCACACCGATGGTGTAAATCTTGATGCCATACTTGCGGGCGATGTCGGCAGCGGTATTGGGGGCCACGACACCAGTGTTGTTGGAACCATCGGTGAGCAGGATGATGCTCTTGCTCTTGGCCTTGCCGTCACGGATGCGGTTAATGGCGGTAGCGATACCGTCACCGATGGCTGTACCATCCTCCAGCGCACCGATTTCGGTCTGTCCGATGGCATTGACCAGCGTAGCGTTGTCCATGGTCATGGGCACCTGGGTGAAACTCTCGCCTGCAAACAGCACCAGGCCGATGTTGTCATGATCGCGGCCGCTGACAAACTGAGTGGCGACACGCTTGGCGCTCTCAAAGCGGTTGGGAGAGAAATCCTTGGCCAGCATACTGGTGGACACGTCAAGGGCGATCACGATGTCGGTACCCTCCACATCGCTGGTCGACCAGCTGTCGTGGGTCTGGGGGCGGCACAGGATAACGATGAGGCAGGCCAGTGCACCTAACTTGAGCGCAAACGACAGGTGCTTGAGCCACACCTTCCAACTCGTGCCCAACGCGTCAAACGCACGCGTCGAGGACACGTTCATTTCGGGTTCGTTCTTGTCCTGGCTGTAGATGTACCATGCGATGAGCGGAATCATCAGCACAGGCAGCAGCCACAACCAGCCGGGATGAGCAAGGTTCATCATTTCTTCGCCTCCTCCTCTTTCTTTTCAGGTTGTTCGACTGGACGGGTAGCCTCAACAAAGTTGACGGCACGCTGGTAGGCAACCTCATTGTCATCAGCCAGCGGGCGGGCGTTGGCAAACTTGACGATGTCAGCAATCTCGAGAATCATCTCCAGCTGCTCGTTAACGGCCTTGGTCTCCTTGTTCTCCTTCAAGGTGTCGATGATCTGCGACGAGGTCATCTCCACGGCATTGATACCAAAACGGCGGTCAATATAGACGCGCAAGATGTCGGTCAATCCGGTGAAGTACTCCTTCTCCTGCCCCTGTTGCCACAACTGGGCGGCCTTGAGGTTCTGCAGGTTAATCATCGCTTCCTCATAGGGCGGCAAGCGCTTCTTGCTGGGTTTCAACGGGTTGATACCCTTCTTGTAATACTTGTGGTAGACCCAGATGCCACCACCGAGTAGCAACAGACCCAGCAGCCATGCCCACCAGTAGTCAGGGAGCCAGTCCAGCAGGTTGAACGGCACACCCTCGACGGGCTTGATGTCATGGATGTCCTTCATCTGGCTCACGTCAACGGGCAGCACCTTGAGGGTGAGCTGATTGCAATAGGCCGTGTCGCCGTTCACCACATAGGGGATGGGCTTGATGATCCACATTCCCGAGTCAAAGCTCTGGATGATGAGGTCACGATTGATCTGGATGCGGTTGTTGCCCAGGTCGGTCGTGTCGGCAGCCGGACGCTCAGCAATCTCGACCATCGCACTCAACGTGTCGGCCTGCTCATTGGGGAAAAAGCCGCGTGCCCCCTTGTCCTGGGTGATTTCCAGGTGCAGGGCCGTGGTCTTGCCCATGAGCAACGTGGCGCTGTCCAGCTTGGCCTTGAAGGTGATGTTACCACCCCATGCCGTCGACGCAGCTGCCAGCAGCACGATTGCGGTCATCACGATATGTCTCACATGTTGTGACATTGTATCATTCTTTTATCTGGGCCTTAAAGTCTTTAGGGACCTTAAGGTCTTTAAAGTCATTAACTTCTCACTCCCCGGTTCTTGAACAACCCCATCAAGGCGGTGACATAGTCCTCGTCGGTGGCCACAGTGGCGATATCAACGTTGCAACGTAGCAACGTGCCGTTGACCGCCTGCTGCTGGTTGTACCACCAGCGGCTGTAGGCTTCACGCACGCGCTTGCTGCTCGTGTTGACCCACTTCATCGTGCCACGCTCGGCATCACGCACACGCATGAGGCCCACATCGGGCAACTGCGCCTCTCGCTTGTCATAGACCTGAACGGCGATGACATCGTGCTTGTGGTTGGCGATAGACAGCGACTTGCTGTAGTCATGCTCATCGATAAAGTCACTCACAAGGAAGGTGGTACAGCGCTTTTTCAACGCGCCGGTCATATACTCCAGCACCATGTTGATGTCGGTACCGGTGCCCTCGGGCTGGAAGTCAAGCAGCTCGCGAATGACGAGCAGGATGTGCTTGCGCCCCTTCTTGGGAGGGATGAATTTCTCCACCTTGTCGCTGAAGAAGATCACGCCCACCTTATCATTGTTCTGGATAGCCGAGAACGCGATGGTGGCACCGATCTCGGCCATCATCTCACGCTTGGCGACTCCCACGGCACCAAAGTCCTTACTGCCGCTCACGTCAACGAGCAGCATCACCGTGAGCTCGCGTTCCTCCTCATAGACCTTGACATAGGGGCGGTTGTAACGGGCCGTGACATTCCAGTCGATGTCGCGCACGTCGTCACCATACTGGTACTCGCGCACCTCGCTGAAGGTCATACCCCTGCCCTTGAAGGCCGAGTGGTACTCGCCGGCAAATATGTTCTGCGACAGTCCTTTGGTCTTGATTTCAATCTTCCGGACCTTGCGCAACAGTTCATTGGTATCCATTATAGTTTATAGTCCTTAGTCCCAATTAGTCCTTAGTTTATAGAGTTTCTAGAAAATCTAGAAAAGTCAATTCCTAATTCCTAATTCCCAATCAAGGCACTGCGATCTTGTCGAGGATGTTGCTGATGATCTCGTCGGCAGTAATGTTATTGGCCTCGGCCTCGTAGGTCAGACCCAGGCGGTGACGCATCACGTCATGGCAGACGGCACGCACGTCTTCGGGGATAACGTAGCCGCGGTTGCGCAAGAAGGCATAGGCCCTCGATGCCAGAGCCATGTTGATTGAGGCACGGGGCGAAGCGCCGAAGGAGATCATGCTCTTCAAGTCATTCAGGCCGTAATCAGTCGGGAAACGTGTGGCAAACACGATGTCCACGATATACTTCTGGATCTTCTCATCAATATAGATCTGCTGCACGACCTTGCGGGTATCGACGATGTCGGCAGGCGATACCATCGGGCGTACCTGCACGGGGTCGGGGGCTATGTTCATCTTGATGATTTCGCCCTCCTCAGCCTTGCTGGGATAGCCGATGATGACCTTCATCAGGAAACGGTCCACCTGGGCCTCGGGCAACGGATAGGTACCTTCCTGCTCGATGGGGTTCTGGGTAGCCAGTACCAGGAAGGGGTCGTCAAGCTTGAAGGTTTGCTCTCCGATGGTCACCTGACGCTCCTGCATGGCCTCGAGCAGGGCGCTCTGTACCTTGGCGGGAGCACGGTTGATCTCATCGGCAAGGACAAAATTGGCAAATACTGGACCCTTCTTCACCTCGAACTGCTCCTTCTTGATGCTGTAGATCATGGTACCCACCACGTCGGCGGGAAGCAGGTCGGGCGTGAACTGGATGCGCGAGAAGCGGGCATCGATCAGCGATGCCAGTGTGCTGATGGCCTTGGTCTTGGCCAGACCGGGGACGCCCTCGAGCAGCACATGCCCGTTGGCGAGCAGTGCGATGAGCAACGAGTCGACCAGGTGCTTCTGGCCCACAATGGTCTGATCCATGCCCTGACGGATCATGTTCACGAAATTACTTTTACTTGCAATCAGGTCATTTAATTCCCTGATATTGACTGTTTCTGCCATAACAATATTGGTTTTCTCTTTTATTGTCGTTGTTGATTCTTTTTTACAACGTGCAAAAATACATCTTTACCCAACACCCCTGCGTGAAAATCACGTTAATTTAACACATATATTGTTAAAAGATTAACACAGGCAACCCGCAAGAACCATCTCATGAGAAACCAGATTTTACCATGAGGCAAGCATTACTCTCATTGGCCGTTCAGCCCCTCCTGATTCAGGAAAAAGCCCTCTTGTGAACCGCCAAAAGCCGATGATGAACTTTTTATTTTTCAACGCATTGTAAATGAGTTAATTACAAACTGTTAAATGAAGTCAGATTTTGTGCTCGTTTGATGGTTTTTAAGTAATTTTGCGATCTCAAGTCCTTGGCAATTCTTCCCGATAACATCATCAACAATATATAATAATGATACAGACATTTTTCAAGCGCCTGCTCATGGTGTCAATAATGTGTAGTATTGCAGTTTTGCCAACATCGCTTGCCGCCCAGTCGCGCGACGACGAGGTGATGGTGAGCACATGTAGCGAGGTGTATGAGTTCAAGATCAATGGCGGCAAGCCCATTGTCAAGAACAAGACAACGATTGAGTATGAGTCCCTGCGGCAGTATGACGTGAAGATACAGCCGGCTGTCTTCTATGGCGACTACATCAAGCTGGACGCAGTCCGCTGTGACGGTTACAATGCGAACTATCGGTCGGCCACACCCGAGAACGTGTTCTTTGACGACTCCCGCGTGTGTTACTTCGATGTGACCCTGGGCCGATGGGGCCGAAAGCGCAGACTGACCTATGAACGCACCTTCACCGACCTACACTATTTCACGCGCATCGTGCTGGGCGAACAATATTTCGTCAAGCACAAGACTGTCACCTTCATTCTCCCGAAGGGATTTGAGCATTATCAGCTGGTTGACAAGAACATGACACCTGATGTCACCATCGAGCGCAAGGAGAAAGGCGGAGGCATGACGGTAACCTACACCATCAACGACATGGCACCCATCAAGCATGAGGAAAATGCGCCCAATGTGTCGAGTGTCTATCCCGCGGTGTTTGTCGTGGGCTCCTTCAAGGATGCCGCCGACATGTTTGCGTGGGGACGACAACTGTCGGATGTCGATACCACAATTCCCGACTTGCCACGGATTCTAGAGCAGATGAATAAGGAAAGTCAGAGTGAGCTGGACAAAATCAGCAACACGCTGGCCTGGGTGCAGGAGAATGTGCGCTATGTGGCTCAGGAGGCTGGTGTGAGCAAGCATCAGCCCGACACGCCAGCCGAGGTCGTGCGCAAGCGCTATGGCGACTGCAAGGGCATGGCCCTGTTGCTAAAGACGCTGCTCACAGCCCAGGGCTTCGATGCGCGCCTGACCGACGTGGGTACTGCCGAGGCCGCATGCCGCATGAGTGAGATTCCCACCCTAGCCGCCATCAACCATGCCATCTGCACGCTGGAGTGGCAAGGCAAGACCTATTACCTGGACGCCACCTGCAACCACATCCCGCTGGGCCACATTCCCAGCAACGTGCAGGGCATGGAGGTCATGGTCGAGCAACCAGGAGGAGCACCCACGTTACGCACCGTCCCCACTCTTCCCGCCAGCGCTAGCTGTGACAGCATCCACATCTCACTCTCACTTGACGGTCAAAGCCAGCTTGAGGGAACCGCCAGCCGCTGGATGAGCGGCGACATGAAGGAATTCCTGCTGACCGCCTACGACAGCAGGGATGCACAGGGTCGACTGGCCTTTGAGCGCAATGCCCTCAACGACGATGACCATGCCAACCAGGTCACCGATGCCTCATGGCTGGACAAGGACTGCCGCAGCCAGTGGGCCGTGCTGACCGGCCATATCATTGACAGCCATTCCATCGAGAAAATCGACGGCGAGCTATACATTGAACTCGATCCCGACAACATGCTGTTTGCAAGTCCGATCGACACTACCAAGCGAGTCAACGATTATGTACTGCCCATGCCCTGCCGACAGGTGCGCGAAGTGGAACTCACCCTGCCACAGGGTTGCCGTTGTAACAACTTGCCCGACGACTTCAATGTCAGCAATGCCTATGTCGACTTGTCATGCACCTATCGCAGTAAAGGCGACCACACAATTGTCTATCGCAAGGTGATGACCCTGCGCCAACCTCACATCAAGAGGCGGGACATCGACAACTGGAACCGCAACATCAAGTTGTGGAACACCAGCAGCCATGAGGCTATAGGCATCACCACTGAAAACTGAAA